>JALQYN010000022.1 GCA_023254055.1 Polaribacter sp.
AGGTTCGAAGTATAATTTATCGGCTGTATCAAAATCGGTAGAAACCGTTTCTGGATTACAATTAATCATGATGGTTTCGTAACCACATTCTTTGGCAGCCAGAACCCCGTGAACACATGAATAATCGAACTCAATTCCTTGTCCAATTCTATTTGGTCCCGAACCTAAAACCACTACTTTTTTCTTATCAGTAACGATACTTTCGTTGTGAACGTATTTGGTTCCATCTGCTTTTTCGATTTCGGCTTCGAAAGTCGAGTAGAAATAAGGCGTTACCGCTTTAAATTCTGCCGCACAAGTATCTACTAATTTGTAAACACGTCTGATATTTTGCTCTTCACGCAATTTGTGTACTTGACTTTCCAAACAACCCATCATGTGGGCAATTTGACGGTCTCCGTATCCTTTTTGTTTTGCTTCTAAAAGCAATTCTCTTGGTAATGTATCTACTTTATAATTCGAAATTTCTCTTTCTAAATGGAATAATTCTTCATATTGTTTTAAGAACCACATGTCGATTTTTGTAATCTCATGAATTCTGCTTAACGGAATTCCCATCGCAATAGCATCATAGATTACGAAAACTCGGTCCCAACTCGCGAAAGTTAATTTTTCGATGATTTGTTCGTAGTTTTTATACCCTTTTCCATCTGCTCCTAACCCATTACGTTTGATTTCTAATGACTGAGTAGCCTTGTGAAGCGCTTCTTGGAACGAACGTCCAATTCCCATAACTTCTCCTACCGATTTCATTTGAAGCCCTAACGTACGGTCTGAACCTTCAAATTTATCGAAGTTCCATCTTGGTATTTTCACGATTACATAATCTAATGTTGGCTCAAATAATGCTGAAGTAGATTTTGTAATTTGATTGTCTAACTCATCTAATGTGTATCCGATTGCTAATTTGGTTGCAATTTTTGCAATTGGATACCCTGTTGCTTTACTTGCCAATGCTGATGAACGAGAAACACGTGGATTAATTTCAATGGCGATAATATCTTCTTTTTCATCTGGAGAAACCGCAAATTGCACATTACATCCTCCTTCAAAATCTCCAATAGAACGCATCATGTGTATTGCCATATCTCTCATTTTCTGATACGTTTTGTCAGAAAGTGTCATTGCTGGTGCAACAGTAATTGAGTCTCCAGTATGTATCCCCATTGGGTCCATATTTTCTATAGAACAGATAATTACTACGTTATCATTTCTATCACGTAACAATTCCAATTCATATTCTTTCCATCCCATCATCGCTTTATCAATCATTACTTCATGAATTGGCGATGCTTCTAAACCTCTACTTAATAGTTCATCAAAATCTTTTGGGTCATACACAATTGAAGCTCCTGCCCCACCCAAAGTATACGAAGATCTAATTACTAAAGGAAACCCAAATTCTTGTGCAATCTCTTTTCCTTTTAAGAATGATGTTGCTGTAGCTTGGGGTGCCATATCAACTCCAATTTTCAACATCAATTCTCTAAATTGCTCTCTATCTTCAGTAATATTTATTGCAGCAATATCTACACCTATTAACTTTACTCCAAAATCTTTCCAAATCCCTTTATCATCTGCCTCAATACATAAATTTAAAGCTGTTTGTCCACCCATTGTTGGTAAAACAGCATCAATTTGTGGATGCTCTTTTAAAATCTGAATGATGGATTTTGTTGTTAAAGGCAACAAGTAAACATGATCAGCCATAGACGGATCAGTCATAATTGTTGCTGGATTTGAATTAATCAAAATTGTTTCAATTCCGTCTTCCGCTAAAGATCTTAGTGATTGTGAACCTGAATAATCAAATTCACATGCTTGACCAATTACGATGGGTCCAGAACCGATAATTAAAATGGATTTTAAGTCTTTTGTTTTGGGCATATCTTATTAATTGTGTTGAGTTTGTAAAAATAAATATTGATTGGGTATAAAAAAAGGTGTTACTAAAAATAGTAACACCTTAATTATTAACAATTGTTAATCATTATTTCTTATGTCTTGTTTCAGATGAAACAGTCAATTTCTTTCTTCCTTTTGCTCTTCTTCTAGCTAAAACCTTACGACCATTAGCAGAAGCCATTCTATCTCTGAAACCGTGTTTGTTTCTTCTCTTTCTATTTGATGGTTGGTACGTTCTTTTTGGCATTACTTATATTTTTATATCGTCTTTAATATGTTTTGCTTTTGTGAAATTCCGTCTGCTAAAAGCGTGGGCAAATATACAACTACTTTTGTTTTTGACAAATACTATTTTAAAAAAAAATAAATTATTTTTTTGCTGCTCAAAACTATAAAAAATATTGCAGATTTTATTGCTTTTTAATTTGTCAAAACTTCCAGAGTTAGTACTTTTGTCCAAACCTAATCACCATGAAAAATACCAAATACGTTTTTGTAACTGGAGGCGTAACATCATCACTAGGAAAAGGAATTATCGCTGCATCTTTAGCGAAACTCTTACAAGAGAGAGGTTATTCTGTAACTATTCAAAAATTAGATCCTTACATTAATATAGACCCTGGAACATTAAATCCGTATGAACATGGTGAATGTTATGTTACCGATGATGGTGCAGAAACCGATTTAGATTTAGGGCATTACGAGCGTTTTTTAAACATTCCAACTTCTCAAGCAAACAATGTTACAACGGGTAGAATTTATCAATCTGTAATTAATAAGGAACGTAAAGGAGAGTTTTTAGGCAAAACAGTTCAAGTAATTCCGCATATTACAGATGAAATTAAACACAGAGTTCAGATTTTAGGTGAAACGGGTGACTTTGATATTGTAATTACAGAAATTGGGGGTACTGTTGGTGATATAGAATCGCTACCCTATGTAGAATCTGTACGTCAGTTGTTATGGGAAAAAGGTGAAGAAAACGCCATTGTTATTCATTTAACATTAGTTCCCTATTTAGCGGCTGCAGGAGAATTAAAAACAAAACCTACTCAGCATTCTGTTAAGATGTTGATGCAAAGTGGAGTTAGTCCAGACATATTAGTGTGTAGAACAGAGCATCAAATTTCTGAAGACATCAAACGTAAATTAGCCTTGTTTTGTAATGTAAAGCAAGAGGATGTGATTCAATCTATTGATGCAGAAACCATTTATGATGTGCCTAATTTAATGTTTGAAGAAGGTTTAGATAAGGTTGTTTTAAACAAACTTAAATTACCAATAGACAACAAACCTCATTTAATTGAGTGGAATAATTTTGTGCAAAAACATAAAAATCCAACTTCAGAAGTAGAAATTGGGTTGATAGGTAAATATGTAGAATTACACGATTCTTACAAATCGATCACCGAAGCATTTATACATGCAGGATCTACAAATGAAACTAAAGTGAACGTTCGTTGGATTCATTCTGAAAACTTAACTCCTAAAAACGTTGAGAAAAAACTGAAAGGTTTGAACGGAATTTTAGTAGCTCCTGGTTTTGGTGATAGAGGAATTGAAGGGAAAATTAAAGCTGTAAAATATGCTAGAGAAAACAACATTCCTTTTTTCGGAATTTGTTTAGGAATGCAAATGGCGGTTATAGAATTTGCTAGAAATGTTCTTCATTTAGAAAATGCAAACTCTACAGAAATGAGCAAAAGCACCAAACACCCTGTAATTAACTTGATGGAAAGTCAAGAAAGTGTAACAGAAAAAGGCGGCACAATGCGTTTGGGGGCATGGGATTGTGAAATCAAAAAAGATTCAAAAGTTTTTGATGCATACAAATCAGAATTGATTAGTGAACGCCATAGACATCGTTATGAATTTAATAACGACTATTTAAAACAAATAGAAGCTGCTGGAATGAAGGCAACTGGAATCAATCCGAAAACTGGATTGGTAGAAATTATTGAATTGCCAAATCATCCTTGGTTTGTTGGTGTACAATATCATCCAGAATACAAAAGTACCGTGTTAAATCCACATCCTTTATTTGTGAGCTTTGTAAAAGCTACGTTAAAACATTCAAAAAAATAATACTGTAACAAATAGCAAAAAGAGATGTCTAATTAATCTGAATGCCATTCAGCTTTAATTTGGAATAGCATTTGAACTATAAGAATTATCAAAAATAAACGTAGTAAAATCAACTAAAAACAGTACAGTTTTGCTACATTTGTCGCGCTTATCTTCAAATTCTGAAGACTAAATGACAAGTTGACACTTAAGAACAATCAATGGAACAAAAAAAATTTGACACAAATTCGTTTATCGGATTACTATTATTAGGAGCCATTATGCTTTGGTTTATGTACACAAACCAAGATGAAGCATTACCTACCGAAAACACTACAGAAACAATTGTAGATTCTGCCAAAACCACTACAACTCCTACTCTCACAAATACGACAACTCCTGTTGTAACAAATGACTCTTTAAAAAATGCTGCATTGCAAAACAAATTGGGCGCATTTTCTTACGGAGCGCAAGTAGCCAAAGAAGGAACAACGGTTTTAGAAAATAAAAAACTAAAATTAACCATTGATAACAAAGGAGGTCAAATTATTGAAGCTCTAGTTAAGACGTATAAAAGATACGATTCTTTACCATTGTATTTAATTAAAGACAAGAACGCTTCTTTTAATATCAATTTTGGAACTACAGACAATCGTATTTTAAATACACAAGACTTGTTATTTATTCCTTCGCTTTCTAAAAACGGAGAAAACCAAGTGCTTTCTATGAGATTAAAAGTTTCTGAAACTCAATATTTAGAATATCGTTATGAAATGAAACCAAACGATTATATGGTGGATTTTGCTGTGCGCTCTCAAGGATTAGGAAACGTTATAAATGCTTCTAATACCATTAATTTAGATTGGAATTTAAAAACATACCGTAACGAGAAGAGTATTTCTACAGAAAATATGTATTCTGAGTTGAAATTCTATACAGATGAAGCTGATTATTTATCTGCAGGTGCTAGTGATAACGAAATCGTAGACAATGTACAATGGGTTGGTTTTAAACAACACTTTTTTACCTCTATCTTATTATCTGACAAGCCTTTTAACAAAGCGGCTATTTCTTCTAATAATTTAGTAAATGATGAAGCTATTGATACCGTTTTTACAAAACAATACCAATTAAACACTCCGTTAGCGTTAAATAATGGTGAGTTAAATTACAATATGAACTGGTATTATGGCCCAGCAGATTATAAAACATTAATAGCCTACGAAGGAAAAAACCTTGGAGAAATTGTTGATTTAGGTTGGGGGATTTTTGGAGCGATTAACAGAGTTATTTTCATTCCAATATTTGGTTGGCTAAGTGGTTTAATGTCTAACTACGGATTGATTATTATTTTAATGACCATTGTTGTTAGAATTATCATGTCTCCGTTGGTTTACAAATCGTATGTTTCAAGTGCTAAAATGAAAGTAATTCGCCCAGAGTTAACTGCTATTAGCGAGAAATATCCTGGAAAAGAAAATGCAATGAAACGCCAACAAGAAACCATGGCGGTTCAGCGAAAAGCTGGAGTGAGTATGATGTCTGGTTGTATCCCTGCATTGTTACAAATGCCTATTTTCTTTGCATTGTTTAGGTTTTTTCCATCGAATTTAGAATTGAGACAAAAAGGGTTTTTATGGGCAGACGATTTATCATCGTATGATGCTGTTTTTCAATTGCCTTTTAGCATTCCGTTTTACGGAGATCACGTAAGTTTATTTCCAATTTTAGCGTCTGTTGCTATTTTCTTTTATATGAAAATGAATCAAAGTCAACAAGCAAATATGCAAGCACCTGCGCAAGAAGGAATGCCAGACATGCAAAAGATGATGAAGATGATGATATATTTATCTCCTTTGATGATGTTGTTTTTCTTTAACAATTATGCAAGTAGTTTAAGTTTGTATTACTTTGTTTCTAACTTACTAACTATTATTATTATGTTGGTGATTAAAAACTATGTAATTGATGAAGCAAAGATTCATGCGCAAATAGAAGAAAACAAAAAACGCCCTGAAAAGAAAAAAGGAAAGTTTAGACAACGTTTAGATGATGCCATGAAACAAGCACAAGAACAACAAGCACAACAAAAGAAAAGAAAATAGAAGGCAATGCCTTCAAATAATTATAAAAACCAAAACTTACTAGTTTTGGTTTTTTTGTTTTTAACTTGTCTTTACTAACGATACTAAAACCTTAAATGATCTGTCATTCCTGCAAAATCAGGAATCTAAAAAGGCACTGTCATTCCGCACTTGATGCGAAATCTTATAAATATAAATTCCTTATCCTCTAACTTTTCCTTGATGAAAAGTTACAAAAATCAAAACTGCCGATAGTATTCTTAAAATCTACCACATCACCTGCCACAGATAAAAAGAACTCGCTTTGCTCAAACAGCTTTTTATCTCAACCCTTTCTGCTGTGTTGATTTTTATCGAATACTATAGGAGGTTGACCAAGTACTAAACGTCATTCCGATGAAGAATGAAGAAGGAATCTCATAAACGAACGTCATATCGAGCCTTGCCGGCGGCAGGCAGGCGTAGTCGAGATATCTCATAAATTGTAGTTCTATCTAATGAGGTTTCTCGTCGCTCATGCTTCGCTCTGTCGAAATGACAAAATGAGTGTCACCATGAGTCTAGACGAAAGGTTTCAGCAATGGAAAAATGAACTGTTATTAAAACTAACTTTTCCTTGATGAAAAGTTACAAAAATCAAGACAAAGTAATAATATTTTACACCAATCTCGTAGCCTTAAATCTTCCAAAAAACAAAATATACCCATAACACACAATCGTTAAAATAAACGCTGTTTTAAAACCAAAACCATCAATTAAATTTCCAAAGAAAAACGGTATAATAGCACCACCCACAATTGCCATACACAACAAACCAGAAGCTTGCGCTTTTAAATCGCCCAAACCTTCTAAACTCAAGGTGAAAATAGTTGGAAACATAATAGAATTGAACAATCCTACTGCTAAAATAGACCACATAGAAATTAAACCTGTAGTGTTTATAGAAATTGCGATCATGCTAATTGCCAACAAGGCAAAAATGCTCAACACTTTTCCTGCGGGCATAATCTTGGTTAAATACGCACCCACAAAACGACCAATCATGGCTCCACCCCAATAAAAAATAACAAAAATTCCTAGTAGCGATTTTGGGTCTTTTCCAGAAAATGATTGATTGAATGTGTTGGCAATGGTATTTGCAATGTTCATCATGGTTTCGTTTTCTGCAACAATGGGTGCTAAGCCTGAATCGTAAAAATAATTGACTAAAAAGCTACCTATGGCAACTTCTGCACCAACGTACACAAAGATTCCCAATGCGCCCATCAACATGATTTTGTTTTTTAGCAATTTAAAATAACCACCTTTCGGACTTTCCTCTATCAATGTTGGTAATTTGGTAAACATAAAAATGAGCGCTAACAACAAAATAAATGCTGAGATCACTAAAAACGGAGTTTGTACCGTTGAGGCTTCAGCAATATAATAATCGCTTTTTTGAGCTTCGTTTAACAAACCAATTTCTTCGGATGATTTTACAGAATCACTCAGTAAAAACAAGGCACCAACCACGGGTGCAATAGTAGTTCCCAACGAGTTAAATGCTTGTGATAAGTTTAATCGACTACTCGCACCTTCTTCACTTCCTAACAAGGCCACAAACGGATTTGCCGCAACTTGCAAAATGGTAATTCCGCCCGCTAACGTAAAATACCCTACTAAAAAAACAGAAAACAATCTATGCTCTGCAGCAGGATAAAACAACAAACAACCAATTGCCATGGTTACCAATCCCCAGATAATACCTTTCTTATATCCAATCTTTGATAAGATAAATCCAGCAGGCAATGAGAATACAAAAAAGGCGACAAAAAAGGCAAATTGCACTAAAACTGTTTTTGCATACGACATTTCAAAAACATCTTTCAATCTCGGAATTAAAGAATCTACCAACACAGTGATAAACCCCCATAAAAAGAATAAAGACGTTAAAAATATAAAAGCGGATCTATATGATTTGTTCGTTGACGTATTCATTAATTCTTTGTTTTTTATTAATACTGTTTACTTTGAGGCTAGGAAACTAAAATAGAAAGATTGCCACAGTCATACTTTCTTCGCAGTGACGCTCGCTTTGTAACTTTGCCTCTTTTTAACTTTGAAACTTATTTATGCTTTTTTGATGTATGAGTTTGATTTTATATAAGTTTGTTTTCCTTCTTGGTATTTGCTAATTCCAAATCCGCCATGCACACAATAACAACCATATTCACCTTGTTTATTTAAGGCTACATAACCTACTTGAAAATTCGTGTAATTCGGATTCGACTCTACAATTCTTCTCACACCTTCTTCACAGGCTTCTTGTGGTGTTCTTCCTTGACGCATCAATTCTACAATTAAAAAACTCCCAACCGTTTTCAACACTTCTTCTCCCATTCCGGTAGCTGTAGCACCACCGACGGAATTGTCTATAAATAATCCAGATCCAATAATTGCTGAATCTCCTACTCTACCTGCCATTTTATAAGCCATTCCGCTTGTGGTACAACCGCCAGAAATATCACCATTTTTATCAATGGCTAACATTCCAATAGTATCGTGATTTTCAATATTGATAATCGGTTTGTATTCTGACTTTTCTTTCCATTTTAACCAAGCTTTTTTAGAAGCCTCAGTTAATAAATTTTCTCTTTTAAAACCTTGCTCTACCGCAAATTGCTCTGCTCCTTTTCCGGCTAACAACACATGTGGCGTTTCTTCCATTACTTTACGAGCTACAGAAATTGGATGTGCTATATTTTCCATACAAACAACCGCTCCATAACCACCATCTTTATTCATAATACAGGCATCTAGTGTTACATTTCCGTCTCTATCTGGCGATCCACCATTTCCTACCGTTGTGTTTTTTAAATCCGCTTCTTCTACTCTACAACCCGCTTCAATAGCATCAATAGATGCTCCACCTTTTTCTAAGACTTCCCAAGCTGCTTTTGTTGCGTTTTTAAAATTCCAAGTAGCCACTACAATTGGGAAAACAGGTGTTACTGTTGCAATTGCTTTTTTGTCTTTTTCTGTTTCTGTTTCACAAGAAATAATTGATGGCGCTACTGCCAATCCTAATCCTGTTAAGGAAGCTCTTTTTATAAAATTTCTTCTTTTCATTTTATGCTGAATTTAGTTCAGTTTTTTTAATTATATAGATTCCTGCCTACGCAGGAATGACAATTATTATTTTATTTTGTCATTACGAGGAACGAAGTAATCTCTTTTTTATTGATGAGATTGCCTTAGAAAGAAAAAACTTTCTTCGCTATGACGTTCATTTATTTAATTTGAATTTCATCTACAAACAACCAGCTTCTACCATCGTGCTTATAACCTAAATGCCAAGTTGGTAAAACCCCAAGTTTTTTTGCGATTACTTTTATATATCTTGCTTTTTTATTTTTAAAACTAAATTCTACTTTTTTAACGGATACATTTTCTTCTGGTTTGGTAGCATCAATAACTTTAGTCGCTACTTTTGTAAATCTTTTATTATCTGAACTGATAAACATTTCAACTTTAGTTGGTAAGAAAATCCAGCTTCGTTGATCTTCTAAAAACCCAAGACCAATAGAAGAAATGTCTTTTTGTTTTCCTAAATCTACAGTTGCATGTAAATCAACATCAGAATATCCTTGCCAAGTTCCGGTTCTAAAATCTTGTGCTCCAATAATACCGTCTATCAAGGCATTATCTCCACCTGCATTGTATTGATTTGCGTACTTGGTTTTTAATTCGATTTTAATATTCGGGTCTATTTTAAAAAATTCTGTTGTGATAGTAGCACTTTTTGCATCCTCTTTTTGTGCATACATTTTTAGTGAAACTTTGTCTACAATAACAATTGGGTCTTCGTATTTCTTAAATTCTTCTCCGATTGAATAATAAATGGTCGCGTTTTTATTTACAGAGTTTAAAGCAACAGTTGTTTTCCCTTTAAAAGCGATTTCACCACTTTCAATAAATGGAGCAGCTACAATTAAATGTTCATTGATTTCTGTAACCGGAATATGACTATCGCTTGTTCCCCAGCTTGATGGTTTGTCTGTCATTACAAATCGCAAACTACCTCCTGCAACAATGTCTTTGTGTTTTAAAAATGTATATGGATATTCTCTTCCGTTTAACTCAACCGATTTTATATACGCATTTGTTTTAGAAATAGAATCAGCTACAATTGTAAATGTTTTTCCATTTTCTAAATTAATAGTTGCTTTTGGAAACAATGGCGCTCCAATAATATATTGATTTGATGCTGGCGTAACAGAATAAAAGCCCATAGAACTCAATACGTACCAAGCACTCATTTGTCCACAATCTTCGTTTCCTGAAATTCCCGCTGGATCATTGGTATATAACTCCGTTAAAATCTGACGCACTTTTTCTTGTGTCTTGTATGGTTTATTGACGAAATTATACAAGTATGCCATATGGTGACTTGGTTCGTTTCCGTGTGCATACTGACCGATCAACCCTGTAATATCTGCTTGATCTCTCCCAGAAGTTTCATGTTTTGCCGTAAACAATTTATCCAATTGCTTTTCTAATTGGTCTTTTCCACCAAGTAAATCAATAAATCCAGAGATATCTTGTGGCACATAAAAACTGTATTGCCAAGAATTGGCTTCTGTATAATTAAAGTTTACTTCAAAAGGATCAAAGGGTGAAAACCATGTATTTCTAAAACGTCCTCTCATAAATTGAGTTTCTGGGTCAAATACATTTTTATAATATTGACCTCTTTTTGTGTATGTTTTATAATCCTCCTCTTTTCCTAAAAATTTAGCCATTTGAGCAATGCTCCAATCATCATAAGCATACTCTAAGGTTTTAGAAACCGATTCTGATTCTTTTTGCACAGGAATAAATCCATACTTTTTGTACGAATCCAACCCTAATTTATCTCTTGTTGCAGAATGTTTCATTGCTTCAAAAGCTTTTTCTACATCGTAATTTTTAATTCCTTTTAAAAAGGCATCTGCAATTACTGGAACTGCATGATACCCTATCATACAACCGGTATAACTTGCCGATAAATCCCAAATTGGCATGATTCCACCTTCATCATATTTTGCTAAAAAGGTGTTGATAAAATCATTGGTTCTGCCTTGTTCTATAATTGTGTATAATGGATGTGCAGCTCTGTAAGTGTCCCAGAGTGAGAAAACTGTGTAATAATCAAATTCGTTTGTTTTATGAATTTTCATATCCATTCCGCGATAACGACCGTCAATATCTTGGTACAAATTAGGCGCAATCATGGTATGATATAAAGCGGTATAAAAATTGGTTTTATAATCAAAATCTTCTGATTCTATAACAATTTTTTCTAGTTGTTTTTCCCAAACACCTTGCGTCTCTTTTTTAATTTCCTCGAAGGTTTTACTGCCAATTTCTAATTGCCAATTATGAATTGCACCTTCTTCATCTACTGGTGAAATTCCGATAGTGATATTGATTTCGTTCCCCGTTGTATTGTCAAATTCAAAAGCGGCTTTTACTTTTTTTCCTGATGTTTTATCATCTAAAAAAGTAACTTTAGTAAATGGCTTAGAAAACAACATATCAAAAAATAAACGCTGATCTGTAGCCCAAGCTTTAGAGAAACGATGTCCTGAAATTTCTGTTTTAGAATTGATGGTTAGTTTAGAATCTAACACTTCATCTCTATGTTCTAAATCTAAAATAATAATTTGTTTAGAACCTTCTGCAAATTGATATTTATGAATTCCACTTCGTTCTGTAACGGTTAATTCAACATCAATATTGGTATCGTCTAAATGGACCTTATAATACCCTGGCTCTGCAATTTCTTTGTTGTGAGAAAATGTTGATTTATAACCTTCCTTGCCATCTGCACCGTTATTAAACACCACTTTATTTGTTGGCATCAATAAGATATCACCATAGTCAGAAACTCCTGTTCCACTTAAATGGGTATGCGAAAATCCAAAAATTTCAGTATCAGAATAATGATATCCTGAACAACCATCCCAACCGTCTAATCGTGTATCTGGACTTAATTGCATCATTCCAAATGGTCTAGTTGCTCCTGGATAGGTGTGTCCGTGACCACCAGTTCCAATAAACGGATTTACATAAGAAATTAATGGTCTGTCTTTTTGTGCTAAAGAAATTGGGGTCTTGGGTTTACAAGAATTTAAGAAGAATGATAGTAGGACTAACAGTAGAAAATATTTTTTCATTCCGTGTTTGGATTTATTTATTTGACTAAATTAGCAAGATATCAATAATCAACCTATTTATTTATGTGGAATTTTAAACACAACCGCGTTTTTTTAATCTGTTCGTTGTTTCTTTTACTTTTTAATTCGTGTACTGAAGAAAAACAAATGGCTGTCAATCCAGCAATTATCCCTGCTCCTTCTTTTCAACAAATTAATGATGGTGTTTTTGAACTAAGTAGTTCAACAGGTGTTTTTTCTGAGAGTGAATTTACACAAGTTGCCGAGTTTTTAACATCATACATCAAATATGGAAGCAACATCCAATTAAAATCAGAAGAATCTAAAAATGTCATCAACTTTAAAAAGGACACCTCTATTACAAATCCAGAAGGTTATTTATTGGAAGTAACTTCAAACGAAATTACAGTGGCAGCCAGTTCTGCAAAAGGTGCCTTTTACGCCGTACAATCTTTACGTCAATTATTACCAGCCTCATTTGAAAATAGCACATTTAAAGGTTCTTCTGTTTCAATTCAAAACATAAAAATTACCGACGCTCCTCAATTTAAATATCGTGGGATGCATTTAGATGTAGGACGTCATTTCTTTCCTGTTGATTTTATTAAAAAATATATCGATTTAATGAGCATGTTAAAAATGAACACGTTTCATTGGCATTTAACAGAAGATCAAGGTTGGAGAATCGAAATTAAAAAGTATCCTAAGCTACAAGAAATTGCTGCCTTCAGGAAAGAAACGTTAATTGGTCATTATTCGGATCAGCCACATCAATTTGACGGAAAAAGATATGGTGGATTTTATACACAAGAACAAATAAAAGATATTGTAAAATATGCTTCAGAAAGACAAATTGATGTAATCCCTGAAATTGAAATGCCAGGTCATTCTCAAGCAGCTTTAAGTGCTTACCCAGAATTAGGTTGTACAGGTAAACCAATTGATGTTGCCACAAAATGGGGTGTTTTTGAAGATATTTATTGCCCTAAAGAATCCACTTTTAAATTCTTAGAAGATGTTTTAGATGAAGTAATGGCGCTTTTTCCATCAAAATATATTCATATTGGTGGAGATGAAGCTCCAAAAACAAGATGGAAAAATTGTGCTCATTGCCAAGCTTTGATTAAAAAAGAAGGGTTAAAAGACGAACATGGTCTGCAAAGTTATTTTATTACTAGAATGGAGAAATACATCAATTCTAAAGGCAAACAAATTATTGGTTGGGATGAAATCTTAGAGGGCGGATTGGCTCCAAATGCAACAGTGATGTCTTGGCGTGGTACAGCAGGAGCTGTTACAGCTGCCAAACAACAACATGATGTAATCTTAACACCAGGATCTCATTGTTATTTTGACCATTATCAATCTACAAAAGAAGATGAACCTTTGGCGATTGGCGGATTTTTACCTTTAGAAAAAGTCTATAGTTTTAATCCGATTCCGAAAGAATTAACTAAAGAAGAAGCCAAATATGTTTTGGGTGCTCAAGGAAATGTGTGGACAGAATATATGAATAATTCTAAGCAAGTTGAATACATGGCTTTTCCAAGAATGATTGCATTGAGCGAAGTTGTTTGGTCTAAAAACCAAAATAAAAATTACGAGAATTTCAAAACGCGTTTAGAGTTTTATCAGCAAAGATTAGATGCCAGAGATGTAAATTATGCAAATCACTTGTATGAAGTTTTAGGAAAATCGGAAATAAAAGAAGGGGGTTTGTATCTAAATTTAAAAACTTCTTCAAATAGCAAAACCATTCGCTATACTACAGACGGAACAATACCAAATATCAATTCTACTATTTATAAAGCACCAATAGTTATAAAGAAGAGTGTAACGGTAAATGCAGCTTCTTTTGATTCAGAAAAACAAGTGAGCAGTGTTTTTACAGAAACCGTAAAAATGCACAAAGCTGTTGGTAAAAAAATAACTTTTGATGTTCCTCCTAGCGAAAAATACAATGCTGGTGGAAACTCAGCTTTGATTAATGGAATTAGTGGTAGCGATAAGCGTTATGGAGACGATCAATGGTTAGGTTTTGATGGAAAAGATGTTCAAATTACCATTGATTTAGGAAAAGAAATGAATATCAATTCTATATCTACACGCTTTAACAATCAAATTGGAAGTTGGATTTACGCTCCTTCTCAAGTGGTTGTTAGCTTTCCTGGAAATGATGAATATTTGCCAATTGAATTGGAAGAAAGTGAAGAAAAAATTGTGGATTTAAAATTAGAGACCAAGATATTTACACGTTTTATCAAATTAAAATTGATCAACTATGGAGTAATTCCGGATGGTAGACAAGGAGCCGGACACAAACCTTGGTTGTTTATTGATGAAATTATTGTAGAGTAAATTTGTCATTCCTGCGAAAGCAGGAATCCATTTTAAAACATTTAACAATTATTAATAAGATTCCTGCTTTCGCAGGATTGACAAGAATCATGAAACTAGAAATCTGTGCAAACTCATATCAATCTGCTAGCAATGCCGAAAAAGCGGGAGCTCATAGAATTGAATTATGTGCTGAACTAGCTGTTGGTGGTATTACACCATCGTATGGTTTGCTTAAAAAAGTAATGCATGATTTGACAATTCCTGTTCATGTATTGATAAGACCAAGAAGTGGTGATTTCACTTATTCAGATGTTGAGTTTCAAATCATGAAAGAGAATATTTTAATCTGTAAAGAATTGGGAGTAACTGGAATTGTTTCTGGAGTTTTAAAATTAGACAATACTATCGATATTGAAAGAACAAAAGAGCTAGTAACTCTTTCTAAACCGATGAACTTTACCTTTCATAGAGCTTTTGATTGGGTTGCAAATCCACTAAAAGAAATCAAAGAATTAGAGAAGATTGGAGTAAATAGAATTTTAACTTCTGGTCAAGAAAATTCAGCTGAAATTGGAATACATAATTTAATTGAATTTAATAAAACTACTTCAAAAATTACGATTATGCCTGGTGGCGGAATCAATCAAAAGAATATTACATTGTTTCAAAAAAACGGATTCAACGAAGTGCATTTATCAGCAACTATACAAACTAAAACCATTGAAAAACCTTTTGTTTCTATGAACAGTAGCAAACATTTTGATGAAACAAATTTGGCATTTTCTGATGTTCAAAAAATTAAAAACTGTTTAGCAATTATTTCGAATGAAACATAAATACCTTCTTTTTCTTTTAGTAATTTCTAGTCTTTATAGTTGTAAAAAAATGACTTCAGAATTACCAATTGCCTTTACTATTGATGAAAACTGGCAATTTAAATCGGTAGAAAGTACTGAATGGAAATCGGCCTCAGTTCCTGGAAATGTTTTTACCGATTTATTAGATCATAAAATGATTCCTGATCCCTTTATAAAAACCAATGAAGAAAAAGTGCAATGGGTTTCTCAGAAAGACTGGGAATACCAAACTACATTTACAGTTGCTAAAGAAACATTAGAAAAAGAAAATATCAACATCACTTTTGATGGATTAGATACCTATGCTAAAATCTTTCTTAACGATCAATTAATATTAACAACAGCAAATGCGTTTAGAACTTTTACTCTCGATGTAAAAAAGCACTTAAAACTTAGCAATTCGCTAAAAATAGTTTTTTCTAATACTGACAGTATTGAAACGATAAAAGAGCGAAACAATCCTTATCAATTACCCGAAGGAAAAAGAATTTATACTCGTAAAGCACAGTTTCAATATGGATGGGATTGGGGACCAAAAATTAACACTTCTGGAATTTGGAAAAACGTATCTATAAAAGCTTGGAACGACATCAAATTTGATGACATTTTTATCAAACAAAAAAACATTACAACAAACAATGCCAATTTAGAAATTGAAATTACACTTGAAAGTATTGAAGATAAAGACATTATGGTTGTCATATCTGCTGACAAACAAACTTATTCTAATCATTTAAAAGTTTCTAATGGAAAACACCGTTATAAAATTCCTTTTGATATTAAAAATCCACAGTTATGGTGGACTCATAATTTAGGAAAACCACACTTATATGATTTTAATTTTAAGCTAATTGAAAACAATAAAATAAAAGACGAAAAATCTATAAAAAAAGGAATTAGAAATATCAAATTGATTGCTGAAAAAGATTCTATTGGAGAATCGTTTTATTTTGAACTGAATGGGAAACCTGTCTATATGAAAGGTGCCAATTATATTCCGCAAAATAGTTTTCAAAATAAAGTAACGGACAATCATTATCAAAAACTGCTCTCTGATGTGGTAGATTCTAATATGAATATGCTACGTGTTTGGGGTGGCGGAATTTATGAAAACGATCTATTTTATGATTTGTGTGATGAAAAAGGAATTTTAGTTTGGCAAGATTTTATGTTTGCCTGCGCCATGTATCCTGGTGACACAGCTTTTTTAGCAAACGTAAAGCAAGAAGCTGAAGAGCAGGTAAAAAGATTGAGAAATCATGCTTCTATTGCTCTTTGGGCAGGAAACAATGAAAACTCTGAAGGTTGGAAACGATGGGGTTGGCAAGACGGTAGGACAGAAAAAGAAAAACAAGAAATTTGGAATGATTATTTAGCTGTTTTTGATACAATTTTACCAAATACTGTTGCAGAATTTAGCGAAACAAGCTATTGGGAAAGTTCACCAAAATTTGGACGGGGAAATCCGAAATACGAATTTGAAGGCGATGCACACGATTGGTGGGTTTGGCATGATGCCAGAACTTTTGAGCATTTTCAGAAACAAGTTCCTAGGTTTATGAGCGAGTTTGGTTTTCAATCTTTTCCGAGTTCTGAAACCATTAATTACATCAACCAAAAAGAGGTAATTGATTTAAAAACGGATGCTATCAAATCGCATCAAAAACACATTCGTGGTTTTCAATTGATTGATGAATATATGAAACGTGATTATAAAACTCCTACAAACGATGAAGATTATGTTTATATAAGTCAGTTGTTACAAGCCAAAGGGATTGTCATGGGGATAGAAGCTCATAGAAGGGCAAAACCAATCAATATGGGAACATTGTACTGGCAGTTAAACGATTGTTGGCCTTCAATTTCTTGGTCTAGTATTGATTATTTTGGCAACTGGAAAGCCTTGCAATACAAAGCAAAAAAAGCTTTTGAAAATGTGTTGATTTCGTATGAAGAAAATAAATTCAATATCAAAACATTTGTTATCAACGATACTTTTGATGAAGCACTTGGAGATTTAAAAATGAGAATGATTGATTTTAAGGGAAATGAAATCTGGTCAAATTCAAGAGAAATACTAGTACAACCAAACTCGAGTCAAGAAGTATTTAGCATCCCAAATGTTGATATTTACAGAACAAATTATATTTATATTACCGAATTCAACAATAAAAAATCGCTCTATTATTTTGAGAGTCCGAAGAATTTAAACTTACCTAAAGGAGAAATTACAAAAGAAATTACAAAAACAACTACTGGTTTTTCAATCACATTAAAAAGTGCTGTCTTGCAAAAAGATGTGTTTTTATCTACTAAACAAAGAGGGCATTTTTCTGACAATTTCTTTGATCTCTTGCCTAACGAATCTGTTACCCTTGAGTTTAAAACAGATGCTATGACTTTGGATGATTTAACCTTTAAAACATTGAATCAATTAAGATAATTGTCAGTTCGAGTAAAATTGAGAAGTATCAACAATTTTGTATAGAGAACTATTTAGAAGATATCTCGATACAAATTTATTTTTCTCAAAATAAATTCACTCGATATGACAAACCTTTACTCTTTTTTAATGTCATTCCAGTGAAGGCAGGAATCTATATGTAGTTTGTTTGGATTCCTGCTTTTGCAGGAGTGACACACTAATCTTTCTTTAAAAACTTCGATTCTAAAAACCCCAATCCATAACCAATATACTGTGTAAAGGAAGTAATGATGCTTAAAAAAGCTACTATCAAGTTCTTACTTCGAAATAACGAATCAAGAAAAATTAACGTAAAATAGAATCCATAAAAGAAAAATAGTTGCCAATAACCAAAAATAGCAGCAACACAACTGATGTCAAAACCAATGATAAATAATGAAGGGAACCAATAGGTCAGTTTAGCGGTTTCTGGATAGCGTTTATTCAATTTTGGCCTTGCGGTTCCAAAAGCAAAGGTTTGTTTAAAAAATTGTTTGATAGTACTTCTACGTTTGTGATATACAAATGCTTTTTCTAATAATTGAGTTTCAAAGCCATTTTCCCATAAACGAAATGTCAAATCAATATCTTCTCCAAATTTTAAATCCGAAAAACCGTTTGTCTTGCTAAATGCTGTCTGCGACAGCCCAAAATTAAAACTTCTTGGTTGAAATTTACCCACTGCATTTTTCTTCCCTCTGATACCTCCAGTGGTTAAAAAAGAAGTCATTGAATAATTAATTGCCTTTTGTAACGATGTAAAACTTTGATGTGCGGCATCTGGTCCACCAAAAGCATCCGTGTAGTTTGTAATCAAACCCTTAGAAACTTCTGTAAGATAATTTTTTGGCACAATTACATCTGAATCTAAAATGAGAAAATAATTTCCGTTTGCATGGCTCATTCCGTAATTACGGCTTGCTCCTGCCCCACTATTTTCTTTAAAGAAGTATTTTAAGTCTAACTGATTTTTATATTTCTCTACTAGGTGTTCGCTTTTGTCTGTAGAACCATCTTCTACAATCAACACTTCAAAATCATCAGAATAATCTTGCTTGGTAAGACTTTCCAATAATTCGTCTATTTCATTTGGACGATTATATACGGGAATTATGATTGAGAAGTTGATTTTCAAATTATACTGGGAGTTTAAAATACGGATTGTAAATCAATCCAATTACATTGTTCCAAGGATCTCTAACCGAAGCAACCATTAATTCGCCACCCACGTTGTTGGGTTTTTCGTGTTCTGTTGCTCCTAATTCTATCAATTTAGTATAGGTTTCATTAATCTTTTCAACACCCCAATAACTTAGCACATTGTCTGATTTATTAGCATTTCCTTCTTCAGGCAACAAACCTAATTCATATCCTTGAATCGAAAATCCAACATAAAACACTTCATCAAAATAAGCCTTTGTTTCAAAGGCTTTCGAGTACCATTTTTTTGCTTCCTGTAAATCTGAAACTTTGTAAATAGTAGTTCTGAGTCCTAACATGAGTTTATTTATTTGATGAAACTTCTAATTCAATAATTCTTTTGCATGCGTAATTGCAGATTCTGATATTTTTTTACCGCTTAGCATTTCTGCAATTTCAACAATACGTTCGTCTTCAGACAACTGCTTTAAATTGGTTGTAGTTACTCCAGCAACATCTTCTTTATACACCTTGTAATGTTGATTTCCTTTTGCAGCGATTTGAGGCAAATGGGTAATGGTAATTACTTGCATTTGTTGAGACATTTCTTGCATAATTTTTGCAATCTTATTAGAAATCTCTCCAGAAACTCCGGTGTCAATTTCATCAAAAATGATGGTAGGCAATTGTATGTTTTCAGATAAAATCTTTTTGATTGCCAACATAATTCGAGACAACTCCCCTCCAGACGCTACTTTTTTAAGTTCACCAAAACTTCCTCCTTTATTGGCAGAAAACAAAAAGCTTAATTTGTCTTTTCCGTTTGAAAGAAATGTGTCTGATGTTGATAGTTCTATAGAAAAACGGGCTTCTGGCATGCCTAAATCTGACAATAGATGTTCTAATTCTTTTTTTAAATTTGGAAGTATTTTTTTTCTTGTAGTAGAAATTTGATTTGCTACTTCATTTAGTTTCGTTGAAACTTCATCTATCTGTTTTAACTTTTGATTGATGACTTGTTCAGCATTTTCTACCTGATCAACTTTTTCAGCTAATACTTTTTGGATCGCTAATAATTCTGCAACAGAATTCACATAATGCTTCTTTTGTAAATTGTAAAGCAATTGCAATCTGTCATTTAGTTGCTCTAACTCAACTGGATTGGAATCTATCGATTCGGTTGCATCTTCAAGTTCTGAAACAATATCATCTAACTCAATTTTTATACTGGTAATTCTATTAGAGATTTCTTCATATTCTTTAGAATAAGGCGCAATTTTTTGCAGTCTATTTTCTAAGGTATATAACAAGGTCTGAATTCCAATTTCATCTGTAGTCGCTAGATGAACTGCTTCTGAAAGATTCAATTGAATCTCTTCAACATTATTTAACTTCTCTAATTTTTCTTCAAGTTCTTCTTGTTCATCCACAATCAATTTAGCTTCATTCAACTCATTAAATAAGTGTAAGTTATAATCGTATTGTTGATTGGCTTCTCGTTGACTTGTTTCTAATTCTTGCAATTCTCTTTGATACACATGTAATTGCTTCAATCCTCGTTGATATGAAGCTAGCTTTACACTGTTCTTTGCTAAAGCATCTATGATGTGAAACTGAAAATTAGTATCCGACAACTCTAATGTTTGGTGCTGAGAATGTACATCTATCAATTTTGATTTCAATTCGTTTAATACCGAAAGCGTTACGGGTGTATCATTAACAAAAGCGCGTGATTTTCCTGAAGGTAAAATTTCGCGTCTCAAAATTGTTTGCGGTTCGTAATCTAAATCAACTGAGGTAAAAAAATCTTGTAAATGATAATTAGAAATTGCCAAGTGTGCTTCTACCACACATTTTTTAGAGGTATCTTTTAAGGTAGAAACATCTGCTCTATTTCCTAACACCAATCCTAAAGCACCTAATAAAATCGATTTCCCTGCACCCGTTTCTCCAGTAATAATAGACAATCCATCAGTAAAGTCAATAGACAACTGATTGATTAAGGCATAATTTTGTATGGAGATTGATGCTAACAACTTAACTAATTTTAAAAGTTAAAATTAGTTAATTTTTCGCCACTTATCATTATTTGTTGGAGAAATTCTTTGCAAAAGATTTTGCATTTTAGAAACATTATTTGTTCTCGGCCCATCAGAAAACATGGTGGCTATTTCATCTGCTTTGGCATCTAAGAAAAACCGAATAATAGGATTTCCTATTACTTTATTGTACAACGGTTCTAATTGCAATACAGCATTTTCTATGGTTACTTTTGCTTTGTTTTTATCTTTAGAAAAAACATCCATACCTAGTCTATGATAGGTATATAGAATATTTTTAAACCCTGTTAATTCAGTAGAAGTCAAATTCTCTATTAAGCTAAAACGGTTTTGCTTACCCACTTCATTTGTCCATCCAGTACCTCCACTTTGTTGCGCTAATAAAAGCACATCTTTTGCTTTTTGATAGTATATATTACCTCCATTTAATTTAAATGTATCAGCATCTACTCCAAGTATTATATGAACATAATACACAAGTGTAGAAATCAAATTAGATTCGAAAATAGTTTCATTATAGTTTAAAGGCTGAAACTCATCGTATTTAAAATTAAAATCTGAATCGTTAATATTTAAGATAGGTGTCATATAAGAAGTTCCGTAAACTGGTCTGGTAGCTTGAACTTGAATACTTGCTTCAAAACGATTAGAGCTTGGCTGTTTGTTAACGATAATGGTAAACGCACAATTAATTCTTTCTTGTGGTTTGTAACTATTTGTAGTCCATTTTTTTTGATTGATAAACTCAGTGAGTGAAGTTTGTAAGGTTGTAAAAACTTGTTTGTTTGATCCAGAAATTTTATCAGCATTTACAGTAACCAATGCATTCAATTCTTGTGCATTAACTGAGTTAAATGCTAAAAAAAGAGTAAAGAAAAGTACAAGTTTACGCATTGATTTTATTTAAAATATGATTGATAATATCATTAGCAACATCAGATTTTGACTTTAATTCAAATGGTGTTTCATTTAAATCAGCATCAATAATAGTTACTTTATTTGTGTTTTTTGCAAATCCAGCACCTTTATCTTGTAATGAGTTTAAAACGATCATGTCTAAATTTTTTCGCTGTAACTTGTCTTTTGCATTTTCAATTTCATTATTTGTCTCTAGTGCAAATCCAACTAAAAACTGTTTCTTTTTTGCCGTTCCTAAAGAAGCTAAAATATCTTTTGTAGGCTCTAACTGAATCTCTAACGAATTGGCTGCCTTTTTTATTTTCTGTATGGCAACATTTTTAGGTTTATAGTCTGCAACCGCAGCAGATAATATAGCAATATCTACGTGTGCGTATTCTCTTTGAACTGCTTCATACATCTCTAATGCAGTAGTAACATTTATTCTATTAATGAATGAATGTTGAACTTGTTGACTTGTAGGTCCAGCTATTAAAATCACTTCAGATCCTAAATTTGCAGCTGACTTTGCAATTTCAAATCCCATTTTTCCCGTAGAATGATTTCCAATAAACCGAACTGGATCTATCGCTTCATAAGTTGGACCAGCAGTAATTAACACCTTTTTCCCTCTTAAAGGCAATTTAGAAAGGATGTCTTTTTCTATGAAAGAAACAATATCTTCTGGTTCTGCCATTCTTCCTTCACCAACTAAACCGCTAGCTAATTCACCACTTGTAGCAGGAATTAAAACATTTCCAAAACTTTGTAACTTCTCTAATGAGTTTTTTGTTGATGGATGTTGATACATATCTAAATCCATTGCTGGCGCAAAATATACGGGACATTTAGCTGACAAATAGCTTGCCAATACAAGATTATCACAAGTGCCATTTGCCATTTTAGACAATGTATTTGCTGTTGCTGGTGCAACCAACATCATATCTGCCCAAAGTCCTAACTCTACATGATTATTCCACAATTCATTTTCATCTTCCTTGTCGTAAAAAGTAGATGATACTGGATTTTTTGAAAGTGTAGAAAGTGTAAGTGGAGTGATAAAATCTTTAGACGCAGGTGTCATTATAACTTTTACCTCTGCGCCAGATTTTATAAATAAACGAACCAAATTGGCCGTTTTATAAGCGGCAATACCAGCACTAATGGCTAGTAAAACTTTTTTACCGCTTAAAATAGACATTACTCTGCTTCTGGAGTTCTATGGTAAACCTTATCGTTTAACCATTCTTCTATTGCAATAGCAGTAGCTTTAGGTAGTTTTTCGTAGAATTTTGAAACTTCGATTTGCTCTTTGTTTTCAAAAACTTCTTCTAAACTATCGTTATAAGTAGCAAATTCATCTAACTTATCTAACAATTCTTTCTTTAAATCACTATTAATTTGAGTAGCTCTTTTTGCTATAATATTTATAGCTTCATAAATATTATGAGTTGGAGCTTCAATAGCATCTTTATTGTACGTAATTGTTGTTACAGGTGCATTCGTTTCTTTATAGTCCATTATTAACTTTTTATTAATTGTTTTTGTTCTTTCTCTAAATTGGCTAACATGTTATTAGAATCTTCTAAATATTTAGTTTTAGGAAAGTTTCTTTTTAATTTTTCGTATGCTTTTATAGCATCTTTTATTCGTGTTTCTTTTCTTCTTGGAGTACTTCTTAAGGCTAAATCGTGTGACGCTTTAAGTCTGTAATACAATGCTTCTTCTTTAAAAACAGATCCTAAATAATCTTCCAATAAATTATCAAAAGCTACAATAGCAGCTTCATAATTTCTTGCAGGATCATAATCTGCAGTCGTATAATATACTTTTGCTATTTCAAAAGCTTTCTTTTGCAACTTATAGCTTATCTCTTGATAATATTTATTTGCTTCTGGAATTCTTTCTGAATCTGGATAATCTTCTATGAATTTTTGAAAAGCATCTAAGGCTTTGTTAGTGTCTGTTGGATCTAAACTAAAAGCTGGCGATGCAAGTTTGTAACTGTATGCAGATAAAAATGCTGCTTCTTCTTTCTTAGAACTCTTTGGGTAATTTTGAGTAAATCTATTATAATAATAACCCGCTAAATCGTAGTTTTTTGTATTAAAATTAGATTGTGCTACCATAAATTGAATTCGCTCCATCTGTGGCTTACCTCTGTATGTTGGCGTAACCTTCTCAAATAAATCTAAAGCTTTGTTGTATTTTTTTGCTTCATACATCTTTGTAGCCATAGCATACTGTTGTTCTACAGTACCTTTATTCAATACTTTTTGATACTCACTACACGATGTAAAGAGCAATCCTACAAAAGCAAAATATAATAAATTCTTCATTCTAAACATTTGGCAAAATTAGTGATTAATTATGGATTATTAAAACGATTTTAACACAGTAAAATTGTAATGTGCAATTAACCATAAAAACCTTTAAATGATTCTTATAGTTTTACTAAAAGTTTGTTAATGTTAAACCTGCTGATTTTGGGTATTTGTGATGAGTTGTTTGATGTCATTATCAAACAAATAAAAACCACTTTTATCATCACCAATTAGGTTGATTTTGTCTAAAATGTTTCTTGCCAAAGCTTCTTCTTCAATTTGCTCAGAAACATACCATTGTAAAAAGTTATGAGTTGCATAATCTTTCTCTTGTAAAGAAACATCTACTAAATCATTGATAGCCTTAGAAACCATTACTTCGTGGTCAAATAGTGTTTGAAACATGTCCTTGAATGAACCAAATTCTGTTGGAGGTGCAGAAAGTTGAGATACTTTAGCATGACCACCACGTTCGTTGATAAATTTTATCAACTTTAGCATATGCTGCCTTTCTTCATCTGAGTGTGCATACATAAATTGAGAAACCCCTTCGAAACCAAGATTTTCTGCCCAAGATGCCATTGCTAAATAGACTTGAGACGATTCTGCTTCTACGGTTACTTGATTATTTAATGCTGTCTCTATCTTACTTGTTAACATATTTATTGTATTAAAAATTCGCTACAAAATTAGCGATTTCTTTTTGGATCTCACTCGTAGTTTTCACTAAAGGTAAACGAACTTCATCTGTGGTGATATTTAGCTCTTGTAAAACTGTTTTAATTCCTGCTGGATTATTTTCTGTAAAGATTAAATTTATAATCTCTATCAACTTAAATTGAAGAGCATACGCCTCTTTATTTTTACCCTCTAAGCCAAAATTTATTAGAGAAGAAAATTCTTTTGGAAATGCTTGACCAATCACAGAAATAACTCCAGAAGCTCCCGCCAAAACTACTGGTAATGCCAAATCATCATCTCCAGAAATAATTAAAAAATTCTTAGGTTTATTTTTAATCAACTCTAAATATTGCTGCATATTTCCGGCTGCCTCTTTAACTGCTATTACATTTTCAAAATCATTTGCCAAACGAATAATTGTTGATGGCTCCATGTTTTTTGATGTTCTACCTGGAACATTGTATAAAATAATAGGTTTTGGACTTGCTAAAGAAATGGCTTTAAAGTGCTGATAAAAACCTTCTTGTGTTGGTTTACTATAATAAGGTGCTACAGATAAGATTGCATCAATTTCCGATAGGTCTGCAGTATGCAATTCTTTAATAACATTTGCAGTATTGTTACCACCAACACCCAAAACCAATGGAACCCTCTTGTTATTTACACTAGCAATTACATTAATGATTTCCTTCTTTTCATCATTCGTAATTGTAGCACTTTCTCCTGTTGTTCCATTAATCACAAGATAATCGATTCCGTTTTCAATAGTAAAAGTAACTAGTTTTTTAAGCGCATCAAAATCTAATGTCTTATCAGATTTAAATGGTGTAACTAATGCAACTCCAGTACCAACAAACTTTTGCATTTTTCTAAATTTTATAAATATTAAACAAATTTAAGGCATTGCTAAGAAAACTCAGTTGTTAATTAGTTATAAAATGCCTATTAACAAGAAATATAACTAATTTCTATTGAGTTGTTAATTTTACAACTAACTATTCTATTTTATGAAGTAATTCTAAGTACTTTTTTATAACTTCTATAAAGCTATCTATGTTTTTTGGATCTTCTGAAACCACCAAATCATACAGCTTATCATTTACGTTTGCAAAACCAATTTTAAAAGTAGCCTTAGATTTTAAGGCACAATATTCTAAGTATAAATTATGCACATCAAAATAACCGATTAACAAATCAAATGGATTGTCAATGAAGCTTTCTAAGCTTACATCTTTTACTTTTCCTGACCAATCAATATCTTTCTCTGTGAAATGTTTAAAATCTTTTGCATCAGATTTTCTAAATGCTTTAAAATAATAAACTTGCACACTTCTAATAGATTTTATATTGTAATGTATCAACTCAGCGATGTCTATTTCTTCAAATAGTTCTAGTGTTGTTAAAATTGCTACAGAATGAATTTGTTTAGAATTTGGCGTTCTAGTTTCCGGAGTTAAACTTAATTCTTTTTGAAACTTTTTTAGTAAAAATTGTTTTCTTAATTTTTCTAAAGCCATAAAATCTTAGGTTCTGAAAATTGTAATTCAATTGCTTACAAATCTAACTAAAAAAACATTACCTCCTAAAGGAAAAAGATCTTAGTGTAAGGCGATTTTATAAGCTTCGTCTAAACATTTAAATTTTTAGATGATGAAAAAAATCTTTCCCATTGTGTTAAAAGTAGTTGCAGCGTTTATAATGTTGCAAACCTTGTTTTTTAAATTTTCCGGAGCACAAGAAAGTATTCATTTATTTACCGCAATAGCCGGAGACAATGAAGCAATTATGAGGATTGGAACCGGAACTCTAGAATTGATTGCAGCAATTCTATTTTTTGTTCCGAAGAAAACTTGGCTAGGTGCTTTATTAACAATAGGATTAATGAGTGGAGCCATTTTATCACATATAACTATTCTAGGAATTGAATTTAACAATGATGGTGGAGCCTTATTTATGAGCGCTATTGTAACACTCTTAGCAGGTATTATTTTATTAATTCAAAACAAAAAAGAGATTCCGTTTATAGGAAATACCCAGTAATATAAAATTAAGCTTTTTAATAAAGTAAAGGCGGTTTAAAATTAAAGTCGTTTTTTTTATTCAGTATAATTTGATTTTACAATCATTGCTTTACAAATTAAAAACTGTGCTAAAATATAGGTAATCATAATAGTTGCCCCATAAATTTCATTTGGCTGATAAAACTTATCCAACGCAATTAAACTATCAGATAAGATAAAGATAATTGCTCCAATAAACAACCATAGATTCTCTGTAGATTTTTCGCTTCTATAATTTAACAATGTTACAGATCCAAATGTAGAAATTGTAATTCCGTATATAACAACCGGAATTAACATCTCCCCTAAATTTGGGTAGATTAGAAACATTAAAACTCCGAAGAAAATCACAAATGGAAATGCAGACGATATCATCTTAACGGTTAAATCTCTTTGCAAAAAATTGGAGGTTACTTTTATAAACACTACATGTGCCAATAAAAATGCTGAAAGCCCAAACATAAAAAAATTAGCACCATCAAACATTAGCAATACATCACCAACAAAGCATAAAAACATTCCGAAAACATACCAAAAAATTGGTTTTTTAGCGGACACTAAATAAACCATCGCTAACAATGTTAGTAGCATTGGTTTTGCAACCGTTTGCAATGTTTCATTTGCTGTTATAATTCCCCATACATCTGCTATTGCAGCAATAAAAAATAAGGTAGTTGCGATGATAATTCTAATTTGTTTGGTCATTTTAAAAATTTTTAATTTATCATATCTATAAAATCTTGCTCAGTAATAATGGTTATTCCTAAATCTTGTGCTTTTGCTAATTTACTTGGCCCCATATTATCTCCAGCAACAATATAAGTTGTTTTTTTAGAAATAGATGAACTTACTTTTCCGCCATTATCTTCAATGGCTTTTTTAAGCTCATTTCTACTTAGTTGATGAAAAACACCAGAAACCACAAAAATACTTCCGTTTAATTTATCTGTTTGGTTTTCTAGACTTTCCGCAGAAACTTGTAATTGAACACCACAAGATTTCAATCGATTGATTAATTGAATATTTCCTAAATCATTTGAAAAATCAATAATACTCTGTGCTATACGGTCTCCTATTTCATCCACTGCAATTAAGGTTTCAAAATCAGCTGCCATCAAATTATCTATAGATTTAAAATGCTTCGCTAATTTTTTTGCAACAGTTTCTCCGACAAATCGAATTCCCAAGGCAAATAGCACTTTTTCAAAGGGAATTTCTTTTGATTTTTCGATTCCTTCAATCATATTCTGTGCAGACTTTTCTGCCATTCTTTCTAACGGAATGATTTGCTCGACCTTTAAATCATACAAATCAGCATAATTTTGAATCAAACCTTCTTTACGTAACAAATCAACGGTTTCTCCACCTAATCCATCTATATCCATAGCTTTTCTACTGATAAAATGCTGTATCCTACCTGTAATTTGTGGAGCACAACCAAACTCATTCGGACAATAATGTTTGGCATCACCTTCTGTTCTAACTAATTCTGTATTACATTCTGGACAATGTGTTGCGTATATTGTTGGTATAGAATTTTGTGGGCGTTTTGTAAAATCTACCGCTATAATTTTCGGAATAATCTCCCCTCCTTTTTCAACAAAAACAGTATCACCAACTCTAATATCTAATTTTTCAATTTGGTCAGCGTTGTGTAAAGAAGCACGTTTTACAATGGTTCCTGCTAATTGCACAGGTTCTAGATTAGCTACTGGTGTAATGGCTCCAGTTCTTCCAACCTGATAGGTGATTTCATTTAAAACAGTAGACACTTGCTCTGCTTTAAACTTATAGGCTATTGCCCAACGTGGTGCCTTTGCGGTATACCCTAATTCTTCTTGTTGCTGTAAATTATTTACTTTTATAACAACACCATCTGTTTCATAAGGTAAAGAATGACGCTTAGAGTCCCAATAATTTACAAACTCAAAAACTTCGTCTATAGATGTTGCTAACGAAATCGTTTGAGGAACTTTAAAACCAGCTTTTCTGGCATTCTCTAAGCTTTCAAAATGTGTTTTATATTTTCGTTCTGAAGTAACCACTTGATACAATAAACAATCTAAGGGGCGTTTTGCAACCTCTGCACTGTCTTGTAATTTTAGACTCCCACTAGCTGTGTTTCTTGGGTTTTTATATTCTTCTTCACCATTTTCTATACGCTCTTCGTTCATTTTTCGAAAACCATCTAACGGCAAAACTATTTCTCCACGCATTTCAAAATCAGAAACGAAATCTCCATTTGGTAGTAAAGGAATCGATTTTATAGTTCTGATATTTGTAGTTACATCATCTCCCTGAAAACCATCTCCACGAGTAACGGCTTTTACAAATTTTCCGTTCTCAAAAGTTAAGTTGATTGAAGCTCCATCATATTTTAGTTCGCAGGTAAACGTAACTTCGTCGGTCCCTAAAACTTTATGAATACGCTTTTCCCAGTCTAATAAATCATCTTTAGAATACGAATTATCTAACGAATACATTCTGTTTTTATGGGTAACTGTGTCAAAGTTTTTAGTGATTTCTCCTCCCACTCTTTGTGTTGGAGAATTGGCATCAAAAAACTGTGGATTTTCTTTCTCTAATTTTTCTAATTCTTTCAATTTAACATCAAACTCAAAATCAGAAATTGTTGCATTGTCTAGAACGTAATAGTTGTAAGTATGCAGGTTTAATTCTTTTCGAAGTTGATAGATTCTTTCTTCAGCATTCATATTTAACTGTAAAAAACTAGTTTTTAATTTTAAAAAATTGTATATTATAAATTCAATCAAAAATGATTTAAATAAATGAAATACGCTATAAAAATACATAAAATTTCTACAGTGAATACACTTCCTGATGCATGGAATATTAGTGACTACAAGGAGCTTTTAGAAAAGTTTGGTTTTGCTGATGCTCAAGGGGATGATCGTGAAGAACTGCAAGAACTTTTATTTATGGCAATTACAGATTACGAACCAAACGAAGCTGCTGCTATTGTTTTAACCTATAAACTTTCTGAGCATTTAAACGAAGGACAAATAGAACAATTGTCTCATGAAATGTTATTGGATAAAATTTCTGAAGAATATCCTGAAATAGGATTGCATAAAGACTTATTTTCTATCAATCAATTACTGTACAAAGCATATAATGGTAAGTTTTTTAATACTGAAGCAACTATTGTAGATTTTGAAATTTTACCTTTAGCAAATGCTGAAACTGAAATTACAAAAGAAATTGTATTGAAATGCTTTGCGCAAAATTTAGATAGTCATAATGTAATTATTCGTTTGTTCGGAAATCAATTAAACGCTACTGAGGCATTTGAGGAAGCTAATGATGTGATTTGGCAACTGAAAAAGAATGCTGAGAATTACAGATTTACAACTTCTGAATACTGGATGAGCAAAGAAGAGTTTTTAACAGATGAATTTGAAGCTGCTGTTGATTTCTTTGAGGAAGAGTAAAATTTATTTACCTTTATATTGTAACTATTACAATAATGTAACATATGTTACACAGAGCTTTACACATGATATTTATCATGCTTACACTGTAAAAGCTTTGGTACTTTTGAACTATAAATAATTCATAACATGAAAAATCTAGTAATATTAGGAGCAGGGACATCTGGAACAATGATGGCAAATCACTTAGTTTCTAAACTCCCTAAAGATGAATGGAAAATTACCATTGTAGATCAGTATAAAACACATTATTATCAACCAGGATTTTTATTTCTTCCTTTTGATATTTACACTACCAAACAAGTAAAAAAGAATGGTAAAAAATTCATTCCGAAAGGTGTAAATTATATTCAAGAAAAAATTGAACTCATCAAACCTGAAGAAAATAAAGTGTCGTTAGAAAATGGAGAAACTTTAAATTATGATATCTTAATTGTGGCTACGGGTACTAAAATTGCTCCAGACGAAACTGAAGGTATGGATGGACCAATGTGGCATAAAAACATTTTTGATTTCTACACCTACGAAGGCGCTAAAGCATTGCGAAACAAATTAAGAGAATGGGAAGGTGGAAAATTAGTAATTCACATTACAGAAATGCCAATTAAATGTCCGGTTGCTCCTTTAGAGTTTGCTTTCTTGGCTGATTCATTCTTTAAAAACAAAGGAATGAGAGATAAAGTAGATATTACCTTTGTAACTCCTTTAGATGGCGCTTTTACAAAACCAAAAGCAACAGAAGCTTTGCATTATTTATTAGAGGAAAAAGGAATTAAAGAAGTGACAGATTTCAATATTGAGCGCGTAGATTATGAAAACAATAAAATAATAGATTATGCAGATACAGAAGTTGACTATGATTTACTGGTTACAGTACCTACAAACATGGGAGATGCATTAATAGAACGTTCTGGATTAGGTGATGATTTAAATTACATACCAACCAATAAAACAACACTACAAACAGAGGCTCATGAAAATATTTTTGCAATTGGTGACTGTACAAATTTACCGGCTTCTAAAGCGGGATCTGTAGCTCATTTTGAAGCAGAAATATTGACTGAAAATATTTTACGTTATATAGACGGTAGAGAGTTAAAAGAAGAATTTGACGGTCATGCAAACTGTTTTATAGAAACAGGTAATGGAAAAGCGCTTTTAATTGATTTCAATTACACAACAGAACCGGTAGAAGGAACATTTCCTTTCCCTGGAGTTGGGCCTTTAAGTTTATTAAAAGAAAGCAGAACAAATCATATGGGAAAAATGGCTTTTAGATGGATTTATTGGAACATGCTTATTAAAGGAGTTCATATCCCTTTTGTTTCAGCTACAATGAGTAAAAAAGGAAAAAAATTAGAGAATTAATAAAAAATCAACTAAAAAATAATATCATGGAAAAAACATATTTACAATCGATTATACAAATTAATGAAGAAGGTTATTTAACGGATTTTACACAATGGACAAAAGAAATTGGTGCCGAGATTGCTAAAGAGCAAGGTATTGAAATGACTGATAAACATTGGGAAGTTATAGATTACATTCACGATAAATACAAAAATGAAGAGGCTTTATCGATTAGAGGAATTAAAAAAAGTGGAGTCATAAATATTAAAGAATTTTATGAATTATTTCCTGGAGGCCCTTTAAAGAAAGCTACCTTAATAGCAGGAATTCCGAAACCAAAAAGTTGTATCTAATAAAAAACTAAACATCATGGGAAATACAAAAGTTAGAAAAATGCTTTTCATCTTATCAAAAGCTACAATAGAAAATGTGTATGCAGCTTTTATTATGGCAAATGGAGCAAGAATGGAAGGAATTGAATCAGAAATATTTTTTACTTTTTTTGGATTAGAAGCGATTCAAAAGAAAAAACTAGAACATTTACATGTGGCAACTGTTGGGAACCCAGCAATGCACATACCTACAATGCTTGGAGGCCTTCCTGGAATGGAAGCATTGGCTACAAAAATGATGAAAAGTGAAATGGAAAAATTAGACATGCCACCAGTAAGTGAATTTTTAGAAATTCTTTCAGATTCTGGATGTAAACTTTGGGCTTGTAAATTAGCCGTTGAAATGTTCCATTTAGAAGAAAAAGATTTAATAGATGATTTAGACGGTATTTTAACTATCGGCGATTTTTACAACAGAGCTGATCAAGAAAACACACATTTATTGTTTATCTAAATTAAAATTCATAAAATGAAAAAGCCGAAACAAAATTGTTTCGGCTTTTTTATGATCTATCTATTACTACTAATAATATGTAAAACGTCTCACTTTTGCAATGTGTTTTGCCAAACGAATTACTTGATGAGAATATCCGTATTCGTTATCATACCACACATAAATTACAATACTATTTCCGTCTGTAATTGTTGCTTTACTATCAAAAATTGATGGCGCAGAACATCCTACAATATCAGAAGATACCAACTCATTATCAACAGAATATTTAATTTGCTCTACTAAACTTCCTTCTAAGGCATATTTCTTCATAATTGCATTTACAGATTCTACAGTTACATCAGAATGTAATTGTAAACTCAAGATTGCTAATGACCCGTTAGGAACAGGAACACGAATAGCGTTAGATGTTAATTTTCCTGCTAATGCTGGTAATGCCTTTGCTACTGCAGCTCCGGCTCCAGTTTCTGTAATTACCATGTTTAAAGCAGCTGCTCTACCTCTACGATATTTACTATGCATATTATCAACCAAATTTTGATCGTTTGTATACGCATGTATGGTTTCTAAATGTCCTTTATTAATTCCGAAATTATCTTCCAAAACTTTTAATACTGGTGTAATTGCATTGGTTGTGCAAGAAGCTGCAGAAAAAATATCGATTTCATCTGGATTGTTTTCTTTATGATTTACACCATGTACTATATTTGGAACTCCTTTTCCTGGTGCCGTTAATAATACTTTACTTGCTCCTTTTGCAACTAAATGTCTACTTAATGCTTCTTTATCTCTAAAAGCTCCCGTATTATCAATAATTAAGGCATTATCAATTCCGTATGCAGTATAATCAATATCTTCTGGCTGATTTGCAGAAATCATATAAACTGTCATACCGTTAATGATTAATGCATTATTTTCTACATCAACCTCAACTGTTCCTTTAAAATCTCCATGAACAGAATCAATACTTAATAACGATGCTCTTTTTTCTAAAACTGTTTGATCAATTTTACCACGAGTTACAACTGCTCTCAATCTAAGTTGAGAACCTTTACCCATTTTGTTCATTAACTCACGTGCTAACAAACGACCAATTCTACCAAATCCGTATAAAACAACGTCTTTTGGCTCGATAGCTCCGTTGTCTTTTGCTCCGCTTAGCTGTTTTTTTACAAAGGCTAATTTATCTTCACAATCACTTTCATTTAATTGGCATTCGTAGGCTAACTTTCCGATATCTAATTTAGATGCTGGCAACTCTAATTCTTGAATTGCTCTTGCAATATCTAAGGCATCAAAAATTGTAATTGGTTTTGCTACAAACTCTTTTGCATAGTTGATTAAATTTAAAACTTCGCTCGTATGTTTATCTATTAATTGATTTCTAAACAATACCAATTCTATAGATTTATCATACCACAAATCGTTTACGATATTGATAAAATCTACTGTAGCTCTACGAGTTTGTACCTGTGAAGATACTTGATCTTCATAATTTGTTGTTGTTGACATAGTTGTGTTATATCTGTTGTTTTTCAAATTTGGTGCAAAAATACTTATTTCTATCGATTTGATTACTATGTTTTATAAAATAAAAATCTCGCTTTTACTATCAAAAGCGAGATTTTAAAAAACTATAATTAACCTATCTATCTAAGGTAATATTTTACGATTTCTCCATCTAAATCAATCATTTCTATGGTAACAGAATATCTTTTCTGAGAATCTAAAAAGGTTGCTAATTGTGCAGCACTAACTACTTTTTTATTATTAATCTTCGTAATTATAAATCCTTTAATACTCGAACCATCTGTTCGTTGAGAATAATCTTCTGCTATTTTTACACCATAAGAAATTCCTAATTTTTTCATTTCTGGTTTTGTCAAATCTTTTAAATCTAAACGATAATTCTCTGACCTGTAAACATCTTTTTTAGAAAGTTTTACCTTTTTATTTAACAAAGAACCATTTCTATCAATAGTAACATCTACAAAATCTCCAGGGCGTTTTGCTTTCAACTGTCCAGCTAAATCAGAAAACTTAGAAATCTTTACATTGTTTACTTTCCTAATAATATCACCAATTTTTAAACCTCCTTTTTTAGCACCACTATTCTCTGGTAATCCACCAATTCTTACACCTTCTTCAGAGTATGTTGCATCCACATTAATTCCTAAAACCGACTGTTGCACTCTTCCAAACTCCATTAAATCTTCAATTACTTTTTTAGCTATATTTGAAGGGACTGCAAAAGAATAACCAACAAAAGAACCTGTTTTAGATGTTATTGCTGTGTTAATTCCAACTAATTCTCCACGAGTATTTACCAAGGCACCTCCACTATTTCCTGGATTTACAGCGGCATCTGTCTGAATAAACGAGTCTGTAACCCTCCCATTTCCTTTTAAATCTCTTCCTTTTGCACTTACAATTCCTGCTGTTACAGTAGAAGTTAAATTGTATGGATTTCCAACAGCCAATACCCATTCTCCAATTTTTAATGCGTCAGAATTTGCAAATGGAATATAAGGCAACTTCATATCTGCATCTATTTTTAACAAAGCAATATCATTTTCTGGATCTGTTCCAATCAATTTAGCTTTATATTTCTTTTGATTATTTAAAGTTACTTCTAAATCAGATGCTCCATCTATTACATGGTTATTTGTCACAATAAAACCATCTTCAGAGATAATCACTCCACTTCCTGTTCCAACTTGTTCATATTTTCTTGTCCCGCTTCCTCTACCATAAAACAATTCGGCCCAAGGATCAGATTGTGTTTTAATTGCTGTATTTTTTACATGTACAACAGAATGTATTGTTTTTTCTGCTGCTTCGGTAAAATTAGTTGGCGAATTTGTTGCCGGTAAATTTGTATTTGAAAAACTTGTTTTTACGACTTGTGCAGAAGGCTCAACCGTTCGTTCTATAACAACCTGTGGCTTTTCTATAAATACTTTATAACCGCCAAGAGTTAACATTCCCCCTAAAATTGCAATACTTAATAAACTTGCTGCTTTTTTCATATTATTATTATTTTTTAGAACTATTCAAATATACGATTTTAACATTTTACAAAAATTTGTTTTAACTGCATTTTAACGATTTTTAACCGAGCTTTAACAAACTTTATTCAGCAGATAAATTGCTATATTTGTTCCTTATGAATATCACTTTTTATAAATACGAAGGAACTGGAAATGATTTTATCATGATTGATAATAGAGATACATTATTTCCTAAAGAGAACAGTCATTTAGTTCATAAATTGTGTGATCGTCATTTTGGTATAGGAGCTGACGGAATCATTTTGTTAGAAACGGATGTAGAGGCTGATTTTAAAATGGTGTACTACAATGCTGATGGTAATGAAGGAACGATGTGTGGAAATGGCGGAAGATGTATTGTCGCTTTTGCGAATAAACTAGATGTTATTTCTAACAAAACGACTTTCAACGCTGTTGATGGTATACATCATGCTACCATAGAAAATAAGTTAGTTTCACTACAAATGATTGATGTAAAAACAGTAGAAGTTCACAACAACTATGTTTTTACAAACACGGGATCACCTCATCATGTTCAATTGGTTGAGAATTTAACTGATTATGATGTAGTTACTAATGGCAAGAAAATACGAGATAATTATGGAGATGAAGGAAGCAATGTTAATTTTGTACAACAACTAAATGATACCACTTTTAAAGTTAGAACTTACGAACGTGGTGTAGAAGACGAAACGTTGGCTTGCGGAACAGGTGTTACAGCTGTAGCAATAGCAATGCACAAAACAAATAAAACAAAAGCAACCAATATTAAATTGCCTGTTTTGGGAGGAGAATTAGAAGTTTCTTTCAACGTAGAGAACGAACACTATAAGAACGTGTTTTTAAAAGGTCCTGCAACTTTTGTTTTTAAAGGAATAATTGAAATTTAATGAATACTTTAAAAGGAAATAACATACGCTTAAGGGCCTTAGAACCTGAAGACCTTCAATTTTTGTTTGACACAGAAAACGATGAATCTTTTTGGGAAGTTAGCCATACACAAACTCCTTTTTCTAAATTTTTATTAAAACAATACTTAGAAAATGCTCATTTAGACATTTTTGAAGCCAAACAACTACGTTTAATCATTGAAGAGCAAAATACCCATCAACCTATTGGAATGATTGATCTTTTTGATTTTAACGCCCAACACAAAAGAGCCGGAATTGGAATTTTAATTCAGAAAGTGCATCAACAAAAAGGTTTTGCTTCTGAAGCCTTAGGATTATTAATTCAGTATTGTTTTACACATTTAGGTTTGCATCAATTGTATGCAAATATCACATCAGACAACAAGAAAAGTAGTTCGCTTTTTGCAAAACATCAATTTAAAGTAATTGGCACAAAAAAAGATTGGATTTTTTCGAATAATACATTTAAAGACGAGATTTTATACCAACTAATTCATGAATAAAAAGAATCTGATTTTACTGATTTTAAGTCTTTTAATTATTACTGGTGGAGTTATAGCTTACAACATTTATGGTAAAATTTACAAACCCAATGTTGTTAAAGATGGATTTATTTTTATAAAAACCAATAGTACTTTAACAGATGTAGAAAATGAAATTAGCCCCTTTTTAAAACAGGTAAAATCTTTTGCTTGGGTAGCAAAAAGAAAAAATTATCAAGAAGCAATTAAGCCTGGTAAATACAAAATAATAAAAGGTTTTTCAAATAATGATATCATTAATGTATTACGAAGCGGACAGCAAACACCAACACTAGTTGTATTTAATAATCAACATACTTTAGAAGATTTATCAGGCAGAGTTGCCGAGCAAATAGAAGCAGATTCAATTTCAATTTTGAATGCCATGACAGATGTTGTTTTTCTAGAAAAAAATCAATTTACTTTAAAATCTGCATTAGGAATGTACGTTCCAAACAGCTATGAGTTTTATTGGAATACAACCGCTGAACAATTTAGAGATAGAATGTTTATAGAGTACAATCGTTTTTGGAATGAAAAGAGAGAAAATGAAGCTAAAAAACTAAATTTAAGCAGAACAAAGGTTATTGCCTTGGCATCTATTGTGCAAAAAGAAACTGCAAAAATTTCTGAGAGGCCAATTGTTGCTGGATTATATCTAAACAGGTTAAAACGTGGTTGGCCATTACAAGCGGACCCAACAATAATTTATGCTTTAAAAGAAAAACATGGTAAAGATTTTATGGTCAAGCGTGTTTTGAAAAAAGATTTAAAAATAAACTCACCTTATAATACTTATAAGAACAGGGGAATTCCGCCTACCTTAATAGCAATGCCAGACATTTCTTCCATTGATGCAGTTTTGTTTTCAAAAAAACACAACTATTTTTACATGTGTGCTAGTGTTGAAAAAATTGGATACCATGAATTTGCAAATACGTTAAGTCAGCATAATAGAAATGCCAGGAAATATCAACGCTGGATTAGCGACAAAGGGATTAATAGATAATTTAATGCTAAATTGTAAAGCGAAAAATAAAATATTGATATCATTCCCGAGAAATCGGGAATCTATATTTTATAAAATACTATTTATTGTTGTTTTCCTTATTACAACCAACCTTCAAGGACAAACTTCATCCTTCTATAAAAAGTCCGATACCTTACATATTAAAAGAAGAAATGCCATAGCAATTACAGAAACCATTTTGGCAACATCTGCATTAATTGGATTGGATAAAATGTGGTATTCAGACTATCCGCGTTCTAGTTTTCATTTTAAAAACGACAATAACCATTGGAAACAAATGGATAAAATTGGTCATGTTATGACTTCCTATTATGTTGGAAAAACAGGGATGAATGTGTTAAATTGGGCTGGAGTTTCTAAAAAAAATCAATTAATTTATGGTGCAACATTAGGATTTACCTTCTTATCTGCAGTAGAAATTTTAGATGGTTTTTCAGAAAAATGGGGTGCGTCTTGGGGAGATATTTTAGCAAACGCAAGCGGAACTGGTTTATTGGTTGGACAAGAAATTCTTTGGAAAGAGCAACGAATTATGCTAAAATATTCATTTAGTAAAACAGCATATGCAAAATTAAGACCAAATACTTTAGGTGGTAACTTTATTCAACAAGCTTTAAAAGATTACAACGGGCAAACCTATTGGTTGTCTGCCAATATCTGGTCTTTTAATAAAGAAAGTAATTTTCCTAAATGGTTGAATATTGCTTTTGGTTATGGTGCAGAAGGTATGTTATATGGAGAATCGAACCCTAATAATCAGTTTACTCAAGACCCCTATAGACAATTTTATTTGAGCTTGGATGTAGATTTAACGAAGATAAAAACAAGGTCTAAATTCTTAAAAACACTTTTTTCAACTATCAATTTTATTAAAATCCCTGCTCCAACTTTAGAATACACAAGCAGAGGAGATTTTAAGTTTCACCTATTGCATTTTTAAACTCCTTTATGGATGATAAAAATTGCAGGTCTTTTGTGCAAATCTGGGTTTTCACTTTTCCAAGCTCTTACTTCTTTTGTCTTAATATATTCTGTTGACAATGTAATATCTGCTGCAACACATAAAAGTGTGGTAGGTGTTAAAATTGTTTTTAAATCTGCTAATAATTTATCATTTCTGTAAGGTGTTTCAATAAAAATTTGCGATTGATTCTTCTCTTTAGATAATCGTTCTAATTCTTTTATTGCCTTTTTTCTATCCGATTTATCAATTGGTAAATATCCATTAAAAGCAAAACTTTGCCCGTTCATTCCAGAACTCATCATGGCCATTAAAATGGATGAAGGTCCAACCAACGGAACAACCTGAATTCCTTTATCATGCGCTAATTTTACAATGGTTGCTCCAGGATCTGCAACTGCAGGAACACCCGCTTCTGATAATAATCCTACAGAAATTCCATCATTACAAACATCTAAATAACCTCTAGTTTCCAGTTCATCAGCATACTTATCTAACATCATAATTGTTAGTGATGGCTGCGATTTTTTTGGTGTAATTTTTTTTATAAAACGTCTCGCTGTTTTTTCATTTTCTACAATAAAATAATCTACTTGCTCAATAACTTTTTTTACAGAAATTGGCATGACTTCTAGCGGTTCATTATCTCCTAAAGTAGTTGGAATTAAATATAACTTTCCTTTCATAACTCTTCAATTTTATTGGCAATAATTTGACAGGCTTCATCTAATAGTTGGTAAACATTTTCAAAACCGTTGCTTCCTCCATAATAAGGATCTGGAACACTTTTATTTGAAATTAGGTCAACTTCATTTAAAATAAGTTTAACCTTTAGCTTATCTTCAGTATTTCTTGCCAATGTTAAAATATCCTGATAATTACTTTCATCCATTGCATAAATCAAATCGAAAGTATCAAAATCATTCACTGTAAATTTTCTTGCACGTTGATTTGTTAAATCGATTCCATATTTCTTAGCTACAGCAATAGAGCGACTATCTGGCAACTCTCCTATATGATAAGCTGCTGTACCTGCTGAATCTACTTTTACATCTGCTGATACTTTTGATTGCAAAATACCTTCTGCCAATGGAGAACGGCAAATATTCCCCAAGCAAACCATTAAAATTCTCATAATTTGAAGTTTAGAAAGTTAACTTCTTGGTTAAATCATCAACGTATTTTCTGAATTGTTTATCAGTTTCCGTTAAGTTATCTACTGTTTTACAAGCATGTAAAACGGTTGCATGATCTCTATGACCAATTTGTGAACCAATACTAGCTAAAGATGACTTGGTCATTCTTTTTGCGAAAAACATCGCTAATTGACGTGCTTGAACAATATGACGCTTTCTTGTTTTAGATTGTAGTGTTGCCACATCCATATCAAAGTATTTAGAAACTACTTTTTGAATGTAATCTATAGAAACTTCTTTTTTGGTGTTCTTTACAAACTTATCTACAATTTGTCTTGCTAATTCTAACGTATATTCTCTTCTATTAAATGATGCTTGAGCAATCATAGAAATAATAACACCTTCTAATTCACGAACATTAGACTTGATATTCTTTGCAATATATTCTACAATATCTTCTGGCATTTCTACTCCGTCTCTAAACAATTTGTTTTGAAGAATAGAAATTCTAGTTTCATAATCTGGCGCCTGTAGTTCAGCAGATAATCCCCATTTAAAACGAGATAATAAACGCTGTTCGATATCTTGCATATCTACAGGAGCTTTATCTGAAGTTAGAATTACTTGCTTTCCGTTTTGATGTAAATGATTAAATATATGGAAGAATACATCTTGAGTTCCAGTTTTACCCGATAAGAATTGTACATCATCAATAATCAGCACATCAATCATTTGATAGAAATGAATAAAATCGTTTCTCGTATTTGACTTTACAGAATCTATAAACTGTTGTGTAAATTTTTCTGACGATATATACAATACCGTTTTATCTGGATATTTATCTTTGATATCTACTCCTATTGCATGTGCAATATGTGTTTTCCCTAATCCTACTCCACCATAAATCAACAACGGATTGAAAGAAGTTCCACCAGGCTTGTTGGCAACTGCCATTCCTGCAGAACGTGCTAAACGATTTGAGTCTCCTTCAACAAAATTATTAAAATTGTAATTTGGATTTAGTTGAGATTCTATTTTTACTTTTTGCAATCCTGGAATTACAAATGGGTTTCTTAACTCTCTATCTTTCGTTTCTAAAGGAACCGTAACTCTTTGTGGTTTTAATGGATCTCTATTAGAGCTTGGTATTTTTACAGTCTGCGGACTATTACTGCTATACGTATTTTCCATACGTACATCGTAAATTAACTTTGCTTCTTTTCCTAACTCTCTCTGCAGAGAAACTCTAAGTAATTTAATGTAATGCTCTTCTAACCACTCATAAAAGAATTTACTAGGCACCTGAATTGTTAAAGCTTCGCCAGAAATTTTAATTGGTTTGATAGGTTCAAACCAAGTTTTATATGCTTGCGGTTTTATATTGTCTTTAATAAAAGAGAGGCACTCGTTCCAAACTGAGTCAGCAGTTTTTGTCATTCTTATTATGCAGATAATTGGGTTAATTAATTTACTCTATATTTTGGTTTTTTTACCTTTTCAAAAGAGCCTTACAAAAGTGTGAATAAAATTCAGTATAAAAAAATGAAATTGCTATTGATTATTAACTTTTTTTTTCGTAAAATCAGAACCACAAAAAAATAAAATTCTTGTTTACACAATCTATCTCATTTAGAATACGTTACGGAGAAACAGACCAAATGGGTGTTGTTTATCACGGTAACTACGCACAGTTTTTTGAAATCGGAAGAATAGACTGGCTAAGGTCTTTCGGTATTTCTTATAAAAATATGGAAGAAAATAATGTGATGCTCCCTGTAGTATCTTTACAATGCAATTTTAAAAAATCTGCTGAGTTCGACGATGAAATTACGGTAAAAACTACATTAAAAAAAATTCCTACTGTTAAGATTGAGTTTGAGTACGAAATTTTTAATCAAAAAAATGAACTTTTGACAACCGGATACACAATGCTGGCTTTTATCAATATGAAAACAAATAAACCAATGCGTTGTCCGGATTATATTTTAGAAAAACTAATCTAATTTCTTAACTTCTACTTTATACAAGTTGGTAAATATTTCTAAAATTGCTTCAGCTTCTTTTTTACGAACTGAAATGATATATTGACAGTCTAATTCTAAAGTTTGAGAAATTATCGTTAATTGTTTTTCTTTGACAATACGCATTACCTTATTCATTACTTCATAACCAAAAGATAATTGAAATTGAACATCTATTGTTTTGATAATAATTTTCGAAGCTTCCAATGCTAATTGTGCAGAATTTTTATAAGCATTGATCAGTCCACCAACACCTAATTTTGTCCCTCCAAAATATCGCACAGAAACAATTAAAATGTTGGTAACATCAAAAGCCTGAATTTGCCCATAAATTGGCATGCCTGCTGAATTATTAGGTTCTCCATCATCATTTGCGCGATAAGAAATGGTTTCAACTCCCAATTGCCAAGCATAACAAAAATGTCTTGCAGAATGATGTTTCTTTTTCAATTCTTCTAGCGCATTTTTAATATCCTCTTCATTTAAAACCGGAAAAGCATATCCAAAAAACTTACTATTTCGATCTTTAAACAGTGTTTCTTCTGATGGTTCTTCTATAGTTTTATAGGTGTCTTGCATTAGGCAATTGCAACTAAAATGATTCCGGTTATTGCCAATGCAATTCCGATTTTATTTTTCAAACTAAACGACTCTTTAAAAAGCAACAAACCAATTAATGTAGAAACAACTACAATTCCGACATTATTAATGGTAAACAAGGTTGAACTTTCTAAGTTTTTATTTTGCAATGCTTTTATTAAAAATACAATTGAGTAGTAATTTGGAACCCCTAATACAATTCCTGCAATGACATTTTTAATTCCAAATGCCTCTCTTTTTTGAATGGTTTTAAATCCTAAAATGAGCAATCCAAAAAGTGCAGCAAATCCAAATAAGCTTCCAGAAAAAAGTGAAACTTCATTTTCTTTTACATAATTAATTTCGATAAATTTCAAGATGGTATCAATGGCACCGGAACCTAAAAAAAGGATAGCTGGCAAAACCAATCCAGCTTTCTCATGCTTATTTAAATCTTCTTTTACCGATGCCAAATACACTGCAACGATAGCTAAAATAATTCCGATTATTTTTATAGCAGACAAGGACTCATCATACAAAACGACTCCAAAAATTATTGGAATCACCACCGACATTTTTCCAGCTACCGAAACCACCGAAACTCCATTTCTTTGTGCGGTTAATGCCATTACAAAAAAGATAGAAACAAATAACAAGCCCAACGTAATTGCTCCAAAAAACCAAGGCTGATAAGGCAACTCTTTTACAGAAAAATCAATTTCAGCAAGTACAAAACCTAAGATAAAAGCTACAATATAATTTACAATTATGGCTTTTAAAGTGTCTATTTTAAAAACATCAAAGTATTTAAAAATAACAAATATCAATGTTGAAAAAACAATACTTAATAGTAAATAAATCACGCTTTAAATTCCTTTTTGGTTACTAAATCTACAATATCTTCTTTACCTGGAACTAAATTCCAAGTTTGTATTCCTAATTTCTTTGCTGTATCAGTATTTTCTTTGGTATCATCAATAAAAAAAGTTTCTGTAGCATTTAACTTATTTTCTTGCAATACAAACTCGAAAATATCTGAATTGGGTTTTCTAAAATGTATTTCGTGTGACAAATAAAACTGTTCAAAACAATTTTTAAATTCAGTATACAACTCTTTTCCCCACTGATTTTGCACCCAAGAAATATGCAACTCATTGGTGTTACTCAATAAAAATAATCGATACTTTTTACTTTCAGCCAATTGTTTTAAAAATTGTAATCGATGGTTTGGAAAATCTAATAAAATTGCATTCCATGCAAAAACCAATTCTTCTTTAGAAATATCAAATGTATCATTAAAATAATTCACAAAATTATCTGTAGTAATTTCTCCTTTTTCATACTGATATGCAATCGACATCATTTCATCAGTAATTTCATTTACTCCTAATTTCTCTAGCACGACAAAAGTTGCATTTTTATCTAAATTGAGAAAAATATCCCCAAAATCAAAAATGATGTTTTTAATCATTCTTTACTATTTTTAAAATATCCCCTTTTATTGTGCATTCTGAAACTAATTTACCAGAAACAAATGGAGCATTAATTCCGTCTACAAACTCCTTTTTACCAATAAAAATCCTAGCCTCATCCCACAAACCTGCCTCTATAAAAGTCTGTATTGTTTGTGTTCCTCCTTCAATAATTAAAGACTGAATTTGATGTTTATACAACACATCACAAATTTGTTGAGCAAGTTGTTTCGAAAAATCAATTATTTCAAAAATTAAAGATTCTCTTGAGTCTTTATTCTCCATTCTTGTTTCTGTAAAAACAATTGTTTTTACGGACTCATCAAAAACAGAAGCAGTTTTCGGAATTCTTAAATTTCTATCCAACACAATTCTAACCGGATTATTTCCACTCCAACTTCTCACAGTTAACTTCGGATTGTCTTGAATTACCGTATTTGTTCCAACTAAAATAGCATGCTCTTCACTTCTCCATTTGTGCACTAATTGTTGAGAATATTGATTTGAAATCCAAACCGGATTTTTATCATCTTTTTTTAAAGGAGCAATAAATCCATTTTTAGTTTCTGCCCACTTTAAAATAATATAGGGACGCTTTTTATTCTGAACTGTAAAAAAACGCTTATGATGCTCCAAACATTCAGTTTCTAAAACACCAACCACCACATTAATTCCTGCTCCTTTTAAGCGCTCTATTCCTTTACCTGCAACTAAACTATTAGTGTCTACACAGCCAATAATTACATTCTTAAATTGATGCTTTACAATTAAATCTGCACAGGGCGGTGTTTTTCCAACATGAGCACAAGGTTCTAAAGTAACATAGATAGTAGCCTCATTTAATACTGTTTTATCCTTTACTGCATTGATAGCATTTACCTCTGCATGACTTTCTCCGTATGCACTTGTATACCCTTCTCCAATAATTTCATCATTCAACACAACAACAGCGCCAACAGACGGATTTGGACGTGTAGTTCCAATCCCATTTTTAGCGATTTGCAAACAACGTTGCATGTATTTTTCGTGTTTAGAAATGTGCATTATTTTAATTAAAAATGATAACTTGCTCCTGCAAAAATAGTGTATTAAAGTGAAAACAAAACAACCGATAATTAGAGAGATTCAATCAAAAGACAATCAGCAGATTAAAAAAGTAATCAGAGATGTTTTAATTGAATTTGGGGTACCAAAAGTTGGTACAGCATATGAGGACAAAGCATTAGATGATATGTTTGAAACCTACAACAAACCTACTTCCGCCTATTATGTAATTGACCTTGATGGAAAAATTATTGGCGGAGCTGGTGTAGCACAACTAGAAAAATATGAGGGTAATATTTGCGAATTTCAAAAAATGTATTTTCTGCCAGAAGCCAGGGGTTTAGGTTTAGGAAGCAAAATGATAACCGCTTGTTTACAAAAGGCAAAAGAATTTGGATTCGAAAAATGCTATTTAGAAACCATGCCTTACATGCATGCTGCAACGGCTTTGTATAAAAAAAATGGATTCATTTCTTTAGATAAACCTGTAGGAAACACCGGACATTATTCTTGTAATGTTTGGATGTTAAAAGATTTGTAACATGTTTTTAAAAGAATTCAGAAATCATTTTAATAAAGAATTATTAGGGGTTTTTCCTCAAACAGAAATTGATTCTTTCTTTTTTTTGTTGATAGAAAAAGAGCTTGGATTGCAACGAATCGATGTTGCTTTAAACAATCAAGTAAGCATTTCTGAAGACACATTTAAACACTTATACAATTCATTGACACGTTTAAAAAATCAAGAACCAATTCAGTATATATTAGGAGAGACCGAGTTTTACGGATTACCTTTTAAAGTTACAAAAGACACTTTAATTCCAAGGCCAGAAACCGAAGAGTTGGTTAGATGGATTTTAGAAGAAGTTACAGAATTACAAAGTTGCAAAGTTGCAAAGTCTTTATCAATTTTAGATATCGGAACAGGAACTGGATGTATTCCTATTGCTTTAGCTAAAAATTTACCAAACTCAGACATTACATCAATTGATATTTCATCAAAAGCAATCAAAATTGCAAAAGAAAATGCTGAATTAAATGATGTTCAAATTAATTTTATTGAGCAAGATATTTTAAGAGCAACCTCGCTAAACGTCATTGCGAATGCAATGAAGCAATCTCAAAATAGCAATGAGATTGCCACGTCGAAAACTCCTCGCAACGACAAACAGTTTGACATTATCGTTTCCAATCCACCTTATGTTAGAGTATTAGAAAAAACAGAAATCCAACCAAATGTACTAGAAAACGAGCCGCATATGGCATTATTTGTTGATGATGAAAACCCTTTAGTATTTTATAAAAAAATAGCTGATTTAGCTAAAAATCATTTAAATGAAAACGGAATGTTATTCTTTGAAATCAATCAATATTTAGGAAAAGAAACTGTTAAAACACTTGCTAAAAAAGGATTTCAAACAGAATTAAGAAAAGATATTTTCGGAAACGATAGAATGACAAAATCTACAGTATTATGATAAAAAAAAATCTACTCCTATTTATACTATTTTCAGTTTCTTTTGTTGGGTTTACACAAACCAAAAACACTTCTTTCTCAAAAGAAGCATTGCTAAAAGCGGCAAAAGAAATCATAAATTCAACCGGAACATGTGCGTTAATTACACAAGATAAAAATGGAATTTCTAGAGTTCGAACCATGGATCCATTTCCTCCAGAAGAAAATTTAACTATTTGGTTTGGCACAAACCCAACAAGCAGAAAAGTGGCACAAATCAAACAAAATAAGTTGGTTACCATTTATTATAGAGACAAAGATGATTCTGGTTACGTAACTATTCACGGCAAAGCAATTTTAGTTGATAATCAACAAGAAAAAAACAAACATTGGAAAGAAAACTGGAAATCTTTTTATCCAAATAAAAAAGAAAGTTATCTATTGATAAAAGTTATTCCTATTTGGTTGGAAATTGTTAGTCCGCCAAGAAATATTGTTGGAAGCGACAAAACTTGGGAACCGCCAACAGCATACTTTTAAGTCTAAAAAAAATCAATTTTTATTTCTTTTAAATAATTTCTATCTTTCCAATTAATTTATCAAAAATTACTTGCATGGAAAGTTCTAAAAGTAGAAGAGATTTTATCAAAAAAAGTATCGCAGCCGGAATTGCAATTCCGTTTTTAGGAACAAGTTTGTTAGCTTGTGATACTGAAGAAAGTAAAAAAATGAAAATCCTAATCTTAGGTGGAACCAGTTTTTTAGGACCGCATCAAATTAAATATGCTTTAGAAAGAGGACATTCAGTTTCAATTTTTACAAGAGGAAAAACAAAATCTACTGTGCATCCAGAAGTATTTGATAAAGTTGAACATTTAATTGGAGATAGAAATAACAATTTAAAAGCATTAGAAACTGGTGAATGGGATTTGGTAATCGACAACTCTGGACAAAATGTTAAATGGACTACAGATACAGCAGAACTATTAAAAGATAGAGTTAAATATTATTTATATACTTCATCAACTGGAGTTTATTATCCGTATTTAGGAGACCATATTACCGAAGAAACTGTAACCTTAACAAAAGAACCTGAAACCTTAGATCATCCAGACGAAAAATTAGAATATTGGTATGGCGTAATGAAAACCAATTCAGAAAATGCAGCCATCAAAGCATTTGGAGTAGATAGAACGATTATTGCTAGACCCACCTATATGTTTGGTCCTGGGGATAAAACCAACCGATTTATTCATTGGCCAATTCGTTTAGCAAAAGGTGGTGATGTTTTGGTTCCTGGCAAAAAAGAAGATTTGGTACAATATGCAGATGTTAGAGATGTTGCTGAATTTATGATTAGACTAGCTGAAAATAAACTTACTGGTAAATTTAATATAGTTGGGCCTACAAATCAACAAACCATGTTAGAGTTTGTTAATGAAGCCAAAGGAGCTTTTAATGTTAATACAAATATTGTTGCCATTGATGATTATGATTTTTTAGAAAAAAATGGTATACAATATTTAGTCCCTTGGATTCCTCCTATCGGAAAAAATTATGGTTCATCTAGAGCTTCAAATAAAAAAGCAATAACAGCAGGGCTAACTTTTAGGGATTTAAAAACTTCGGTTAAAGAAATGCACGATTGGTGGTATTCTGATGCAATTACCCAAGAAAAAAGAGATGTAGTTGAAAAGAACCCAAAAGGAGTTTTAATGAATGAAGAAGAGATTTTGAAGAAATGGAAAGCTTTAAAAAGTTAATTTTACTCCATTTTTTTCAATTATACTTTTAGCGATATCCTTACCAATATATTTTCCAAAAAATGAAAAGGAAAAGGTAGCCAACACAATAGCGCCCATAAACAACCAATTTGATTGAAATTTATAGATCGAGTCAAAAATCTCTTCTTTACTGAGCGATTGTAATACTGCGAATGGAAAATAAAAATACTCTTTTAAACCATCATTAAAGTTTTCGAAACCAAAGAATACATAAATAAAAGAAAAAACATTCCATGTTATTAGCGCTGTAAAATTTTTAAAAAACTTAGAAGAAGCCTTATTGTATTCAATACAAATAGCTTTTAAGTACTTAGAACTTGCTTCTTCACTTTTTGTTCTTTCTCTTATATCTTTTTTGTAGCCATTCATTCTAATAAAATTATCTACCATCGAATAGCATAAAATAATTGGAATTAACATCATCAAAATCGAAGCTGCCATAAAACAAATTAGAAGTATTAAATACTCAATATAATCAAACACCATTTGAGATTGACTATTTTCAAAAATTTGAATTGTAAAAATAAAAGCTGCGTTTTTCATTTTTGTTATTAATTGAGTTAAAAAACTGATTTGAGTTTTAGCTCTCTCAAATATAGTTAAAAAAATGTTAAAATATAGATAACTGTTTTTAAATCAGTCGTTTTTAATTTTAAAATTCTCAAAAAAACAACCAAGGTTTTACAAACTTAATTTCCTTATTTTTGCCAAATGGTAAAAGAATTACAGCTTAGAATCCAATTAAAAGAAGAAAATGTTACAGGTATTCTGCTTAAAAAAGCGGCACACCATTTAAGCATTAAACCTTCTACTATTTCTAGCGTAAAAGTATTGCGAAAATCTATCGATGCTCGTAAACCTCAAATTTACTTTAATTACAAAGTTGCTGTATATATTAATGAACCAATGCCAGAAACTTCTGCTTATCAATTTGATTATAAAGATGTTTCAAATGCGAAAGAGATTCACATCATTGGTTTTGGGCCAGCCGGAATGTATGCTGCACTGCGTTGTTTAGAATTAGGGTTTAAACCAATTGTGCTAGAACGCGGTAAAAATGTTCAAGACAGACGTAGAGATTTAAGAGCCATCAACCAAGAACATTTTGTAAACGAAGATTCTAACTATTGCTTTGGTGAAGGTGGTGCAGGTACCTATTCTGACGGAAAACTCTATACAAGAAGTTTAAAGCGTGGTGATGTACGAAAGATATTTGAAAACTTAGTTTTTCATGGAGCTTCTGAGCAAATCTTAATCGATGCACACCCTCATATTGGAACGAATAAACTACCAAAAATAATTCAGAATATTCGAGAAACAATTTTAAATCACGGTGGCGAAATTCATTTTGAAACACGAGTAATCAATTTTAAAATTCAACACAATAAAATTAAAGCTATTCAATTACAAAACGGAACAGAAATGACTGCAAATGCTGTGATTTTAGCCACTGGGCATTCTGCTAGAGATATTTATGAGTTACTCCATAAAAAAGAAATTGCTCTAAAAGCAAAATCTTTTGCCATGGGAGTTCGTGTAGAACATCCGCAACATATCATAGACTCTATACAATATCATTGCGAAGGAAAACGTGATGAATTATTACCCGCTGCGGCTTATAGTTTAGTGCAGCAAGTAAATGAGAGAGGTGTGTATTCTTTCTGTATGTGTCCAGGTGGATTCATAGTTCCCGCTGCAACAGCAAATGGCGAAGTGGTTGTAAACGGAATGTCGCCAAGCAGGCGAAATAATTTGTATGCAAATTCTGGAATTGTTGTTGAGTTAAATATCGACAAAGATTTTGCTAAATATGAGAAATTCGGTCCTTTAAAAGGATTGGAATTTCAAAAAGATTTAGAGCGATTGGCATTTACTTCTGGAGGTAGAAGTCAAACTGCACCAGCACAACGTTTGACAGACTTTGTAGAAGGAAATTTATCTATAGATTTAAATCCTACATCTTATCAACCTGGATTAAAATCAGCTCCACTACACTCTTTATTGCCAAAAATAATTGGTGGAAGGTTGCGCAAAGGTTTTGAAGCATTTGGGCAAAAAATGCATGGTTACTATACGGCTGAAGCTAATGTTGTTGGTGTAGAATCTAGAACCTCATCTCCAGTTAACATCCCTAGAAAAGAGAATCTTGAACACCCAGTAATTGAAGGATTATTTCCTTGTGGTGAAGGCGGCGGTTATGCAGGCGGTATTGTTTCTGCAGCTATGGATGGAGAACGATGTGCAGAAGCTGCCATTGCTAAATTTTAAGCTATTAATTTTTCGTTAAAACTGAAGGTATTATTCGTGTAAAATTGAATTATACTGTATATTCGCTGCTGCTAAAAAAGAAACTATCAAGCAACTAAATGAGTAAAAGAAAAAGAGTTAGAAAAAAACCAAAACACCAATTATTACACCAGTATTATTCATATACTGGGTTTTATAAATTTATTGGGGTTAGCTTACGCAAGTCGATTATTCCGATTGCGTTGGTAGTGGTTGGTTTATTGCTTTTTAATAAATATGTGTACAACATTAATGATGGTTTGCAACACATGACCGAAACTTTTTCTACCATTGGAGTGCTGTCAGTTTTCTTTGTTTCAGAATCTATTTTAGGGTTAATTCCACCAGAAATATTTATTGCTTGGTCTAAAAAAACAAGTAATCCAGTAATTACCCTTGCAATACTTGCTACCTTATCGTATTTAGGTGGAATCATTTCTTTTTTTATCGGAAAAACTGCATTGAAAATTGAAAAGGTTAAAAATTTCTTAGAAGTAAAAATGGCAAAACAATTAAAAAACACTAGTAAATGGGGTGGTTTTTTAATTGTAGTTGGCGCTTTATTACCAATACCATTTTCTATTACTTGTATGGCTGGCGGACTGATAAAATACCCTTTAAAAGGCGTGATGCTTTTTGGCTTATTTCGTTTTGCTCGTTTTGCCGTATATGCTTTGGCTATTTTTCAAATGGTAGATTAATATTTCCGTTTGAATTTCTAGCATTTTTTTCAATAACTTTGTTTACTCCTATTAATTGTTATTATTGATTTATAAAACATAAATGAGCAAGAAAATCCAAAAGATATTAATTTTCACTGCATTTATCTTATCAATAGTTATTTACTTAAATCAATTTATATTATTTAAATTAAATCCAAAAAGTTTTGAAAACTGGTTTAATGACAGTTTGTTTTATTCTATTAATATACTTCTTTGGAGTGTTTTTTTCCCCTTACTTTATATTCTTATTAAAAGGTTCAAGAAAAAAAATATTTTATTATTCAAATATTAATCTTCAGTTTTATTGTTTCTGTCTTTCATCAAGTTTGGAGTAATTTAATTTTTTACATAAGAGTTTATTTTAAAAGCAACTATTTAGCAACGGGATCCTTCATTGTCTTTTTTAAAGAACTAATTCTTACAGGTATTTTTATCCGTGCTATTGAATCAATTGTAATAACATTTTTGTTTTATGTTTTATCTAACAATGAAAAGCAGATTAGAAATTTTGTTGCTTCACATTGGCCTAAATTATATAACTCCATCATAGATGAAAACAATTTTATTAAAATAATAAAGCAGAAAAAACTACTCCTTCTACTTCTATTAAATCTAGTATGGACATGGATTCTAGATATAAAAACGCAGAAACGAAAAGAGTTATTGAGAAAATGATTGCTGCGCATGGGGGTTTAGAGAAATGGAAAAGTAAACCTAGCTTTAGCTATACACATACATACATTTATCCAAGTGACCCATCAGACCTTGGACTTCTGATGAAATAGTTGAAAACGGAAGAAGACGTGTATTTCAGAATTGGCCTTTAGACAAAGCTCAAGTTATTTATGATGGAAAAGGATATTATGGAGTTAATTGGATACGTGGAAATCCTCCAAAATTTACTGCACATTTAGCGTTCTATTTTTCAAATCTTCCATGGGTAACTCAAGACCCAGGCGTTATGCTAGGAGAGGTGAGAAAAAAGAAAATTCTTAACGAACCAAAAGAATATCTTGCTGTTAAAATGACTTTTGGAAGTGGAACTGGAGAATCTTCAGATGACTATTATGATCTTTTAATAGATACAGAAACTTATACTCTAATGGGATATGAATATATCATGGCTTATGGAGCAATTTTAGATGCTTTTGAATTACCCAAAGATGTGAAATTCTTAGGTCCTTTTATAAAAAAAATGGTCGATTATGAAACCGTAGATGGTCTAAAAATGGATACTAAATTAATAACTTTTGGCCCTAAGGGAGAAGATTATGGTTATCACACCTATAAAAATTGGAATTTCTCAAAAACCTTTGAAGATAAACTTGTTACTGTTCCAAGTAATGCTATTGAAGACAAATCTTCTTCAAAAAGAAAAGAATAATCAAAAAGTAAATAGTAGATATTAAAAATGGTTAGCAAAATTGCTAACCATTTTTTTATTTAACTAAAGTTGTTTTATTTTTCTTTGGTAAAAAAAACATTAAAACTCGTACATTTGCTATATGGGATTAACAAACAACGATATTTTTAAAAAACTACGTGTTGCTCACAAGTTGAGAGATACAGATATCATTGAAATCTGCGCTTTGGTAGATTTTAAAGTTTCTAAAGGCGAATTAGGTGCTTTTTTTAGAAACGAAGAGCATCCAAAGTATATGGAATGTGGAGATCAAATTTTACGTAATTTTTTAAACGGGTTAATTATTCATTTACGAGGACCAATGCCTACTAAAGGAGAAAAACCTCAACAAAAAACCAAACCAAATGACAACAAAAAAGAGTCTAAAAAGTAGTTTTTTACTATTAGCGATAACATTACTAGTTTCCTGCAATCAAGAATCAAAAACACCCGCAGATTCCTTTACTGTTAGTGGAAACATCAAAGGTTTAGATACTAAATATATGTCAAGAAGCGTGTATGATAGTTCTGGGAAAAGGGTTACAGATTCTATTTTCGTAAAAGATGGTAAATTCACCTATACAGCTAAAATCAACAAAGCTGAACATATTATTTTTTGGCCAAATGTAGAACGCACCATTAAAAGATCTGGCAGAGGTTATTATCCTGCAAAATCTTCACAATTTGCTTTTATTGCAAAGCCTGGTGACCATATCGTGTTTGAAGGAGAAGTGACTGATTTTATCAATGCATATCCTACAGGTACAAAAACAAATGATGATTTAACAAAAATTAACAGCAAGATATTTCCGTTGATGAATGCTTCTGTAAACTATTTATTAAAGAAAAATAAGTTAGAAAAAGAAGCCCCACGATTCAAAATCATTACAGATTCTATTGCCAAATTAGACGAAGAAGTAATTCGATTGAAGAGTGATTTTATAAAAAAGAATCCAACTTCAGAAGCTGCAGTTTGGTATTTATCTGACATGATGGTTAGAAGACAAATTTCTAATGAAGAAGCTGTTGCCATATTTAATAAATTTGATAAAAGCTTAGAGAATTTTACGTATTACAAAGAGCTAGCATCAAGAGTTAAAGGAATAGAATCTACATTAATTGGCAAAACTGTACCTGATTTTACTAGTAACAAAACAATAGATGGTTCAGATTTTACATTTAGCTCATTACGAGGAAAATATGTTTTGATTGATTTCTGGGGAGTATGGTGTGGCCCCTGTGTTGCAGAAATGCCTACAGTAAAGGAATATGCAGATAAATATGCCGACAAGCTGACTGTTTTAGGAATTAATAGTGGAGATTCTAAAGAAAAAATGGTTAATTTTCTGAAAGAAAAAGGATATGATTGGCAACAAGTACAATCTGGAAAAGACACTGATAACTTGGTGTTAAAATTTAATGTCGCTGGTTTTCCAACAAAGTTTATTATTGATCCTGAAGGCAAAATTATACAACGCTACTTAGGGAGTGGAGAAAAGGCATTCGAAAAACTTGACGAACTATTAAAATAATAGTAATTTAAAAACTATAAAAAACAAGCTATCAAAACCTACTTTGGTAGCTTATTTTTTATCCCTAAAGGGGAATAAATTCGAACGGCATTTTTCAACACTTCACTTTTGTTTAATGTCATTTTTTTTAGTTGTTGATTTGCAAACAATTTCATTTCTGAGGTATAATACTTGCTAGTTGGTTTTTCTGAAGCACCGAAGGTGTTTACACTTTCTACCTCTACTCCATTTTTTCCAAAACGAACTAATTCTATATACGATTCCCCAGCAAAAGCTTTATAGGTACCATCGGTATGTTCTCTGCTATACATAGCAGCCAGCACATCTGGCATTCCTGCCATTGGCAAATTAACATCACCACGAATTAACCGTTGTACTTTTTTTAATGGCACTTTTAACGTTCCATATTTATTTAGTAGTTCTTTTTTTGCCTTTCTAATTCCCGCCACACAATCTTCTTCGGTAACTGTTCCGTAACGAACATTCCTTCCAGATTCAGTTCTAATGCGATCAATTTCTAACCAAGAAATAATAAATAATGCCGCAGTAGTATTTTCTAAATTAGACTTCCGATTCCAATTCGTTAACTGTGTAATTGCATCAGAAATATCTGGATATTTTGAAGTATCTAAATGCATTAAATCTTCTAAATTGATGGCTTTTGGTGTTGTCATTTTAGAAGGATATTGATTGTCGTATTTAATGCGTTTAAAATCAGAATAAGACAAAGAATCGTATTGAGAAATCAATTCTAAAAATCGAGAACTTCTATTGTTTTCCAAACCTTTAGACTGATAACCCATAATTTTATTCAACGAAGTTTCTTTAAAATTAGATAAGGAATCTGTTGCAGAATACGGGGTATTGTTCGTGTTAAAAACCCATCCGCCTTTCGGATTTAAAACTTGTGGCAAACTATCTAAAGGAATTGTCTTTTTTCCCCATAATGTTTCAGAGGTATTTCCTGGTAATATTCCACTCCAATTGTATTTAGGATTTCGATACGGAAAACCACCATTACTTACAAAATAAATATTGTCTTCTCTATCTGCATACACAAAGTTTAGTGTAGAAATTCCACGTATTTCAAGTGCATTTTTAAACTCTTTAAAGTTGGTAGCTTTATTCATTTCGTACCACTGCTCTGCCATTTTTATTGAGCGCCCTACCACAAAATTCCAAGCAAAAACTCCTTTTTCAGTTTTAAAAGTGGGACCATATTTGCTTTCATAAATTGTTCTACTTATTGGAAACTTTATGGGTCCAGCTAACTTAAACCAAGAAGTATATTTCTTTTCTTTCAACTCTAACCATTCTCCATCAAATTTATATTGATTGTCGTTTTTTGGATTCATTTCTAATTGATACACATCCGAAAAATCTGCATGATTTACGGTGTGTGCCCAAGCTAAATTTTCGTTTGCTCCATGAAAAATACAAATTCCGCCAGCAAAGGTACCACCCAAAATATTCATACCTTCTTCACTAATTAAATGTGCTTCATACCATGAATACCAACCTTCTAATGGTTGATGTGAATTGATTGCTAAATAGGTTTTATCATCAGTAGTTTTTCTTTTTGAAATAGCAATTGCATTAGAGCCTTTTGGCACATCAGAATTCAACTCTTTTAAAATAGTTCCGTTTAAAATTTTTGCCAAATCTTTTCCTGCATGTGATACTTCTAGATTCCCTAATAAATAACCAACAATTACATCTTGACCCGTAATTGGAAACAAATCGTCTAAAACCACTTCTTCTGGATGTAATGTTGCATATGCATTAACACCTGCTACAAAACTTTCTAAATAGGTTTTAAATTTACCCTTGACATCTCTTTTATAATTGGCTTTTGCAATTTCTTGTAAGCCCATAAATTTAATGCCGAAATCCGCAACCAATCCTTCTTTTCCTTTTATTTCACCCAACATGCCTTTACAGGCAGCCATTAATTCTTGTAAGGTGATAAATTGATCTTCGCATTGTGCCCAAGCCAAGCCGTAAGCAACTTCTGCATCTGTTTTTGCGATGATGTGAGGTACGCCATAAGTATCTCTTGCAATTTTAATGGCAGAAAATTCTATTGCTTCTGTTTTAGTGGAGCAACTTACAGACAGTAAGACTAGAAAAAAGAATACAAATCTCATAAAAAATTATTTGTGTAAATATAAGGAGTTTGAAATAGTTAGTAATATTTCAATAGCATTTGATTTTAAAATTAAAATTAATAACTTAGCAACTAAACCTATATCCTTTTTTATGGCTGACTTCTCCCAAACAAGAGTAAAATTAGTTTTTTCTCTTTCTATTTTAACAACAATAATTACACTTATTTGGTTTTTTATAGCGAGAGCTATTGATATGCCAGAATTGAGTAATTACTTAGGAATTACAGCAATTCTATTTGTTATCTCAGGTTTACTTTCTAAGTATGGAAATCTAACAATTGCTAGGGTAATTTATCTGATTGCCTTAAACTTAAGTGTTTCCTTAACTGCTTCTTTTATAGGTAAAGGTGGTAGTGTAGAATTTGTCTTAATGTTTGCTATTGGCTTACCTTTTTTATTCTTTTCTTACAGAAAAGAGAAGATTTATGTTGGCCTATTTTCTGTTTTACCTGGAATAATTTGGATTCTTTTACACAGTACAGATTTTAAACTTTTTACAGATACTCAAATGGATCGTGAATTGGCAATAAACACTGTTTATCCTGTTTCTGTAATCAGTACCATTGTTTTGGTAACCTTTCAATTGGTTTACTTTTCTTTTCTAAATGCACGTTATTATTCTAAAATTCACAATAAAAAAGACGAAGCTATAGAAGCGTCAAATGCAAAGTCGCAATTTTTAAGCACCATGAGTCATGAAATTAGGACACCTTTAAATGCAATTATAGGCTTGTCTTATATACTAAGTGAATCGAACCCTCGTCCAGATCAAAAAGAAAATATAGAAGCTTTAAATTATTCTGGTAAGATTTTACTAAACTTACTAAACAATGTTTTGGATTTTAGTAAAATGGAATCTAAAAGTATTGAATTAGATCCAATACCTGCTGACATTTCAAACGTTGTAAAACAAATCAAAAAAATACACGAATCATCTTGTTTAAAGAAAGGGATTGAATTAAAATTAGAAATTGATGATGACATTCCTATTGTATTATTAGATGTTGTTCGTTTTAATCAAGTAATTAACAACCTTGTTTCTAATGCTATTAAGTTTACTGATAAAGGAAGTGTAACCTTATTAATTAAGAAAAAAACAGCAACAGATAAAAGTATCATTTTACACACAGAAGTTAGAGATACTGGTATTGGCTTAACGCAAAAACAACAAGAGAAAATTTGGGAAGCATTTACACAAGCATCAAGTAGCACAAATCGATTATATGGTGGAACTGGTTTAGGACTTTCTATTGTGAAAGGGATTGTAACAGCCATGAATTCTAAAGTAATTATTGATAGTACTCTGAATGAAGGAAGTCGATTTTATTTTGATTTAGAATTGAACACCGTTTCAGATCATGAATTAGAAAAACAAAGCGAAAAGAAAGAATATGGTTTCAAAGGTAAAAAAGTTTTACTCGTAGAAGACAACCTTATCAACGTGATGGTTGGTAAACAAATATTGGAAAAAGCTGGTTTAGAAATATCTGTAGCGAACGATGGTAAACAAGCCGTAGATATGGTAAAAGAAAATCATTACGATACTGTTCTTATGGACATTCAAATGCCTGTTATGGATGGGTATACCGCCTCTACTGAAATAAGAAAATTTAACACTAAAATTCCGATTTTAGCACTTTCAGCTTCTGTTTTTGTTGAAGTAAAAAACAAAATTCGTGATAGTGGTATGGATGGTTTTGTTTATAAACCATTTGACCCTAAAGACCTTCTTAATAAAATAGAAGAAATGATCAATATAAATTCTTAAAAACTCTTATTCTCATCATTTAAATGCCAAAAAAAGGAAAGGCAAAAAACACCGTTAACAAGGCAAAGCACACCAAATTAATGAATCGAAAAATTAATAAGGTAAAGCAAGAAAAAATTGCACAACAAGAAAAATTAAAAGCAATTATTAGAAAAGCTAATGAAGAAAAAAACAAATAAACATAAAAAAATCCCGAGTTATTAAACTCGGGATTTTTTTTAATTTAGGTACTAAAATTAAGTGTCTATAGAACCTAATACGCGTTTCATAAAAGCATTCAGCGCTTCTTTTTTCGGCATACCTTCTTTGATCATTTTATCTACTTCTATAGCCCCATACATATTCGAAATAAGTTCTCCAATAACATCTAACTCTTCATCTTTTAAAGAAGGTACTTCTGTTAAAGCTTCTAAAGTTTCTATAGTTTCAATGACATAATCTTGATCGTTCTCTTCGATAAAATTAGCAAGGTGTTTTATAATAGGTAATTTCATAACTATGCTATTTCGTTTACCAATTCTTTTAAAACTTCGAACTTGTTTGTTTGGGTTTGATTTACAAAAGCACCCTCTACAAAAGTTGCAAAAGTCGGCAAATTGCTTACATCTGCTAATTTTCTACTTTCAGGGAATTTTTCTGCATCTGCAATCACAAAAACCATGTTTTCATTTTCTGAAGCTAGCTTCTTAAATTTTGGTTTCATAATTCTACAGTTTCCACACCAAGTAGCTGCATATTGAACAACAACTGTTTTGTTATCTGCTATAATTTGCCCTAAGTTATCTTGATTTAATTCTTGTACCATAATGATTATAAATTTAAAGTTATAAATTGAGAGTTTAAAACTCGTAATTCATAATTCGCAATTAACTTTTTAGTGAGAAGCTAAATATTCTGCAGTTCCTTTAGCATTTGCTTTCATTGCATCTTTACCTTCTTCCCAGTTAGCTGGACAAACCTCTCCATGTGATTGCACATGAGCATAGGCATCAATTAAACGTAAATATTCATTTACATTTCTACCTACTGGCATATGATTAATTCCTTCATGAAAAACAGTTCCTTCTTCGTCAATTAAATAAGTAGCTCTATAGGTTACATTATCTCCTTCAACTTGAATCGTTTGTGAAGCCTCATCAAAAGTTTCGTTAGTAATGTCTAAAATACCCAAGATTGATGACAAATTTCTATTGCTATCTGCTAAAATTGGATAAGTTACACCTTCTATTCCTCCATTATCTTTTGCTGTACTCAACCAAGCAAAATGTACTTCTGGAGTATCACAAGAAGCTCCTATTACAATAGTGTTTCTTTTTTCGAACTCACCAATTGCTGCTTGAAAAGCATGCAATTCTGTTGGACAAACGAATGTAAAATCTTTTGGGTACCAAAACAATACAACTTTCTTTTTGTTGCTAACTGCCTCTTCAAATACATTTACTTTAAATGTATCTCCCATTTCATTCATTGCATCTACAAATAAATTTGGAAATTTTTTACCTACTGCTGTAGCCATTTTTTATCTTTTTTAAATGATTAATATTTCTTTTAACACTACAAATATACCAAGCATTTAGACTAAAAACAGAAAAAGTTGATGCTAATTTTTTATATTAGCATCAACTTTATTTATACTTTTTACTACAGTAAATAGACAAACCTTATTTGCTGGCAAACAAAGTAATGTCTCGTTGAGAAACTTCTTTTTCTCCCAGAATAATTAAACGCTCTACAACATTTCGTAATTCTCTGATGTTCCCTGTCCAATCATATTCTTGTAATAATTGAATGGCTTCTTTAGAAAATGCTTTTTTAACCCCTCCTTGTTCTTCTGCTATTTTTTGTGAAAAGAACTCTACCAACAACGGAATATCTTCTCTACGGTCGTTTAAAGAAGGAACTTGTATTAAAATTACAGCCAATCTGTGGTATAGATCTTCTCTAAAACGCCCTTCAGAAATTTCTTCTTTTAAATCTTTATTGGTTGCTGCTACAACTCTAACATTTACTTTTATATCTTTATCTGAACCAACTCTAGATATTTTATTTTCTTGTAATGCTCTTAATACTTTTGCTTGTGCAGACAAACTCATATCTCCAATTTCATCCAAGAAAATAGTTCCTCCATTTGCGGCTTCAAACTTACCTGCCCTGTCTTTATTGGCACCCGTAAAAGAACCTTTTACATGGCCAAACAACTCACTCTCTATTAATTCTGAAGGAATAGCCGCACAATTTACTTCTACCATTGTTGCATTAGAACGATCAGATTTTTCGTGGAGCCAATGTGCAACCAATTCTTTTCCTGTTCCGTTTGGTCCAGTAATTAAGACACGCGCATCGGTTGCTGCTACTTTTTCAATGATGTCTTTAATATGAGAAATCGCTTTACTTTCTCCAACCATTTCATAGCTTTTGCTGACTTTTTTCTTTAATCGTTTATTCTCAACAACCAATTCTTTTCTATCCAAAGCATTTCGAACAGTGTTTAGCAAACGATTTAAATCTGGTGGCTTAGAGATATAATCAAAAGCTCCCAAACGCATTGTATTTACGGCAGTTTCTAAATCTCCATGACCAGAAATCATTACAATCGGAATTTCAGGTTTTATTTTTTTTGTTTTTTCTAGTACTTCAACACCGTCCATTTTTGGCATTTTAATATCACAAAAAACCAAATCATAATCGGTTTTCATAATCATTTCTATGCCTTGCATGCCATCTTCTGCTTCTTCTACATTATATGCCTCATTTTCTTCAGAAATAATTTTTTTTAATACTCTTCTAATGGCTGCTTCGTCTTCTATAATTAAAATCTTTGGCATATTTATTTTTATTTTTCTATAATATGAATATCTCTTTGTGGAAAAGGAATTTTAATATCGTTTTCTCTAAACAATCTATCTATTTCAAAACGAATATCACTTTGAACAAAACGCACTTCGAAACTATTTTTGATGGTAAATGCAATTCTAAACTCTAAAGAACTATCTCCAAAATTCATAAACAATACTTTTGGTTCTGGATACTTTAACACAGACGTGTTTCCTTTAGCCGCATCTAACAACAACTTTTCTACGAGTTTAACATCGCTCCCATAAGCGACTCCAACATTTATTCCTTCTCTTGTTTCAACTCCGTTCTCTGTCCAATTATATAAACTATTTGTTAAATACAAATGATTAGGTATAACCAACACTTTATTATCTACTGTAACTGCTCTGGTTGTTCTTAAATTTATTTCTTCTACTCTACCTACTTTTCCTTCTAACTCAATAATGTCACCAACGTGGACAGATTGATCTATTAAAATAAAAATTCCAGAAATAATGTCTTGAAACAAGGTTTGCAATGCCAAACCAACACCAATTAATAATGCTGCTGATGCAGCAAATATTGCAGTAACATTTACTCCTGCGGTATGCATGGTTATTAAAAAAATAATAATATACACCAGCCATTTTAAGTAACTAAAAACAGAAACAAATTTTACTTTATCGTTTTCTGGAAGTTTTCTAGTGATAAATTTCCGCAATACCTTTAATAGAAAAGCAGTAATTATAAAAGCTAGAATTAATATTATAATTGCCAAAACACTGATGTGTACTTTTTCACCAAAGGAAAACGTATAATTAAAAAGTTCTTTTATTTTTTCCATGTTTTAAAGATACATTTTATCCTTTATATTTTATCCATTTATACAAATCTTTATAGGTTGGTTTTTTGCCATACATTAAAATACCTACTCTATATATTTTAGCTGCCATCCAAACCATAAACACAAAAGTGAACAATAACAATGCCATAGAAATAGCAATTTCATACCACGGAACACCAAACGGAACACGCATTAACATTACAATAGGAGATGTAAATGGAATCATAGAGAAGATGGTAGAAATAGGTCCGTGAGGATCGTTAATAACCGTTGCAAAACCAACATAAACGCCTAAAATTAAGGGCAACATTATTGGCAACATAAACTGTTGAGTATCTGTTTCGCTATCAACTGCTGCACCAACTGCAGCAAATAAAGAACTGTACAAAAAGAAACCTCCTAAAAAGTAAAAAATAAATAATATAAAAATGGTTACTAAAGGCAATCTAAAAAATTCTTGTATAACCTTTTGCATTTCTCCATTTCCTGCGGCTGCTTTCATTGTTGCAATTTGTTCTGGCGATAATTTAGATGCTTGTACTTCTGTCATATCTATTCCGAAAACATAGGATGAAACAAGACTAATTAATAACAAGATTATCCCCCAAATAAAGAATTGCAATAATCCGGCAGAAGCATTTCCAATAATTTTACCCAACATCAATTGAAAAGGTTTTACAGACGAAACAATGATTTCTATAATTCTACTTGTTTTTTCTTCGATAACACTTCGCATTACAGAAGTACCATAAATCATCACAAACATCATTAATAAATAACCTGCAATTGCTCCTACTCCAATCTTTAATCCATTAATTAATTTTGAAGATTGCTCTCCCGAAAAATTATACATTTTAATTCCTGCAGAAATCCTTGAGGCTTTAATTTTTTCTGAATCAATTCCTAATTGATCCAACTTTAAATGGCGTAATTTTGCTGCAACTTTACTTTCTAAATTTCCAATAACAGACATGCTTGGTGAATCTTTTGAGTAAAACTCAATAGAATTTGCCAAAATCTCTAAACTATCTTTTTTAGGAATGTATAAAACCCCATAATAATCACCAGCTTCTACTTTCTTTTTAGTCTCTTCAATCCCTAATAAAGTGTAATCTGAATAATGAACCGATTTAGAATCTTCGAAATCGTCTTTAGAGAACAATTGATACTCATCTACGTAAACTATTTTCTTAACATTTTCATCATTCTTTTTACTTAAAAAGAATACTAAAAACCCAATTCCAACCATCAATAACGGACTTAAAAAAGTCATCATTATAAAGGATCTATTTTTTATTTTTGCTAAGAATTCTCTTCTAATAATTAATTTTAACTTCTTCATAACTTAGCTGTTTTTATGTACTGCTTGAATAAAAATATCATTTGCACTCGGTACTAATTCTAAAAAATGTTGTAGCTCTCCATGTTTCATTAAAAGTGAAATTAATCCATTAGGAGATTCGTTTTCAGGAATTTTAACATTGGCTGTAAAACCTTCATTCAACATTCTATAATCTGTGGGGGATACTTCAAATTGTTGATTTAAAACAGTTTCTATTTCTTTAGAATTAGATGTTTTCAATCCAATCTGAAAAGTATTACTCCTATATTGTCTTTTAATGTCATCTAATTTTCCGTCTACAATTTTATTCGATTTATTTATCAAAGCTATATAATCACACATTTCCTCAACAGATTCCATCCGATGAGTAGAAAAAATAATGGTGGCTCCTTCATCTCTCAATTGTAAAATTTCCTTGGCAATTAATTGCGCATTAATTGGGTCAAATCCAGAGAATGGCTCGTCAAAAATCAATAATTTTGGTTGATGTAACACCGTTACAATAAATTGCACTTTTTGTGCCATTCCTTTTGAAAGTTCTTCAATTTTCTTGTCCCACCAAGCTCCAATTTCAAATTTATCGAACCAATATTTTAAACGTTTTTTAGCTTCTGTTTTAGACAATCCTTTTAATTGGGCTAGATACAAAGCTTGTTCACCAACCTTCATGCTTTTATATAAACCACGTTCTTCTGGTAAATATCCTATTTGTTCAATATGGCTTGATTCTAATGACTCTCCATCTAACAAAATGGTTCCGCTATCAGGCAAAGTAATTTGGTTGATAATTCGAATTAAAGATGTTTTCCCTGCTCCATTTGGACCTAACAACCCAAAAACACTTCCTTTTGGAATATTTAAAGTCACATTATTCAAAGCCGTAAATTCTCCGTATTTTTTAGTTACATTATTTATTTCTAATAAGTTACTCATTGATTTATTTTAATAATTAAACTAATAATAGTGGTTTTTGATGTCAAACAAAATTAAGTAATATTCTTTTACTCCTATGCAATACTTTCTAATTGTTTGTCAATTATTTCACGTCTTAAAAATAAAAAATACTATGCATGCATAATTTTTTCACAATTTACTATGCGTGCATAATATTTTTTTATACATTTGTATACATGGATAAAACGTTTTCTATAGATCATCAATTAAGAGCAACCTGGCAAGCTGTTGCTAAATTGTACAATGAGCAGGCAGCAAAGCATGATAGCACAATGGCAACCGCATTTGTATTATTAAATATTGATTATGAAAACGGAACACCATCAACAGCTTTGGGGCCTTTAATGGGGATGGAACCAACAAGTCTTTCAAGGATATTAAAAAGCATGGAAGACAAAGGAGCCATTAGTAGAGAGAAGAATCCGGAAGATGGTCGTGGAGTTTTAATCAAATTAACAGCTTACGGAAAAGAAATGAGAGAAATCTCTAAAAACTCTGTATATCAATTTAACAATGTAGTTAGAGATCATGTTACAGAAGGAGAATTAGAAAGCTTTTTTAAAGTAACTGAAACCATAAATAAATTAATAGCAGATAAAATGATTTACGAAAAATCAAAAACACCTGCTCAATAAACTATACAAATGACTAGAAGAATTAAAAAAGTTGCCATCATTGGTTCTGGGATTATGGGAAGCGGTATTGCTTGTCATTTTGCCAATATTGGTGTAGAAGTGCTTTTATTAGACATCGTTCCTAGAGAATTAAACGACAAAGAAAAAGCAAAAGGATTGACTTTAGAAGATAAAATGGTTCGTAATCGTTTAGTAAACGATGCGTTAATGACTTCATTAAAGTCGAAGCCATCACCTATATATTCTCAAAAATTTGCAGACAGGATTACTACTGGAAATATAGAGGATGATTTGCATTTGATAAAAGAGGTAGATTGGGTAATGGAAGTTGTTGTGGAGCGTTTAGACATCAAACAACAAGTCTTTGAAAAAATTGAAAAATTTAGAACTCCAGGAACCATTATTTCTTCTAATACTTCTGGTATTCCAATTCATTTTATGAATGAAGGAAGAAGTGATGATTTTCAACAGCATTTTGCTGTCACTCACTTTTTCAACCCACCCAGATATTTAAAGCTTTTTGAAGTAGTTCCGGGTCCAAATTGCAAACCAGAAATTACAGATTTCTTAATGAATTACGGATCTAAATTTTTAGGTAAAACTTCGGTTTTAGCAAAAGACACTCCTGCTTTTATTGGAAATAGAATTGGAATTTTCGGAATCCAATCTTTATTTCATCAAGTAAAAGAATTAGGATTAACTGTTGAAGAAGTTGACAAATTAACGGGTCCGGTTATTGGTCGTCCAAAATCGGCAACCTTCAGAACTGTAGATGTTGTGGGTTTAGACACCTTAGTTCATGTTGCAAATGGAATTTATGAAAACTGCCCTGAAGATGAAGCGCATGAATTATTCAAACTTCCAAGTTTCATCAAAACCATGATGGAAAATAAATGGCTAGGAAGTAAAACTGGGCAAGGTTTTTATAAAAAATCTGTAGACGCTAATGGTAAAAAAGAAATCTTAACATTAGATTTAGATACCTTAGAATACAGAGCAAATAAAAGAGCAAAATTTGCAACCTTAGAGTTGACAAAAACAATCGATAAACCGATTGATAGATTTAAAGTATTGGTTAGTGGTAAGGACAAAGCTGGGGAGTTTTATAGAAAAAATTTCTCAGCAATGTTCGAATATGTTTCGAATCGAATTCCAGAAATTTCTGATGAAGTATACAGAATTGATGATGCCATGAAAGCTGGTTTTGGTTGGGAAAATGGACCTTTCGAAATTTGGGATGCTATTGGTGTAGAAAAAGGAATTGAAATTATGAAAGCAGAAGGTAAAACTCCTGCGCCTTGGGTATCAGATATGTTATCAAATGGCTCAACATCTTTCTATTCTGTTAAAGATGGAGCAACCTATTATTATGACATCCCTGCTAAAACTCAAACTAAAAAACCTGGGCAAGATGCCTTTATCATTTTAGATAATATTCGTAAATCAAACGAAGTGTTTAAAAACTCTGGAGTTGTCATTGAAGATTTAGGAGACGGGATCTTAAACTGTGAATTCCAATCGAAAATGAATACCATTGGTGGTGATGTGTTGGCAGGAATCAATAAAGCAATAGATTTAGCTGAAAAAGATTTTCAAGGTTTAGTGATTGGAAATCAAGCAGCCAACTTCTCTGTTGGAGCCAATATTGGTATGATTTTTATGATGGCTGTTGAGCAAGAATATGATGAACTCAATATGGCTATCAAATACTTCCAAGACACCATGATGCGTATGCGTTACTCTTCTATTCCTACTATATCTGCTCCTCATGGAATGGCTTTAGGTGGTGGATGTGAGTTATCTATGCACGCAGATAAAGTAGTAGCAGCAGCAGAAACCTATATCGGATTGGTAGAATTTGGAGTTGGTGTAATCCCTGGTGGTGGTGGGTCTAAGGAAATGGCTTTAAGAGCTCAAGATTTATTTCACAAAGGAGATGTACAACTAAACGTTTTACAAGAACATTTCTTAACAATTGGAATGGCTAAAGTAGCCACTTCTGCTTATGAAGCTTTTGATTTGGGAATTTTGCAAAAAGGAAAAGATATTGTGGTAGTAAACAAAGACAGACAAATTGCTGAAGCTAAAAAGCATGCAGTATTAATGGCTGAAGCTGGTTATACACAACCTGTAAAACGTAAAGATGTATTGGTTTTAGGAAAACAAGCATTGGGAATGTTCTTAGTAGGTACTGACTCTATGGAGGCTAGTAACTATATCTCAGAACACGATCAGAAAATAGCCAACAAGTTGGCTTATGTTATGGCAGGTGGAGATTTATCTGAACCAACTAGAGTTTCTGAACAATACTTATTAGATATTGAGCGCGAAGCTTTCTTAAGTCTATGTACAGAAAGAAAAACATTAGAACGAATTCAACACATGTTAAAAACTGGTAAACCATTGCGCAACTAAAGTTGCGAGTGTTTAATTATTAGTTTTTAGTTACGAGTAAAAACTCAAAACTTAAAACTAAGCACTAAAAACTAAATTTATGAAAACAGCATATATAGTAAAAGCATACAGAACAGCAGTTGGAAAAGCTCCTAAAGGTGTTTTCCGTTTTAAAAGAACAGACGAATTGGCTGCTGAGACCATTAAATACATGATGGATGAATTGCCAAACTTTGACAAAACTCGTATTGATGATGTAATTGTTGGTAATGCAATGCCTGAAGGCTCTCAAGGATTAAACATGGGACGATTAATCTCTTTAATGGGTTTAGACATCGTAGATGTTCCTGGTGTAACCGTAAATCGTTTTTGTTCTTCTGGATTAGAAACTATCGGAATGGCAACAGCTAAAATTCAGGCTGGTATGGCAGACTGTATCATTGCAGGTGGAGCAGAAAGTATGAGTGCAGTTCCGATGACTGGATTTAAACCAGAACTGAATTATGATCTCGTAAATGCAGGTCATGAAGAATATTATTGGGGAATGGGAAATACTGCAGAAGCTGTTGCAAATCAATTTAAAGTTTCTAGAGAAGACCAAGATGAATTTGCATACAATTCTCATATGAAAGCGTTAAAAGCGCAAGCAGAAAATCGCTTTCAAGATCAAATTGTCCCTATCAATGTTGAACAAACATTTATTGATACAAATGGCAAAAAAGCAACAAAATCGTATACTGTTACTAAAGATGAAGGGCCTAGAGCAGGAACAAGTAAAGAAGCGTTGGCTAAACTAAGAGCTGTGTTTGCTCAAGGTGGTAGCGTAACGGCTGGTAACTCTTCTCAAATGAGTGATGGAGCCGCTTTTGTTTTAATCATGAGTGAAGATATGGTGAAAGAGTTAAATCTAGAACCGATTGCTCGTATGGTAAATTATGCTGCAGCTGGTGTAGAACCTAGAATTATGGGAATCGGACCTGTAGCTGCAATTCCGAAAGTATTAAAACAAGCAGGGCTAAAACAAAACGATATTGAGTTGATTGAATTGAACGAAGCATTTGCTTCTCAATCGTTAGCTGTAATGCGTGAATTAAATTTGAATCAAGACATCGTTAATGTAAACGGTGGTGCAATAGCGTTGGGTCATCCTTTAGGTTGTACTGGTGCGAAATTATCGGTGCAATTATTTGATGAAATGCGCAAAAGAAAAATGACAGGGAAATACGGTATGGTTACCATGTGTGTTGGAACTGGGCAAGGTGCTGCAGGAATTTATGAATTTTTAAAGTAGTTTAAGAGTAACAAAATATCAGGGTCACAAAGTGGCAAAGTCAAAAAATAAAAATAAAAAATGATTTCAAGAATTCGGTCAAGACAAAAAAGTACACGTCTTGGTTCTCGTTTCTTGTTTCTTAAATCAAAAAGATTATGAGCACAGAAAAAAAAGAATTACTTAGAGGAGGTCAATTCCTCGTAAAAGAAACAAGTTGTGACGATGTGTTTACTCCAGAAGATTTTTCTGAAGAACAAACCATGATGAAAGAAGCTGTGATGGAGTTTAATGATCGTGAGATCATTCCTCATAAAGCAAGATTCGAAGCAAAAGATTATGCCTTAACTGAAGAAGTGATGCGTAAAGCTGGTGAATTAGGATTTTTAGGGGTTGCTGTTCCAGAAGCTTATGGTGGATTGGGAATGGGCTTTGTTTCTACACTATTAACCTGTGACTATATTTCTAGTGGAACAGGATCATTCAGTACAGCATTTGGAGCACATACTGGAATAGGAACATTACCAATTACCTTATACGGAACAGAAGAACAAAAACAAAAATATGTTCCAAAATTAGCTTCCGGTGAATGGTTTGGATCTTATTGTTTAACAGAGCCTGGAGCAGGTTCTGATGCTAATTCAGGTAAAACAACTGCAACCTTATCCGAAGATGGGAAAAGTTACAAAATCAACGGTCAAAAAATGTGGATTTCTAATGCAGGTTTTTGTCGTTTGATGATTGTTTTTGCTCGTATTGAAGATGATAAAAATATTACTGGATTCATTATCGAATTTGATAAAGAAAATCCAAACGGAATCACATTGGGTGAAGAAGAGCATAAATTAGGAATTCGTGCAAGTTCTACCCGTCAAGTATTTTTTAACGACACTGTAGTTCCAATAGAAAATATGTTAGCAGGACGTGGTGAAGGATTTAAAATTGCCATGAATGCATTAAATGTTGGTCGTATTAAATTGGCTGGTGCTTGTTTAGATTCGCAACGTCGAATATTAACAACAGCTGTAAATTATGCCAATGAGCGTAAACAATTTAAAACTCCTATTTCAAATTTTGGTGCTATCAAAGTGAAACTAGCTGAAATGGCAACAAATGCATATGTTGGAGAATCTGCAACCTATAGAGCTGCTAAAGACATAGAAGACAGAATTGCTTTAAGAGTTGAAGCTGGAAACACGCACCAAGAAGCTGAGTTAAAAGGTGTTGAAGAATATGCAATAGAATGTTCTATTCTAAAAGTTGCGGTTTCTGAAGATGTACAAAATTGTGCTGATGAAGGAATTCAGATTTTTGGAGGAATGGGATTCTCTGAAGAAACTCCGATGGAAGCTGCCTGGAGAGATGCTAGAATTGCTCGTATTTATGAAGGAACCAATGAGATTAACAGAATGCTTTCTGTAGGAATGCTAGTTAAAAAAGCGATGAAAGGTCATGTAGATTTATTAGGTCCTGCAATGAAAGTTCAAGAAGATTTAATGGGAATTCCTTCTTTTGATACGCCTGATTATTCTGAACTATTTTCAGAAGAAAAAGAAATGATAGCAAAGATGAAAAAAACATTTTTGATGGTGGCAGGAGCTGCTGTTCAAAAATATGGACCAGATTTAGAGCAACATCAACAATTATTAATTGCTGCTGCAGATATCTTAATTGAAATTTACATGGCAGAATCAGCTATTTTAAGAACAGAAAAGAATGCTAAGCGTTTCGGAGAAAAAGAACAATCTGTGCAAATTGCGATGTCTAAATTGTACTTGTATCACGCAGTAGATATTATAGAAGAAAAAGGAAAAGAAAGTATTATTTCTTTTGCAGAAGGAGATGAACAACGTATGATGTTAATGGGATTAAAGCGTTTCACTAAATACGCTAATTACCCAGATATTGTTGATTTACGTAAAGAAATTTCTGAAAAAATAAAATCAGAAAACAAATATTGTTTTTAAAATTAAGAAGGTGAATAGTCTTTTCTAATAAACACTCAAGAAAGAGATTACGACACTTTAATAAGAGCTTCTTAAACTATATAAGTTTTAGAATTTAGTTGTTTGTTAAAATGGCGCTATTTTTAGCGTCATTTTTTATACACAAAAGTATCTGACTTATAAATATAGATCCTCATTAATTGCAATGACATTTAACTACTAAGGGTAATTTTTTGTATTATTGTTATACTAATTTACTGTTTTTCAACAGTAAATAAATGATGTATTTAATTTCTATAGTTTAATTACAAAATGATAAGAAAACCTTTATTCTATCTATTTTTAGTCCTTTTAGCAGCGCTATTATACTTTAATCCTAATCTTAAAACCATTTTAGCAGGGGTTGCTGTATTGCTTTTTGGTATGATAATGTTAGAAGAAGGATTTAAGGTTTTTACAAAAGGCCCACTTCAAAATGTTTTAAAAAAAGCAACCAACAAGTTATACAAAAGTATTTCTATAGGAGCTTTTGTTACTGCATTGATTCAATCTAGCTCATTAGTTTCTGTAATTACAATCTCTTTTATTAGTGCTGGATTGATTAGCCTCTCTGGGGGAATTGGATTAATCTTCGGAGCTAACATAGGAACAACTGCTACAGCCTGGCTTGTTGCAGGTTTCGGATTAAAAATTAAAATTTCTGCTCTTGCATTACCCATGTTGGTTTTTGGAATTGTTTTTTCATTTCAAAAGAAAATCGAGTTAAAAGGAATTGGAAATGTGCTTGCTGGGTTAGGTTTTTTCTTTTTAGGTATTCATTACATGAAAGAAGGTTTTGATGTTTTTAAAGAATTTATCGATTTAAAACAATATGCAATGTCTGGATTCTTAGGTGTTGTTGTGTATACAGGTATTGGAATTTTCATCACCACCATACTACAATCAAGTAGTGCCACAATGGCTTTAATTTTAACAGCGTTATCTGCTGGGCAAATTGAATATGAAAATGCACTTGCATTGGCTATTGGGGCCAATATAGGAACGACAATTACTGCAGTTTTAGGCTCTTTAAGCTCTAATATTGCTGGCAAAAGATTAGCAGCTGCCCATTTAATATTTAATGTTGTTACGGGGGTTGTTGCTTTATTAGGAATTTATTTACTATCTGACTTAGTTAATATTATCTCAGATTTTGTTCACATCGCTAAAAATGATTACGCACTAAAACTAGCTGTTTTCCATACAATATTTAATGTTCTAGGTGTTTTAATAATGATTCCTTTCATAGCAAAACTTGAGAAGTTTTTAATTAGAACATTTAAAGAACGAACAAATAAAGGCGTTGAAGAACCTAAATATCTTAATGAAGCGGTGTTAGAATTTCCGGGCTCTGTGATCTCTGCTTTAATTAATGAATCTAAATATCTATATAAAAATGCTATTTTCGAAATTGTTGCTCATGCTTTAAATATTCATAGAGAAGACATAAAATCAACAGAAGAAATTACAGAGATTGTTAAAAAATCTACTAAAGATTTAAATATTAATGTAGATGAACTTTACTATACAAAAGTAAAAACTATTTATGGAGAGATAATTAAATATGCTGCTACTGCCCAAAGTAAATTAACTCTTAATAAAACAGAAAATAAATCTATTTCAGACATTAAAATTGCCAATCGTAAAATGATTGAAATCATTAAAGATGTTAAAGAGTTAAATAGAAATATAACATCAACTGCTAATTTTAATAATCCTTATTTAAAAGAAGAGTATGATGGGTTTAGACAAAAATTAACAAAAGTACTGCGCACTATTTATTGGTTTAGAAAAGAAGAAGACAATGTAAAATACGCAGAAATTCTTTCGAAATTAAAAACAGAAGCTAAACATAATTATAGACACACCAGTAAATCTATAGATAACTTAATTCGAAAAGATTTAATTACTGCAGAAAATGCATCTTCGTTGTTTAACGACTATTCAAATGTAAATGACATCACTAAAAAATTAATTAATGTTGCAGAACTATTATATGGTAAAACAGATACGTTGTTAGAAGATGACATAGAGAAATAAAAAAAGAGGTTGTAAAACAACCTCTTTATATTATAAGACTTTCTTTTTGTTATTCTAAAGCTCCTAAATAGCGTTCTGCATCTAAAGCAGCCATACAGCCAGTTCCTGCAGCAGTTACAGCTTGCCTGTATTCTTTATCTTGCACATCTCCTGCAGCAAAAACTCCAGGTAAATTTGTCTTAGTAGATTTTCCTTTGGTAATTAAATATCCGGTCTCGTCCATATCTAAAATCCCTTTAAAGATATCTGTATTGGGTTTGTGACCAATCGCAATGAAAACTCCTGTTACAGGAATATCAGTTTTTTCTCCTGTTTTATTATTTACAGCTCTAACCCCTTCAACTACATTGTCTCCTAATACTTCATCAATTTCAGAGTTATATAGCACTTCAATGTTTTTAGTTTTATGAACTCTATGCTGCATTGCTTTTGAAGCTCTCATAAAATCTTTACGAACTAGCATTGTTACTTTACTACAAATATTTGCTAGATAAGTTGCTTCCTCTGCTGCAGTATCTCCTGCTCCTACTACAACAACCTCTTGTCCTTTGTAAAAGAAACCATCACAAGTTGCACATGCAGAAACTCCTCCTCCAATTAAACGCTGTTCACTTTCTATTCCCAAATATTTTGCTGTAGCTCCTGTAGATATAATTACAGTTTCTGCCTCAATCTCAATAGATTCATCCACAATAACTTTATGTATTCCGCCTACTTCAGTATTAAAATCTACTTTAGTTACCATTCCAAAACGTACTTCCGTACCAAAACGTTCCGCCTGTTTTTGCAAATCGTTCATCATTGCAGTTCCATCTGTCCCATTAGGATATCCTGGAAAATTATCTACTTCTGTCGTTGTAGTCAATTGACCTCCCATTTGCATTCCGGTATACATAACTGGTTTCATATCTGCTCTTGCCGCATAAATAGCTGCTGAATATCCAGCAGGCCCAGAACCAATTATTAAACATTTTATTTTTTCTGCCATTAGTATAAATTTTGTGAGTACAAATGTATTTTTTTTAAACCGTTTTTTGAAAGATATTATATGATAAATTAAAATAGTTTTATAACAAAAGTCAATAGTGGTGTTGATTAATTTTTTGGAAGTATTCTTACAATTCCTAAATTTTCAATGCCTGCATATAAGTAACCGTCATTTCCTTGTTCAATAGAGCGAACTCTACCCAAACCTTTTAGCATTTTTTCTTCTTTGACCACTTTACCGTTTTTTAAAGTACAATACGATATGTATTGAAATTTTAAAGAACCTACTAATAAATTCCTTTTCCAACCTGGATATTTATCAGAATTTACAAAAGCCATTCCGCTTGGAGCTATAGAAGGAGTCCATTGATGTAAAGGTTGTTCCATTCCTGGTAAAGCTGTTTTATCAGTAAACTTAGTTCCACTATAATTGATTCCGTAACTTATTGTTGGCCAACCATAATTTTTCCCTTTTCTAATGATATTTATCTCATCCCCTCCTCTTGGTCCATGCTCATGAGTCCAAATATCACCTGTAAATGGATTGATTTCCATTCCTTGTGGATTTCTATGGCCGTAACTATAAATTGCTTTTTTAGCATTTTTTACATTTACAAACGGATTGTCTTTTGGAATTTTCCCATCATCGTGTAATCGATAAATTTTACCACAGTCTTTTGTAATATCTTGTGGATTTACATCTCTATTACCTCTATCACCTACACTGAAATAGAGATATCCTTTTTTATCAAAAGCAATTCTAGAACCAAAATGCTGTCCTCTTTTAGAATTTGGACTTGCTTTATACAAAACCTCATGATTGATTAATTTAGTGTTATTTAGTCTTGCTCTCATCAGTGTTGTATTTGCTCCCTCTCCTGCCCCTGTAGCAGATGCATATGTAAAATAGATCCATCCATTTTTCTCATAATTTGGATGTAATTCTATATCCATTAACCCTCCTTGACCTTGTACTTTTATTTTAGGTAGCCCGGTTATATTAATCTTTTTACCATTTTTAAAATGGGTTAACTTCCCTTCTTTTTCGGTAATTAACATCGATTTATCCGGTAAAAAAGTAAAACCCCACGGAATCGTTAAATCAGAAACAACCAATTCATATTCTTTATTTTCTTGAGGCACATCTTTAATTTGTTTGATAAAACTAAGTAGTAAAACACACATTAAAAATACTCCAAAAATTAGTCTTAAATTTCTCATATCATTGATTGTTTTTAAACTGAAAATGTTTTACAATATAGAAATAATATAGTATGTTTGCAATCCGAATATTTGGGGTGTAGTCTCTCTACTTTTTTCGAGATAAACTACTCAACAATTATACATCTTCGGGGTGTAGCGTAGCCCGGTCATCGCGCCTCGTTTGGGACGAGGAGGTCGCAGGTTCGAATCCTGCCACCCCGACATAGAAACAATAGCCTTGTACGAAAGTATAGGGCTTTTTTTAGTTTATGTGTAGAACTTGTTTTTAAGCAATAAACTAAAAAAGACCTTTTGAGCAAAGCGAAATAAGGTAATTTTCTATGAATCACACCCATAATTAGGATCACCGACTAAAAGAAGGTAATCCTGCCACCCCGACGAACCTAGAAATAGGAAATATTAAAACACTGTTAACTGTATGGTTTTCAGTGTTTTTTATTTTTTATGATATCAATTGAAATCATCTAACATCATAAAAAAGGTGTGCAATCAGGTGTGCATTTTCTTCACTAAATTATTGTAATTTTAAAGAGCTTTTAAGAGCAATTTGACTTTCGTCTTTACAAGAATATTTGTTTAACTAAAGACGTGTAACATGCAGACAAACAACACTTTTTCGATTATTTTCTTCACAAGAAAATCTCGTAATGCTAAAAACCAATTATCTATTTATGTTAGAATAACCATTAATAAGCAACGCTCTGAAATTAGCCTAAAACGAAACGTATCTTTCAAACAATGGGATAACAATAAGAATCGTGGACGAGGAACTTCAGCAAAAATTAGGATTCTAAACAACTATCTTGATTATGTCTATAATAAACTATTAGATTCCCATAAACAGTTATTAGAAGAAGATAAAATCATTTCTGCATCTACAGTAAAAGATCGCTATCTTGGTAAAGATGATAATCAAAAAACACTAAAAGAGCTTATTGATTATCATAACTCCAATATGGTTACTGTATTGAAATATGGTACAATGAAGAACTATTATACTACCGAAAAGTATTTAGTCAAATATTTGATTAAAAAATTAAAAGTACATGATATTTATCTAAAGCAACTAAACTATAGATTCATCATTGATTTTGAACAATATTTAAGAACCTATAAGAATTCTAAAAAACAATTAGTTTTAGCCAATAATGGAGTAATGAAACATTTAGAGCGTTTTAAAAAAATGATTAACCTCGCTATTAAATTAGAATGGATGGTTAAGAACCCTTTCAGTCAATTTCAATTAAAGTTTAATAAATATGATAGACAATATCTTTCGGAAAGAGAATTAGAACTTATAGAAAGTACTCAATATACCAACGAGCGATTAGAAAAGATTAAGGATTGCTTCATTTTTGCTTGTTATACAGGACTATCTTATATAGATGTAAAAGAACTTACCTTAAATCAAATTACTAAAGGAATAGATAACAATTACTGGATAATTACCAAACGAGAGAAAACCAATGAAACAGTTAAAATTCCTATTCTCCCAAAAGCCTTGGACATTATTAATAAGTATAAGAGTACTTCAAAAAACACTTCTAACAAAACCTTATTACCGCTTTGTTCTAATCAAAAGACAAATGCTTATTTAAAAGAAATAGCTAAGGATTGTGATATTCATAAGAATATAACATTTCATGTTGCTCGACATACGTTTGCAACTACTTTGATGTTGTCTAACGGAGTTCCTATGGAAACTGTTTCTAAATTATTAGGACATACTAAACTTTCTACTACTCAAATTTATGCTAGAGTAATTGAATCCAAAATTAGTGAAGATATTCAAAATTTACTCAAACGTTTTGAAGCAAAAAAGCAGAAACAATTATCTGCTATATAGCATTTATCATTAAGAAAATCCGTTTTTAAAGTGATGGATTCAGGGGCTGGGTATAATTGATATCTTTCCATTAATTCTAAGTTAGCGCGAGGAGAATCCATCACTTTAAAAATGCAATAAACGAGCCTTAAAGCGAGTGCGTTAGCTATTCACTATGGGGACTAAATAAAACTATTAGAGAAAGTTTGATTTTAACTCTTCAATTTTTTCTTTTGACATATCTAGTCGGTAATAACTTTTTCCAAATGTATTTTTGATATGAGACAGCTTATTTAAGAGGTAGCTAAATTCATTCTTTGTGTCATATAGTTCCTTTCTATATTTATCTAATTCTTTAGCATAGGAATCTAATAATTTTTCAGTTTCTGTTTTAGAAGCTTCAATCTCTTCTTGAGTTCTTTCAAAATATACAGGTTCTTCTTTTTCTACTTCTTCAAATAAAGACTCTAACATTTCACGAGTTGGTATCAACTGAGTTTTCTCAATATTTCTTAAAATGTCAATTACTGCTTTTGCTCTCTTATTTAAAGCCCTAGTATAAGACAAAATAGGATTACGCATTGTATCATAAGGAGACAGTCCAGTATCTTCAAAAAATGCAATCATATAATCCAATGTTTCAGAGTAACTTGGACTAGTCTTTTTTGAATATTCCTTGAATTTCTCAATGATCTTTTTCTTTAATCGAATCGTATTAAAATCATCCATATTTTTTTGAATTGTTACAATGAATCCTTGGTTTTACTGGGCTAATTTTCGTTTTTGATGTAAACTTACTAAAATACAAAATTCCAAAATAGATATATTTAACTGATTTTCAGTTAAATAAACAAAAAGTAACATCGCGTAGCGTGTTACCCTCTTGCTTCACAAAACTTCGTCTTGTAGACTCACTTATCATAAATGAATTTTTATGATACTTAGCGATAAAAATTGGTATACATTACTTAAAAAAATTGGAACGTCATATTTCATAAAATCTTAAATAAATTTGTTTGTAACACACCACAACAAAACTGAATTCAATATGAAAACCATTCAAAAACTATTTTTTATCATCTTATTAACAACAACTACTATGGTGCAAGCTCAGAACAAAAAATTAAAAATCTACATTTCTGCCGATATGGAAGGTGTGGTCGGAGCAGTAACAGGCGAACAATTGGGTCCCGGAGGGTTTGAATACGAGCGCTTCCGCAAGTTCATGACTGCCGAAGTAAATGCTTGTATAAAAGCAGCTCGTGAAGCAGGAGCAGATGAGATTTTGGTTAGTGATTCGCATGGAAACGGGCAGAATATTCTTATTGAGAAACTCCCTGATGATGTGATGATTGTTAGATCTTGGCCACGTATGTTGGGGATGATGGAAGGTATTGACGATTCTTTTGATGGAGCTATATTTTTGGGCTATCACGCCAGTACTAATAGTAAAGAAGGAGTTAGAGCACACACCATGTCGAGTGCCAATATTACCTCTGTTAAAATCAACAATATTGTAATGCCGGAGGCAGGTATTAATGCACTAATTGCTGGGCATTTCAATGTTCCGATCATCCTAATTACCGGAGACGATATTGCTGTGAAAGAAACACAAAACCTGCTGGGAGATACAGAAGGTGCCATAGTAAAGTGGGCAAATAGCTTTCATTCGGCAAAAACCCTTACTCCGAATGCTGCCTATGAAGTAATCGGCAACAAAACAAAAGCAGCCATCAAAAGAATTAAAGAGTTTAAACCTTACAAACTAAAAGGGCCGTTAACGCTTGACCTTAGCCTGAAAAACTATCGTCCTGTAGAACTTTTACAACATTACCCAGGAGCAAAACGAATTGATTCGCATACCATTCGTTTCGTTGGGAAAGATATTATTGAAATATCTACATTCCTGCGATTTGTAACTGGATATAATATTGCTTTAAAACCCTAATTAGCATGAAAAAAACAGCGATTGTAATAACAGGAGGAGATTTACATACCAATTTTGCAAAAACAACCCATGGATTGATTAGAGGGTCAGATCGTTTTAAGTTATTAGCCGTTGTAGATCACAATCATGCAGGTTCGGATGCAGGAGAAATTCTGGACGGTAAAAAGAGGAATATTCCAGTTATTGGTTCTATAGATGAAGCTACAAAACAATTAAATAATATCGATTGTCTTATCGTAGGAGTAGCTACCAAAGGTGGAGTTCTATCTGAGATCTTATTAAAAACTATTCGTAAAGCCATTACCTATAAAATCAATATTATAAATGGGTTACATCATTTATTGTGCGAACAACAAGATATTGTAAAACTGGCTGAAGAATATGGCGTAGAGTTAATAGATATCCGTAAGCCAAAATCTATCAAAGAGCTGCATTTTTGGACTGGTGAAATTTTCAATATTGATGTTCCTATTGTTGCTGTTTTAGGAATGGACTGCGCCATGGGCAAACGTACCACAACCAGACTTATGCTGGAAGCTTGTAAGGAAGAAAATATAAAAGCAGAGATGATTTACACCGGACAAACCGGTTGGATGCAAGGAAGTAAGTATGGTTTTATCTTCGATTCTACACTTAATGATTTTGTTTCAGGTGAATTGGAACATGCGATTGTTTCTTGTTGGCAAAAAGAAAAACCGGATATGATCCTTTTGGAAGGTCAGTCTAGTCTTAGAAACCCTAGCGGTCCTTGTGGTTTAGAGATGCTTATTTCAGGAAATGCAAAAAAAGTGATTTTGGTGTGTGCTCCCGGAAGAAAATATTTTGATCAGGAACCCGAATGGGGGGAAATACCTTCTATTGAATCTGAAATAGAAATCATCAAAAAGTTTAATAGCGAAGTCATTGGATTGGCTTTAAATACAGAAGGGCTTACTTCTGAAGAAGCCAAAACGATACAATCCGAATTAGAAGCCTCATTAAATATACCGGTTGTTATTCCTATACAAGAAGGTGTTCAAAAATTTATTACCGCGCTAAAAATAACAGTTCATGAAGATTAAAGAAATTAAAGCCTTTTCAAAAAATTTAGCACTTACCAAGCCTTATAGCATTGCTTATAAAACCGTTTCTGATGTAGAAAGTGCTTTTCTTTTTATTACTCTCGAAAATGGAATTACCGGTATAGGAGCTGCTAATCCAGCAAAAGAAGTGGTTAATGAAACACCTGCACAAACACTTCAGAATTGTCAATCAGATTACTTTCAATCCTTTATTGGTAAAGACATTCGACATTTCAGAAAAATGATTCAAGATGTTCATGCTACTTTCCCCGATAAACCGGGTACACAGGCCATTTGGGACATTGCCTTGCATGATACTTTCGCTAAATATTTAGGCATTCCCGTAGTGGAAATCTACGGACAGCATATCAAATCGTTACCAACCTCAGTAACTATTGGTATTATGGGGGTAGAGGAAACGCTAAAAGAGGCTGCCGAATACAAAAAGTTAGGTTTTAAAGTGCTTAAAGTAAAAACCGGAGAATCGGTTGAATTGGATATTGAACGAATCTTAAAACTACACGAACAACATAATGATATGATTATCCGTGTAGATGCCAATCAGGGATATGGGAAAAAAGAATTGCTGCAGTTTGTACAAGCAACAGAAAAAGCAAATTTAGAGGTAATAGAGCAGCCTGTTCCTGTGGGGAAAGAACAAGAACTGACTGGAGTAGATGAAAAAATCAGGAAAATACTGGTCGCAGACGAAAGCCTAAAAAACGGTACCAGTGCCATACAATATGCTACACTTCCTCAACCTTTTGGTATCTACAATATCAAATTGATGAAATGTGGAGGGCTTATGGGAGCGTTTGAAATTGCAACCATCGCCAAAGCCGCTAATATTAACCTGTGTTGGGGTTGTAATGACGAGAGTATCGTAAGAATCACTGCTGCAATACATGCGGCATTTG
>JALQYN010000027.1 GCA_023254055.1 Polaribacter sp.
AAACTTTGCAAAGCGTGCAGATGGTAACCCAAATACACATGCTTTTGTAGCCTCTCCAGAAATGGTTGCAGCGATAACCATTGCAGGTCGTTTAGATTTTAATCCGATGACAGATTCTTTAATCAATGAAAACGGAGAAGAAGTGTTATTAGACGAACCAACAGGATGGGAATTGCCTCCAAAAGGTTTTGAAGTAAAAGACGATGGATATTTAGCGCCAGAGGCAGATGGTAGTGGGGTTGAAATTAAAGTGAATTCTGATTCAGAAAGATTGCAATTACTTGCGCCTTTTACCCCTATAGGAAATGATTTAAAGGGAGTAAAATTATTAATCAAAGCACATGGAAAATGTACAACAGATCATATTTCTATGGCGGGACCTTGGTTGCGTTACCGTGGTCATTTAGATAATATTTCTAATAATTGTTTGATAGGAGCTGTAAATGCGTTTAACATGAAAACTAACTTTGTAAAAAGTCAGATTGATGGTGAATACGATGCGGTTCCAAAAACACAAAGAGCCTACAAAGCTGCAGGAATTAAAACAATTGTCGTTGGAGATCATAACTATGGTGAAGGTTCTTCTAGAGAGCATGCTGCTATGGAGCCACGTCATTTAGGGGTTGCTGCAGTATTGGTAAAATCATTTGCTAGAATTCATGAAACCAACTTGAAAAAACAAGGAATGTTAGGATTGACCTTTGCAAATGAAGCAGATTACGATTTAATACAAGAAGATGATACCTTTAACTTTGTAGATTTACAAGAGTTTGCTCCAGGAAAACCATTAACTTTAGAAGTGGTGCATGCAGATGGAAGCAAAGACACCATCATAGCAAACCACACCTATAATCAAGGACAAATTGAGTGGTATAACGAAGGTTCTGCATTGAACTTAATTAAAAAAGAAAACGCTGCTTAACATTGAGCAGTTCTTCATAGATTTTAAAGCTCCTAATTCTAGGAGCTTTTTTTGTAATTTGATATTTTATTTGTCGACAAACAGCTTATAATTTTAATGTATGAATTTTATAAAAAAAAACTACTCCAATATTCTTTTTGTCATCATTATTGGTTTGATGATTTATCCACCTACAAAAATCTATTTTATCCGGTTGATTTCTTTTTCTCCTTCAGAAATCAAAGCAGAAAATCAACAACAAATTACAGACGTAGATTGGCAATTGAAAGGGTTGAATACTAATAATATCAACCTACAAAAAACAGAAAACTATGTGGTGTTTATTAGTTTTTGGGCAACCTGGTGCGCGCCTTGTATTGCAGAAATGCCAAGTATGCAGCTATTGTATGAAGATTATAAAACCAAGGTAACTTTTTTGTTTGTAACCAATGAAGACTGGCAGACCGTTTCTAAGTTTTATATAAAAAGAGGTTTTGATTTTCCAACTTATAACCAAATAACCAAGGCTCCAAATGGGTTGGAATCTAGAGCGATACCTACAACATATATTTTAGATAAAAATAAAAAAATTGTTGTTTCTAAAAGTGGTGCTGCAGATTGGAACTCGTCAGCAACAAGAAAAATACTAGATGATTTAATACAATAAAAAAGCTTCTAATTTCTTAGAAGCTTTTCAGAATCAATCAATCTACACCAAACTAACTAGATTGAATCATCTTTAGGGGTATTCTGTAAACGGTTCCTTTAGAAATTCCTTTAACTGTTACTTTTTTGTAATTTAATTTTATTTTCACAAAATTTGTGATGGTTTCACTTTCTGAATCAACTGAAACGACTACCAATTCGTTTTGATTGTTTAACATTACAGAAACTTGAGCTTCTAAAGTTTTGTCAGATAAATCATACGAATGATTTCCTAATAAGCTTACAATTTCTGTTCTTAAAACTGTTTTTGCATTTTTAGAAGTTGGCTCTGTCTTTGTGTTTGCAGTTGCTGAAAACACTGAAGAAATACTGATTGCTACTACCGCAATAATTGTTTTTAAATTTTTCATTATAAATGTGGTTTTAAATTAAATGTTTATATCTAATAGACCAATAGAAAACAAAAAGGTTTCACTAAAAAAGAGGTTTTGGCAAGAACTTAACAGCCTTTAACAGATTTTAAGAAGTAAGTGTTAAAATCTAAGAAATATTTAAGAAGAAGGTTGAGAGTTTTGTTAACTAAAATTATATGGAGGGTTATATTTATTATTAACCAAAATTGTGTTTAGAAACAACCTAAATCACTTCTTCAAGAGCTTCTAAAAGAAGGGCACAGCCTTTTTTGATTTCTTCATCAGAAATCGTTAGTGGTGGTGTTATTCTAATGGCCTTTCCTTCAAACAATAACCAAAATAGGAGCAACCCCTTGTTTAAACATTTTAAAATGATGTGAGAGGCAATTTCTGGAGTTGCTACTATTGCAGCTAACATCAATCCTTTTCCTCTAATTTCTTTAATAGCAGGATGTTTTAAAGAAGTCCGAATCAATTGTTCTTTTCGTAGGGTTTCTTTCATCAAATTAGAAGCATTCAATTCATTTACAGTTGCCAATCCTGCAGCAGCAATTACTGGATGTCCGCCAAAGGTTGTAATATGTCCTAACTTCGGATGCTCTTTTAAACACTGCATCATTTCTTGTGAAGCCATAAATGCACCAATTGGCATACCACCACCCAGGCCTTTTCCTGTAATTAGTATATCGGGTATGACATTGTAATTTTCGAAACCCCAAAAAGTTCCTGTACGTCCAATTCCAGATTGAATTTCATCCAAAATCAATAAGGCACCCACTTCATTACACCGTTGTTGCACTTTCTGCAAATACGCATTTGTTGGTTCTATAAATCCTGCGCCTCCTTGAATGGTTTCTAGAATAACGGCCGCTGTTTTTGTGGTAATTTTATCGATATCGATTGGGTTATTGAATTCAATAAATTTAACACCAGGAATCAACGGTCTAAATGCTCGATTTTGTTCTTCAGCTCCACACACACTCATAGCGCCTTGTGTATTACCATGGTACCCATTTTTGGCTGCAATAATTTCTGATTTCCCTGTAAAACGTTTGGCTAATTTTAATGCACCTTCTGTGGCTTCTGTACCAGAATTGGTTAGATATACGGCACACTTTTTAGTCGGAATTGTAGCAGCTAATGCTTTACACAATTCTAGTTGTGGTTTCTGAATAAACTCTCCATACACCATTACATGAGTGTAAGAATCAACTTGTTTTTTAATGGCTTTAGAAATTGCTGGATGATTATGCCCCAAGGTATTTGCAGAAACCCCTGCAATAAAATCTAGATAAGGTTTATTGTGAATGTCGTAGACATAACTTCCGCTTGCATGAGAAATTTCTAAAGCAAGTGGGTGAGGAGAGGTTTGTGCTTGATATGTAAAAAAATCAGAGGTCATTTATTCCTTCTTTTTTAAGGCTTTAGAAGTATTGATTTCCTTTTTTCTTGGAATTTTATCTCCTACAACAAAAATATCTTCCATCGTTTTAGGCTGTTCATCTTCTCTCCAAATAAAACCTTTTAATGTTCTATTATTTATGGGTAAATCTTCTGGTGGATATGAAGTTCCTTCAGGTTTCTTTATGTATTTAACCGATTCTATATTATTTGTTTCATCTAATGTAAACTCAATAGAACTACATTCTTGTTTGGTTATGGTCTCTAAAAGTCCAGCTTCACTTCTATTATAATATACAACTTCTGCATTTCCTTTCACTAAAAAATACTTGAGTTTACCGTCGATAAATTTTCCGTACATATTTCTACCTTTAATTTGATTATAGGTAGCAACACCATCAATTATAGTGTCTAGTTGCACAATTAAGGCGTTGTTTAAAATCTTAAGAGAATCTAATTTATCGGTTTCTGTATTGTTTAATAGTTGAATGCTATCACCCGTAATCTGATTTTTTCCTGACCATAAAATCGGATTTTTAAAGAGCCTTGTTAATCCTGTTGTTTGATTCATATGAATAGAGTCGGCTTTTCCTTGCAAGTCAGATTTAAAGATTTTTACGTCGTGATAAATTCGCATGATTCTCTTTTCTGGTTTTCCTGTAACTAATAAAGTATCTCCATGGATGTACAACGAATCTTTTTCCATCAACGAAATAGCAACGGCTCTGTCTACAATATAAACCGAATCTTTTAGTTCAAAAAACTCAGCATAATTTCCTTTTGCAATAAAGTTCTGAATGGTGTCTATCACTTTAATATTATTGGTGGCAGAAGCAAACCCTTTAAATTTATCGTAATATAAACTATCACCTTCAATGGTTTTATCAGTAAAGAAAATTTTTGAGTTTTTTACAAAATGTGAAATCTCTGATTTGGTGTTGTAAAACCCTTTTTCTGTATAAATGGTATTGTCTTTTCCTTTGATGGTAGATGGTCCATACAAATAGGCAATGGAAGAGTCTGTATAATAATCTAAATGATTTGATTCTAATACATGCTCTGGATTTGTAACCGTTACTCTTGTAGTGGCTGTAAACTTCTTGTCGTTTAAATAGTAATTTCCAACTTTACTTTTTAAAGTATTGGTTTCATCTTTTATAATGGCATGATTTTTATAAAACAATAGCTGATTTTGTCTATCAAAATTTAAACTATCAGTAGTCAATGTCATTTTTGGGTCTTTCAACACCACGTTACCCCAAGACAAGGATTTTTTGGTATTTCCATCATAATCTACATAATTACTAGATTGGGTAATGGTATCTCCTTGTTTGATTAAAACATCTCCAAAAGCCTTTGCAAAATTTCTTTTTTTATAAAGAATTACTCGCTTTGCAGTTAAAATAGCTCCATCATGGTAAATTTCTACCAAACGATCTGCATCTTTAGTTAAAATAGTTGCTCCAGGATACTTCTCTTCATCTATTGTGCTAACACCTGCATAAATAATTTTTATCTTTTTAGCCTCTTGAGAAAAGCTAGAAAAGGAAGCAATCAATAAAAGAAATAGAATAATTTTTTTCAACCGAAATCTAATTTTCAACAAAAATAGTGAAAAGATTACGGCTTCTTATTAAAGAAAAGTGAAATTTGCACAAACTACAAACGCGATTCTATATATCTGGCTTTCGGAAACAAAATGTTGTTTTCTAGATGTACATGTTGATGCAAGTCATCTTCAAATTCTTTTAGTTTTGCGTACAATGCTTTAAAAGTATTACACGCATCTTCTGGAGTTTGATATGCATTTGTCAATTTTGAGATGCGTTTAAAAATGTCTCCAGCATGGTCATGATCTTCTTCCATCATTTGTATTGGGTTATTTACCGAATCAAAATATGGCTTTTCTATTTTTGTATGTTCTCTTTTAGCTCTCACTAATTTTTTTATAAAAGGAAAAAGCAGCAATTCTTCTTTTTTCATATGTGTTGTTAATTCATCTGATACCACATGAATTAATTCTTGTATCTCAAATATTTCTGGATGGTTATCACCATGTGCCTGTGCAACTTTATCTAAGTATTGCTTTAAAAGAGTTAGATTTTCATCCACATATTTATGATGTGTATTTTGAATGAAATCTATTAAAAAGTCCAATTCCCATTTATTGTAATCATTTAATAAAGAATTAGTGCTTTCTACAAGATTCAATTCAGTTATCAAAGTATCAAAATCAACAGCACTTTTTTTACAAGCTTCTTTTATTGTAACGCCACCACCGCAACAAAAATCAATACCATGTTTTTTAAATACATCAGCAGTTTTAATATTTTTTGTAACAAATTCAGCAACAGTTTTTGAATCTTTATTTTTCATGTGATTATTATTAAGGAGTTACAAATTTCGAGGCAATAATTTATAAAAAGGATGACAATTATCATGAAAAAACGTTTAAGTTGGCGTACTTTTGCAGAAAATTAAAAGATCATGAGTGCCCCATTTGATTTGACAAAAGAAGAAATGAAAGCATACGGCTATAAAATTATAGACCTAATCGCAGAACATTATGATACCATAGAATCTCAGAAGCCTGTTGCATCAGGTACAAGAGCGCAAATGGATACTTTGTTTTTACAAGAAGCGCCAAATCATTCTATGCCAGCGGATGAAGTGTTAGATTTTGTTATGAAAAACGTAATTCCGCATAGCAATTTTACGACGCATCCAAAGGCTTTTTCTTTTGTTCCAGGACCTAGTAATTTTATAAGTACACTCGCTGATACTTTAGCTACAGGGTTTAATATTTTTTCTGGCGGTTGGATTGTTTCTCCGGCAGCAGCAGAGTTAGAGATTGTAACTATGAATTGGTTGTTAAAAATGTTCAATTTTCCTGTGCAACAAGGAGGTGGAATTTTTACAAGTGGTGGTTCAATGGCAAATTTAACCGCTTTAGTTACGGCAAGAAGAATAAAATGTGGAGACGATTTTTCGAAAGCCATTATTTATTTATCAGATCAAGCGCATTCATCAAATATCAAAGCAATTCGTGTTCTTGGATTTAAAAAAGAACAAATAAGAATCATTCCAACTGATTTAGAGTTTAAGATTAGTTTTAACAAACTTAAAAATGCTATTGCAAAAGATCGTTTAGAAGGAAACCAGCCTTTTTGTATCATTGCTTCTGCAGGAACAACCAACACAGGGACAGTAGATCCGTTAGATGAGATTGCAGATATTTGTGAAAAAGAAAATTTATGGATGCACGTTGATGGTGCTTATGGAGGTGCTGCCATTTTATCTGAAAAAGGAGCAAGGATTTTAAGAGGGATAGAACGTGCAGATTCTTTGACAGTAGATCCACACAAATGGTTTTATCAGCCATACGAAATAGGCTGTTTATTGGTCAAAGATTCCTCTTGGTTAAGCAATACCTTTTCTGAAAAGCCAGAGTATTTACGTGATATTGAAGGCAATGAATCTGAAATTAATTTTTACGATTACGGCATTCAATTAACCAGACGATTTAGAGCTCTTAAATTTTATATGTCTATTAAAACTTATGGTTTAGATGCATTTAAAAAAGCAGTTACCTATAATATTGAATTGGCAGAGCAAACAGAAGATTTGCTTAGGAAAAGCAAAAATTGGGAAATTGTTTCTCCAGCTACTTTAGCGGTGATTAACTATCGATACAATCCGATTGGCTTGAACTTATCAGAAAAAGAGTTAGATACCTTAAATCAAGAAATATCTGCAAGAGTTACCAAATCTAAAGAAGCATTATTAGTAACCACTGTTTTGCAGAATCAGGTAGTTTTAAGAATGTGTTTGATCAATCCAAAAACTACAATGGAACATATAAAAGAAACCTTTATACAATGCAATACTTTTGCTAAAGAGGTGTTGGCGGAGTGGGAGTAAAACTAACCTATAGTTTTTTGTATAATTATTTATTCATTTAATTTAACAAAATCAAAGAAATTATTATTTTTTGAATATTCAATTGCCATTTCAACAATAGTCTTTGTTTTTAATTTACTCAATAATTTATTTTTAAAAGGAACATATAAATGATGTATTACACATGGTTTATTTTCATTGCATTCTTCTTGCCCCAAGAAACAATTTTCAAACTTTTGAATTCCGTCTATACAATCTATGATATCAAATAATGTTTTATTGTTGTTCTTTTGGGATAAATAAAAACCTCCATGTGGTCCTTTGACTGAAGAAATGATTTCTTTTTTTGTTAATTCTTGAAGTATTTTTGCTAAAAAAGGGGCAGGAATATGTAGTTTATTTGCTATTTCTTTAGAGCCAATTTTGTTATTTTTATTGCTGTGATTAGAAATATACAATACAGCTCTTATTGCATATTTACCTGATTTTGATAGCATACTTTTTGTTTTTTACAAAATTAAATACAAATTGGCCTTCCATCCTAATTTTCCTTTTAAAATTATTCACACCTAATTTTTGATAATTTTTATTTTTCTGATAATTATCATGTTTTCATTTTTTCATTTGCAATAAATTTACCAAATAAAAGATAAAAAAGTCTTTTTATATTTTATTAATATTAAAACTAAAAGAAAATGAAAACTTTAAAATCATTATGTCTAATCGTAATCACTTGTATTATATTTATTAGCTGTAATAATAATGACAAAAAGAAAAAAACTGTTAATACAGCAATGATACCAGTAAGCGGATCATTAAAAGCAGAATTGACTTCTCCACCGTTTGTACCAGCTCCAGTTGGAAATAGACCTGCAAAAAAGCTTATTGTAAATATGGAGATTCTTGAAAAGGAAGGAGAAATGGCTGATGGTGTAAAATATGTGTATTGGACATTTGGTGGATCTGTGCCAGGAAGCTTTATTAGAACAAGAGTAGGAGATGAGGTAGAATTTACTTTATCTAATCACCCAGACAATAAATTACCACATAATATTGACCTACATGCTGTCACTGGGCCTGGGGGTGGTGCAACATCATCATTTGTAGCTCCTGGTCACGAAAAAGTGTTTTCTTTTAAAACATTAAATCCAGGTTTATACGTGTATCATTGTGCAACAGCACCAGTTGGAATGCATATTGCAAACGGAATGTATGGTTTAATTTTAGTTGAACCAGAAGGAGGCTTGCCAAAAGTTGATAAAGAATATTACATCATGCAAGGTGATTTCTATACAGCAGGTGAAAATGGCGAGCCAGGTTTACAAGCATTTGATATGAAAAAAGCTATAGATGAAGATGCAGATTATGTTGTATTTAATGGAAAAGTTGGAGCATTAACAGGTGATAATGCAATTACAGCAAATGTTGGAGAAACTGTACGATTATTTGTAGGTAATGGTGGACCAAACTTAACATCATCTTTTCATGTGATTGGTGAAATTTTTGACAATGTACATATTGAAGGTGGAGATTTAATCAATAAAAATGTACAAACAACATCAATTCCAGCTGGAGGAGCAGCAATTGTTGATTTTAAAGTTGATGTTCCTGGTACATTTATTTTGGTAGATCACGCAATTTTTAGAGCTTTTAATAAAGGAGCTTTAGGAATGTTAAAAGTAAAAGGTGAAGAGAATAAAAGGTTATATTCTGGTGTAAAACAAGAAGGTATTTATAACCCTGAAGGAGGAACAATTCAAACGATGCCAGATACAAAGAAAGCCATAAAAGTTAACCCTTCATCAAAAACTTTAGCAGAAAAATTAGTTTCCGGTAAGCAAATTTATATGAAAACTTGTTTTGCTTGTCATCAGGCAAATGGAGAGGGTATAGCAAATGCATTTCCTCCTTTAGCAAAATCAGATTATTTAAATGCTGATGTTGATAGAGCTATTGGAATTGTTTTGCATGGTAAAACAGGAGAAATTACTGTAAATGGTAAAAAATACAATAGCGTTATGACAAGTCAAACTTTAAATGATGAAGAAGTTGCCGATGTAATGACATATATTTATAATTCTTGGGGTAATAACAAAACCAACGTTACAGTAAATAAAGTACAGTCTGTAAGAAATGGTCATTAATAATTTTTTAATCAAATAAAATGAAAACTATTTTGAGATTGGTAATTTACATATTGTTTTTAAGTATTTCTAATGTGAATTGCCAATCTAAAATGGCACCTATTACAGGAGGGGAATATGTTCCTTTATATGGAAGAGATTCTTTAAAGGTTACTATTACCGACTTTTTAATGGATGTGTATCCAGTTACAAACAAAGAGTTTTTAGATTTTATTATAAACCATCCTAAATGGCAAAAATCAAAAGCTATAAAGCTTTTTGTTGATAAGAGTTATTTATATCAATGGAGAAATGATACAATTTTGGGTGTGGGACAAGAATTGAATTCTCCAGTAACAAATGTATCCTGGTTTGCTGCAAAAGACTATTGTGAAACAAAAGGGAAAAGATTGCCTACTGTAGATGAATGGGAATATGTAGCGATGGCTAATAAAACAATGCCAGACGCAAGAACTCAAAAATCGTATAATGAGTACATTTTAGGTTGGTATGAAAAGCCTAAATCATACAATCAAACAATTGGGTCTACTTTTAAGAATTACTGGAACGTATATGATCTACATGGTTTGGTATGGGAATGGACCTCAGATTTTAATTCTGTATTAGTATCTGGTGAATCAAGGAAAGATGTAGATAATGATAGTAATTTGTTTTGTGGTAGTGCAGCAATTGGCGCTACAGATTTAATGAATTATGCTGCTTTTATGCGTTACGCAATTCGAGGGAGCTTAAAAGCAAAATACACCATGAAAAACTTAGGGTTTAGATGTGTAAAAGATGTTAAAAAAACAATACAATGAAATTTATAAAATATTTTATAGTAATAGTAATAGCAGTTGTTTCGTTCGGTTCTTGTAAAGAATCAACAAAAAAAGAAACTGAAAAAATAGCCTATCAATGTCCGATGAAATGTGAAGGTGAAAAAATCTACCACGAAAAAGGTAGTTGCCCTATTTGTAAAATGGACTTGAAACCAATTGCAGCAACAACAAAAGTAGTATTAGCTGATGAAACTGAAATTTCTGAAAATTCTATTTTTAATTTAACGACAACTTGGAATACACAAGACGCTAAAAGTATTGAGTTAAAAGAATTAAAAGGAAAAACCTTGGTCATGGTAATGATTTATACAACATGTAAAGCTGCTTGTCCAAGATTGGTTGCAGATATGAGAAATATCGTCAAAGAAATTCCTGAAGAATATACAAACAAAGTACAATATGTATTTGTGAGTATAGATCCTGAAAACGATACTCCTAAAGTATTAAAAGAGTTTGCTAAAACGAATTATATGGATGCTGATAATTATACTTTTTTACAAGGCACTAAAGATGGAGTTAGAGAATTTGCAAATGTATTAGCTGTAAAATATAAAGAAATTTCCCCTTTAGATTTTTCGCACTCAAATATTATAAGTGTTTTTAACCCAAAAGGAGAATTAATTCATCAACAAGAAGGTTTAGGAGTTGATAACAAAGAAACTATTGCTAAAATTAATGAGTTAGTTAAAAAAGAAAATTAAAATGAAAAAAATAATATACACATCGTTATGGGTATTACTTTTTCCAGTATTATTATCAGCACAACAAGTTAATGTTTCTGCTGAATTAAGACCAAGGTATGAAAACAAGAACGGTTACAGTACCTTACTAAAGTTAGGGGAGAAAGGAGCAAGCTTTATATCACAAAGAACAAGATTGAATTTAAATTATCAGCAAGACAACTTTAAGGTGAGAATTTCTTTACAAAACGTAAGAGTTTGGGGAGATGTAGGAACATTATCATCTCAAGACAAATCAAGTTCATTTCATGAAGCTTGGGCCGAATTTTCTGTTGCAGATTATTTTGACTTAAAATTAGGAAGACAAGAAATAATCTATGACGATAGTAGAATTTTTGGTAATGTTGGCTGGGCACAACAGGCTAGAAGTCATGATGCGATTATTGCAAAATTTAAAGCATCAGATAACGGAAAGTTAGATATTGGTTTTGCCTTAAATAATGATTCACAAGCTGGAATAAAAAGTATATATAGTAATGTTGCTGGATACAAAACATTTCAATATCTATGGTATCATACAAAAATGAACAGCTTCGGAATTAGCATTTTGGCTTTAAATAACGGAATTGAACATTTAGATGTAAATAACGAAGCTGATATTAGTTACTCTCAAACATTTGGCCCAAGAATAACGTATAAAAAGAACAATCTTTCATTTAATGCAGCTGCATATTTACAAACAGGAAAAGTAGTTACTACACCAATTTCTGCAAGTTATTATGCTGCAAATGTAAATTTTAAAACTACAAGCGAATTTAATTTAGGATTTGGTTTTGAGTATTTATCAGGAAAAGACACAAATGATGCTAGTACAGATTTAAAATCATTCAATCCAATATTTGGTACAAACCATAAATTTAACGGTTGGATGGATTATTTTTATGTAGGAAATCACATCAATTCAGTTGGTTTAATAGATATAAATGCAGTAGTTTCTTATACTAAAGACAAATTTTCAGCAAAGTTAGTTCCACATATATTTAAATCTGCTTCAGATATTTATAACGGAGCAACAAAAATGGAAAGTAATCTTGGTACAGAAATAGATTTTACAATAGGCTATAAAGTAGTTAAGAACATTCAGTTTAATGCTGGGTATTCACAAATGTTTGGAACAACTTCTTTAGAACAACTAAAAGGAGGTGTAAGTACTAAAAGTAATTCTTGGACATGGTTTATGTTAACATTTAAACCAACTTTTTATTCATCAAAATAGTTTATATTAATAGAAAATGCCTCTTTAAGTATTATTTGAAAGAGGCATTTTTGTATTAAAGAAGATAAATTTTTATCTAACAATTGTTTGTTTTCTGTCTGGACCTACTGAAACTATTTTAACAGGCACGCCAGTTTCTTTTTCTATAAAAGCAACATAATCCAGTAAATTTTGAGGCAATTGATCTGCGCTGGTCATTTTAGTTAAATCTTCTTTCCATCCTTTAAATTCAGAGTAGTTTACTGAAACATTTTCTGGCTCAATATTATAAGGTAAATGTGAAATTTCTTTTCCTTTATAATTGTAAGAGGTACAAACTTTTAAAGTGTCAAATCCAGATAAAACATCACCTTTCATCATCATTAATTGAGTTACCCCATTCACATCTACAGCGTATTTTAAAGCCACTAAATCAAGCCAACCACAACGTCTTGGTCTTCCTGTAGTAGCACCAAACTCATGTCCAACTTTTGCCATAGTCGCTCCATCTTTATCAAACAATTCAGTTGGAAAAGGACCAGAACCCACACGAGTAGTATAGGCTTTAAAAATTCCGAATACATCTCCGATTCTATTTGGGGCAACACCTAAACCTGTACATGCACCAGCGGCAGTTGTATTAGATGAAGTTACAAATGGATAAGTTCCAAAATCTATATCTAACAAAGAGCCTTGAGCTCCTTCTGCTAAGATGGTTTTTTTATCTTTGATGGCTTGATTTAAAAACTCTTCACTATCAATAAATTGTAAGGTTTTTAACTTGTCAATTCCTCTTCGAAACTCAGCCTCTAACTCTTTTAAATTGTATTCAATTTGAACATCAAAAAAGTTCAACATTTTTATATGCTTTTCTGTTAAAGCATCATATTTGTCTTTCCAATTATCCAATTCTAAATCTCCAACACGCATACCGTTTCTACCTGTTTTATCCATATATGTTGGACCAATTCCTTTTAGTGTAGAACCAATTTTTGCTTTTCCTTTTGAAGTTTCTGAAGCAGCATCTAACAATCTATGAGTAGGTAATATTAAGTGTGCTTTTCTAGAAATTAACAATTTAGAAGTATAATCGATATTATGTTTGTCTAAATTCTCTAACTCTTTTTTAAAGATTACGGGATCTATTACAACACCGTTTCCAACAACATTTAGAGCTGTTTTATGAAAAATTCCAGACGGAATAGTGTGTAATACATGTTTAAATCCGTCAAAAATTAAAGTATGACCTGCATTTGGTCCACCTTGAAAACGAGCAATGATGTCGTATTTAGATGTTAGCACATCTACAATTTTTCCTTTCCCTTCATCTCCCCATTGCAATCCTAGTAATAAATCTACTGCCATTAGTTGTTGTTAAGTGTGTTGTTAGTTTATTTCGTTTGTTTTTTTGTACCGTAAAAATAGAGTGAATGATTGTGAATATCAATATCAAAAACTTCTTCTATTGTTTTTTTGATAATCTGAATTCTTGGATCACAAAATTCTTTTACTTCTCCTGTATCCGTTAAAATGACATGATCGTGTTGTTTGTCAAAATAACTTTTTTCATAATGAGCCATGCTTTGACCACCAAACTGATGTTTTCTAACCAACCCACAATCTAATAATAAATCTATAGTGTTGTATAAAGTGGCTCTACTTACTCGGTAATTTTTATTCTTCATATTGATATATAAAGATTCTATATCAAAATGCTCCTCTAAATCATATATCTCTTGAAGGATTGCATATCTTTCTGGAGTTTTTCTATGTTTTTTAGATTCTAAAAATGTAGTAAAAACATTTTTTACAATGTCTTGATTTTCTTTTGTACCCATTTTTCTGAATTTACCGAAACGACAAATTTAAGGTTATTTATCAATATAAATTAGCTTTTTATACAACTAATATTTACATTGTATTAACACGTTCTATTTTTTGTATTCCGTCTACTTTTTTAATGTTCGCAATAAGCTTGCTTAACTGTGTTTTATTTTTTACACTTATCGAAATTTTACCTTCAAAAACACCATGATCTCCAGAGATATTTATGTTGTGTATATATACATCCATTGTGTTAGAAATGATACGGGTTAAGTTATTTACAATTCCTTTTTTATCATTTCCACTTACTTTTAAAATGGCAGTAAATTCTTGTTTAGAAGAATCTATCCACGTTGCTTTTAAAACTCTGTAGGCGTAATTTGACTGCATTGAAATTGCATTAGGGCAATCTTTTTTGTGCACTTTAATTCCGTCGTTTATAGTTAAAAAACCAAACACTTTATCTCCCGGTATTGGATTGCAACATTTAGAAAGCGTATACTCTAGTTTTTCATCTTCATTTCCAAAAACCAGTGCGTCAAATTTGTTTGTAACTTCTTCTTTGTCAAAGTTTTCTTTACTGGGAGAGCGTTTTAGACGATTCTTAAAAAAACTTATAAAAGCATTGTTTTTTTGACTGACAAATGCTTTTAATTGTTTGTTATCTATTGCTCCGTTTCCTATTCGATAAAACAAATCAAAACTTGTTTTTAACGAAAAATACGATGCCATTTCATTCACAACTCGATCATTCAATGTAATTTTTAAATGACGTAACTTCCGAATTAAAATAGCCTTTCCTTCTTCGGCAATATTTTTTTCTTCTTCTTTTAATGCTGCTTTAATTTTGGTTCTTGCACGAGCAGTCATCACAAAATCTAACCATCTAATATTGGGTTTGTTTACAGAAGATGTTTGTACTTCTACATGATCACCACTTTTTAACTCGTGACTTAGCGGAACTAATTTTCCGTTGACTTTTGCACCTCTACATTTTAAACCTACATCTGTATGAACAGAGAAAGCAAAATCTAGTGCCGACGCTCCTTTTGGCAAAGATTTTAAATCTCCAAGAGGGGTGAAGACAAAAATTTCTTTAGAATATAAGTTTAGTTTAAAGTCTTCTACAAAATCTACAGCATCTGTACTTTGATTTTCTAGAGTTTCTTTTAATTTATTTAGCCAAGTATCTAATCCATTTTCTTTTTCTTCTCCTTGTTTGTATTTAAAGTGTGCTGCATATCCTTTTTCAGCAATTTCATCCATTCTTTCTGAACGAATTTGCACTTCTACCCATTTGCTATCAGGTCCAATAACAGTAATATGCAACGCTTCATAACCTGTAGATTTGGGTTGAGAAATCCAATCTCTTAGACGAGAAGGATTGGGTTTAAAGAAATCTGTTACAATAGAATATATTTTCCAAGCATCAAATTTTTCATCATCAGATTTGGGTTTAAAAATAATACGAATGGCAAATTTGTCATAGACTTCTTCAAATGAAACATTTTGTTTCAACATTTTTCTACGAATAGAAAAAATAGATTTACTGCGCCCTTTAATTTGATACTCAAAATCTTCTTTTTGTAAACCTTCGTGCAATATATTCTCAAAAGTACCAATATATTTTTGCTGCTCTTCTTTACTCTCTTTTATTTTGCTTAAAATGTCTGCATATACTTCCGGTTCTGTGTATTTTAATCCTAAGTCTTCAAGTTCGGTTTTAATATTATACAAACCTAATCGATGGGCTAAAGGAGCATAAATGTATAAGGTTTCTGATGCTATTTTAACTTGTTTGTGTTCTGGCATCGAATCCATTGTTTGCATATTATGCAAACGGTCTGCAATTTTTATCAGAATAACACGTACATCATCATTTAAAGTCAGTAGCATTTTTCTGAAATTCTCTGCTTGTATAGATGAATCTTGCCCTTTATTTAGTCGAGAAATTTTTGTCAGTCCACTTACAATTCGAGCAATGTTTTGTCCAAACAAACGCTCCATGTCTTCAATGGTATAATAGGTGTCTTCTACAACATCGTGTAATAATGCAGCAGCAATAGATGTAGCACCCAAACCAATTTCATAGGCCACAATTTTTGCAACTGCAATAGGGTGATAGATGTAAGGCTCTCCAGACTTTCTTCGCTGATCTGAATGTGCTTCAACAGACAACTCAAAAGCAGCGCGAATTAGCTTTTTATCTTGAGTAGATAAAGCTTGATATGTCCCTTTTAACAAGTCTTTATACCGTTTAGATATTTCCTTGTTTTCTTCTTCTATGGTTGCCGAATACATCATTACTTAAAAGTAAAATAAATAATGAACTGCGCAAAGTTTTTTTTCCTTTTTGATGCGAACAATTATTTATTTAAATTTTGCACACGTTGCAATAAGGTAGGATGTGAATAATTCATGAAAACATAGGCTGGATGTGGCGTTAAATTACTCAAACTATTTTTTGACAATTTTTTTAATGAAGTAATTAATGGTTGTGCCGCAAATGTTTCTTTGGCGTAATTATCTGCTTGGAATTCGAATTTTCTAGAAAGAATATTCATCAACAAACCAGTAAATTCTGATATTGGTGAATATAGAACTCCGAATACAATCAATCCAACATGAAAACTAGGAGTGGTAATATTTAGGGCTTCAGAAAATATGGGTAAACTCACAAAGATTGATAAAAGCCAAAAGGTGAATCCTGTTAATAGGATAGAGGAGAACAAGTTAACGATAATATGTTTGCGTTTATAATGACCCACTTCATGTGCCAAGACTGCAACAATTTCATCTGTTCCTAAATCGTTTATCAAGGTGTCATACAAGGTAATTCTTTTTTGAGCACCAAATCCAGAAAAATAAGCATTTGCTTTTGTAGAACGTTTTGAACCATCAATTACAAAAATATTTTTCAATGTAAATCCTACTTTTGTAGCATACTTTTCAATGGCTGTTTTCAATTCTCCATCTTCTAAAGGAGTTTGTTTATTAAATAATGGAACAATCAACTTTGCATAAAATAGATTCATTAACAAAGAAAACACAGCAACTAGTGCCCAAGCATAGATCCAAAAATGAACTCCAGCAAATTGATAAAACCAAATAATCAAGGCTAAAATTCCGCCACCAAGTAGCGCTGTCATCAATAATCCTTTGATTTTATCTACGATAAAGGTTTTTAGAGTGGTTTTATTAAATCCAAATTTCTCTTCAATCACAAAGGTTTTGTAATATGAAAAAGGGGTGTTGATGATGTCTGAGCCAATGATGATAATTCCGAAGAATAGTAATGCAATTACAATAGTATTTGAACTATAACTTCTAGCAAGATCATCTACAAATTTAAATCCATCAAAAAAGAAAAAAGCTAGCGTTAGTAGTAAAGAGAATAATCCAGTTATGTTTGAAAACTTGGCGTTTGCTTTTTTATAGACTTGAGATTTTTCGTATTCCTCTTTTTCATATACATCTGATAATTCAGTCGGAATTTCATCATCAAAATGTTTTGTGTTAAGAAAATCTAAAATTTTATCAATTATAAAATTGATGATTAGAATTGCAATTAGAATATAAAATAGCGTAGTTGGTGTCATAAATAAATATCTAAAGTGCAAATGTATTACAAAATCGCTTTTCTAATATAAATCTCAGCTATAATAATATTTGGCACCCAACACAACCATGAAATGATGATATAAGCTTCATTAAAAGGAATATTTAAAAGACTCGGTAAGGTAGGTAGCCATAATCTAAGTGTTACAGCAGCAAAGGTAAAAGCATAACTGCGAATCATCCATTTTCTATGGGCTTCAATTTTTTTCTTTTTGATAGATGTATAGGCATTGAATGTAGTATAAAACCATCCAATAGCTAAGAAAGAAAAACCAAGTTGTGAAACGATTCCGCCATTGGCATAAAAGGCAATATACAACCCAGTAATTGAACTCAATAAAACAGCAATCACATAGATTTTTCCTAAAAGACGATGCAATTTTAATCGTTTAGCACGAATCCGTTTAGAAAACTGAGACCAACCAACCAATAATGAAATTCCGCCAAAATAGATGTGGGTAAAAAAAGCAACTCTCCACAATGTATTAGTTAAAAGACTTGCCGATTTTGAGCGAAGAAAACCTTCAGCTTCCATATCAACAATCATATATATCAATGG
>JALQYN010000028.1 GCA_023254055.1 Polaribacter sp.
ACAGAGAAGTTAAGCCCATTTGCGCCGATGGTACTGCCAATAGGTGGGAGAGTAGGTCGCTGCCTTTCTTTATATATTGATACAGTTCAATATACTTTAAGTCCTCAATCTATAGATTGAGGACTTTTTTTTGTTTTAAAACTAAAATAAAAAAGAATATTTTCGTTCTAGTTATTAATTGTCTTTTCTTTGCAGCTTGTATATGAAAATAGTTAAAATTTTATTTATAGTCTTATTTTTTCCCAGCTTGATGTTTTCACAAGTTGGAGGAGAATCAGTATATAAGTTCTTAAATATTTCTACTTCTGCTAGACAAACAGCCTTAGGAGGTAAGACTCTTACTTTAATTGATGATGTAAATCAACCGTTATGGAATCCTTCAGTAATAAATGAGAATTTAGACAATCAATTGGCAGTTAATTATTCTTCTTATTTGGCGGGAATTAATATTGGTTCAGTTTCTTATGCTAAGACAATTAGTAGAAGGTTTGGCACTATACAAGGGAGTGTTAAATACATTAATTATGGGAATTTAATAGAAGCAGATGAATCTGGTGTGATCACTGGAAGTTTTTCTGCTAGTGATGTGGCAATTTCAATTGGTTATGCTGCTAACTTGCCTTGGACAAATTTGTATGCAGGTGCAACCTTTAAAGTAATAAATTCTACAATTAGTAATTATTCTTCAACAGGAATAGCTACTGATATTGGACTTTTATATTACAATCCTCATCAGCCTTTTGTTATTACTTTGGTAGTAAGAAATATAGGAACGCAATTATCATCTTTTAATAACGAATTAGAAAAGCTTCCTTTAGAAATAATGTTAGGTGGTTCTTATCAATTGGAAAATGTACCTATTAAATGGTATTTGACGTTAGATAATTTACAACAATGGAATGTTTCTGTTAGTAATCCATCAAATCAAGTTTCTGATATTGAAGGAAATGTTACAGAAGAAAAAGTTTCTTTTCTAAACAATGCATTGAGGCACTTTATAGTAGGAGTAGAGTTATTTCCAGAAAGTGCAATCAATTTTAGATTGGGATACAATTTTAGAAAATCTCAAGAATATAAATTGCAGAATGTTCGAACTTTTGGTGGAATATCATTTGGTTTTGGATTAAAAATGAATAAATTTAAACTTAATTATGCCTATTCTAAAGTTCATACAGCAGCAAATGTTAGTACCTTTAGTTTACAAATAGATTTAGATAAAAAAAGGTAATGAATAAAAAAATTACGATTGCCATAGATGGGTTTTCATCAACTGGAAAAAGTACAGTAGCTAAAGAGTTAGCAAAAGAATTGAAATATATTTATGTAGATTCTGGTGCTATGTATCGAGCTGTTACGCTATTTGCTATGCAACATAATTTTATTGGAGCTGATTTTTTTGACTTAGAATCTTTATCTAAAACGTTAAACTCTATTGACCTTTCATTTAAATTAAATACTGCTACAGGAAATGCAGATATGTATTTGAATACTATAAATGTAGAAAAAGAAATTAGAACACTAGAAGTGTCTAATTTAGTTAGTATAGTTGCTGCAAATCCTATTGTTAGGAAAAAATTAGTTGCAATACAAAAAGAAATTGGCAAAAATAAAGGCGTAGTAATGGATGGGAGAGATATTGGTACTGTAGTTTTTAAAGATGCAGAACTTAAAATATTTATGAATGCATCTGCTGAAACTAGAGCAAAAAGGAGATACAAAGAGTTGATTGAGAAAGGAGAAGAAGTAAGTTATGAGGATATTTATAAAAATGTTGTTGATCGAGATTTAATGGATACAACGAGAAAAGATTCTCCATTAGTAAAAGCTGATGATGCTATTGAAATTGATAATTCTAATTTAACTAAAGAAGAACAATTTAACTTAATCTTAAGCCTTGTGCAAGAAAAATTATAACTAAAAAAACAGCCAAATGGCTGTTTTTTTAGTTAAGGAATCTCTAAATATTTATGAGTTTGTAAAGAAATTTTCCATTTAGGTTTTTTCATTACATAATTTACAATTTCTGGAATCATTTTATCTCTCTTGCTCCATTCTGGTTGTAAAAACAATTCACAATCTTCATTTACCTTTGCTGCTTGTTCTTCAGCAAACTTAAAATCATTCTTATTGTAAATAATCATTTTTAACTCATCTGCTTCTTTATAAACTTCTTCTAATGGTAATTTAGTCTTCTTTGGAGATAAACAAAACCAATCCCATTTTCCAGAAAAAGCGTAAGCTCCAGAAGTTTCTATATGTGTTTTTATATTGTTTAGTTGTAATTGATTAGTAATATAATCTAAGTTCCACATTAGAGGCTCACCACCAGTAATAACAACTGTGTTTGCGTATTTAATAGCATTTTGAATGATTAAATCGGAGTGTGTTGGAGGATGTAATTCTGCATTCCAACTTTCTTTAACATCACACCAATGACAACCAACATCACAACCGCCAATTCTTATGAAATAAGCAGCTTTTCCTGTATGTGAACCTTCACCTTGAATGGTGTAAAATTCTTCCATTAGCGGAAGCATTTCCCCTTTCGTTATTAAATCTTGTACCTCTTTTTTCATTGGTTTGCAAAGATACTGAAACTAAAAAGAATAAATGTTTCAAAATAAATGTTATTAAGTTGTCTTTTTTATGAGATATTAACTTTTTATTGTTTTTTATCATTTAAAGATTGATTACTTTTATGCTTCTTAAATAAGAAAACTCTAAAAGATACGTTTAAACACTATCTAAAATAAATTTAAAAATGAATAAGAATATTTACAAATTACTAATTTTCAGCTTACTATCATTAATTTTTACACAATGTGGAAATAGTGGAAAGTTTACAATATCAAAAGGAAAAGTAGGAAAGTTAACGACGATAACAACAATAAATGATTTAGATAACATTTTTAAGAATGACTCTATTGTTAAAAATTTAAGCGAAGGAACTTTAGGAGATAATTATTTTCAAGATGATGATGAATATTTAATTTATGAAAAAGGAGGAAAGCATTTATTAACAATCATACCGCAAGAACAATTAGATTCTACATCAACAATTAAGAGTATTCAAGTTTATGACCCAAGATATTCAACCAAAACAGGAATTTCTTTAGAGTCGTCTTTTGAAGACATTAATTTAAATAATAAGATAACGAAAGTAGAGACTTCTTTAAGTTCTGCAACACTTTTTATTGATGATTTAAACGTAACAATTAGTTTGGATAAAGAAGATTTGGGATTGAAAAATTTTAGTACCCAAAAAATTAGCATAGAACAGATTCCTGGTTTAGCTAAAGTAAAATCTTTTATTGTTTGGTTTAATTAATTCCAAATTAGCAAGATAAATGGTAAAATAAATTCTTAAATGAGTAAAAAATACACCATACAAAAAAGTCCTTTTGTAGTTCCAACAACTGACGGAAAACTTATCGAAGAGCATTTTGGAAATGCAACCACTCAAGATTCTAACATTAGTATTGCACATATGATTGCTCCTTCAAAATGGAGCGAGCCTTTTCAAACTCCAGAATTTGACGAATATACTTACATTATCAAAGGGAAAAAGCAATTTATCATTGATGATGAAATAGTTGTGTTAGAAGCTGGTCAATCTATAAAAATTGATAAAAATACTCGAGTTCAATACTCTAATCCTTTTGAAAGTGAATGTGAATATTTGGCAATTTGTTTACCCGCTTTTTCGATGGATTTAGTGCATCGAGAAGGTAGTTAATATATTATACTTGAAATCTAAAGCAGTTCAAATAAAAAACAGTAAAAATGTAATTTTAATTACACTTGTTTTATTATCAGCTATATTATTTGAAACATTTCAACAGCTATTTTATATAAAGAGATTTGATCTGTATCAAAACATTGATTTTTTTGAATTGCTAAAAAATCAATTCTATAGATGGGTAATTTGGTTTTTTGTCGGAATAAGTTTGTTATTTCTAATTAAAAAGGACCTAAAACAAGAACCCGATTTTAAACTTTTTATTAAGTATTTTTTAATAATAGTATTTTTAGTCTTTGCCAATATTATTATTATTTCATGTGTTCAAATTATAATTTCAAGAGCTGATTTTTCAATAGATACTTTTTTTTATGAGTATTTTCTTTTTTATGTTTTTCAAAAAGCACCAATTTACTTTTTAGGATATATAGCAATATCAATCATTTTATTTTTAAACTATCGTAAGAATTTATTAGAAATTGAAGTTCAAGAACTGATAGAAATTAAAGAAATAAATGATAAGTTGTATGAAGAACTGAAAAAAGAAAATACAGATAAATCTAAAGTTTTAACTATTAAAGTTGGAAACAAAAGGAAAGTTATTTCAGTTGATCTCATTCTTTGGTTAGAAGCTGATGATTATTGTGTAATTGTTCATGCTATCGGTAATCCTTCTTATGCTATGAGAACTTCATTAAAGGCATTACAAGACAAATTAGGTGATAATTTTTTGAGAGTTCATAGAAATGCAATTGTAAATATGAATATGGTAAAAGAACTAAATACAATTGGAAGTCCAAAACTAACTTTAAAAAATGATACAGAAATAAAGGTTTCTAAAAGCAATATTAGATTGGTAAGTGATTTTTTAAAATCTTGATTTAACATTTGTTAACCAAGTTTACTGCAAATTCTTTCTCGTTCACTGCAATTTATATTTTGTTTTCTCATAAAATTTGTTGATTTGTTTAGAATTTTAAACAATCTGAAATGAAAACCACCTTGCAATTAGCCTTTTTTTTAATCACTTTCTCAATTTATTCACAATACAACTATAATATTAGTAAAGAACATCCTTTTGGTGTATACAATCCTAATGCTCCTAAACAGTTACAAGATTATAAAGAATTAATAGGACTAAGTAAATGTATTTCTACATCTAGAAATCCAGACCAAAGTTGGGCCAAACCAGTAAAAATGACTTGGGAATGGAAGTATATTATGAACGGAATGGCGGTACAAGATTTAACATTAAAAGAAGATGCTCGTCACTCTGGAAGTATTCGACAATTTGATAAAGACAGTTTACAATGGAATGTACATTATTATTCCACGATAGCTACTCCAAGTAAATTGCAAACATGGTATGGGAATAGAAAAGACGATAGAATTATATTATTAAAAAAACAAAACGCACCTAATGGAGCAAAAGGTTTTTCAAGATTAACTTTTTATCAAATTTCAGAAAAAGGATATAAATGGATTGGTGAATGGGTAGATGAAAAACAAACCATTATTTTTCCTTTTTGGAAAATAAATTGCGAAAAACAAATAAATTAACTTCTGTTTTTTGCTGCTAACAATGTGTTTTTCATTAGCATAGCAATGGTCATAGGCCCAACACCACCAGGAACAGGAGTGATAAAATTTGACTTTTTAGAAACCGACTCAAAATGAACATCCCCAGCAAGGCGGAAACCACTTTTCTTAGTCTTGTCTTCAATTCTTGTAATACCAACATCAATAACTGTAACGCCATCTTTTACCATGTCAGCAGTTAAAAATTCTGGGATTCCTAATGCAGCAACAATAATGTCTGCTTGCAAGGTAATTTCTTTTAAATTTGTTGTTCTACTATGAGTAATCGTAACAGTTGCATTACCAGCGGCTCTTTTTTGAGACATTAAGATACTCATCGGACTACCAACAATATGACTTCTTCCAATTACAACAACATGCTTTCCGCTTGTTTCTACATTGTAACGTTCTAATAATTCTAAAATTCCGAATGGAGTAGCAGGTAAAAAAGTAGGAAGATTTAATGCCATTTTTCCAACATTTGTTGGATGAAACCCATCTACATCTTTATCAGGATTTACAGCCATTAACACTTTTTGTTCATCTATATGTTTTGGTAATGGCAATTGAACAATAAATCCGTCAATTTCTGGATTTGTATTTAATTTATCAATTTCATTTAACAATTGATCTTCAGAGATATCTACAGGTAAAGTAACTAAAGTCGATTCAAAACCCGCTTTTGCACATGCTTTAACTTTTGCATTTACATAGGTTAAACTTGCACCATTATCACCAACTAGAATAGCTGCTAAATGAGGAGCTCTAATTCCAGATGCAGTTAATTCTTGTACTTCAATTGCTATTTCTTCTTTAATTTGGTTTGATGTTGCTTTACCGTCTAGTAGTATCATGTTTCTTTGAAATATAAATTTTAATTGTTGTGTTAAATTTATGAAATTGTTTTAGTACTGAATAATGTTTTGCCAAGGATTTTTGTTCTTCTTCTGTTAAATTATAAACGGATGCGTAAAATACATATATACTGCTTCCGTTAAACTTTGAAAAAGACCTTTTGTCTCCTTTGAAATCGATATAATCTAAGATGTTGTAATTCGGAAAAAAGCTAGCAACCTCTTCGATATTGATGCTCTTTTCATTTAAATAATCAATGGCATCTAATCTTAAGGAGTGGTATGGTAAATGCCCTAAAGTTGCATTCCATCCTTGAGAAATATTTTTAGGATACACCCATAAATTACCAGTTAATAAACCCAAACACAACAGTACATAAATAAGCCTTTTTTTTGTGAAGAACTCTTGAAGAATCTTAAATGCTAAAAGAATTAACGCGATATACGAAACAATAAAATACCGATGTCCAAATGCATTGGTGGCTATTAAAATTGTAACTACAATAAAAAACACCGATGTGATTGCTAATAAGATCAGTTTTTTGTTTTTCTCTGATTGGATGATTTTATTCCTAAAAAGAAAAAAGCTGATCAATAAAAAAGAAAAAATAAATATCCGTCCAAAATCTAAATACCTCCAAATTAAAACAATACAATTTCTAATAAAAAACTCAAAATCTGCAAAATGCCAATAACCAGCCCAAGGTGAGTCTGGATGTGTTTGTAACCAACCTTTTGTAGTCAATCTCCAAACAACAAAAAAAACTCCTGGCAAACTAGCGATAACATAAGGAGTTAAAAATTTTATATTTAAAACTGATTTGATTTTCTTTTTGTTTAAAAAAAGATGATTGCAAATTTCAAATAGAAAAATCCCTCCAAAAAGCATCATGCTTCTATATGAAACAATACTTAAAAAGAGTAACCCAATAAATTTCTGAACTTTTAACTCGAAGAGAATTCCGTTTATAGCAAGAAAAAAGAAAAAAAGAATGATAATTTCTGGGTTAACCAATACAAAAGCTGTAGAAATTGTTGGGTCAATAACAATCAACAAAAAAGCGAAAAATCGCAACCGAACATCAGCAATAAAATAACCGATAAAACGAAACAGTTGATAAAAGAAACCAATGGTAAAAGGAAGTATTACCAAATGACTCACCCATAAATGATGTCCTAAAATTTTCCAGCTTGCTGCTAATAGAAAACCTAAAAAAGGCGGATGGCCAGGGTCAAAAGAGTCTGGCATTGTCCAATTGAAAATGGAATTTTCATACAACTGGTTCCCCATTTTAGAGGCAAACAAAACATTGTCCCAAAACATGCCGTTTTGGTTAGAAACTAAAAAAATAAGAAATCCAAGTATGCAAAAAGAAACAAAGCGAAACTTTTTTGTGCCAAATACAAATGGGATTATTTTTTTAAGCATGTACTAAAATAGTATTAAAATTAAAAAAGGCTACTGAATCAGTAGCCTTTTATTATTTCATTCCTTGCATCATTTGCATCATTTTTCTTCCGCCTCCACCTTGCATCATCTTCATCATTTTACTCATTTGGTTGAATTGTTTCATCAATTGATTGACATCCTGAACCGTAGTTCCAGATCCTTTTGCAATTCTTTTTTTTCTGCTCGAATTGATAGAGCTTGGTGTACTTCTTTCTAAGGGTGTCATAGAATGTATAATGGCTTCAATGCCTTTAAAAGCATCATCGTCAATATCTACATCTTTCATTGCTTTTCCAGCGCCTGGAATCATCCCTACTAAATCTTTCATGTTTCCCATCTTCTTGATTTGTTGAATCTGGGTTAAAAAATCATCAAAACCAAATTGATTTTTTGCTATTTTCTTCTGTAATTTACGAGCTTCTTTTTCATCAAATTGTTCTTGAGCACGTTCTACAAGAGAAACAACATCTCCCATCCCTAAGATACGATCTGCCATACGATCTGGATGAAAAACATCGATTGCTTCCATTTTTTCTCCAGTACCAATAAACTTTATAGGTTTGTCTACAACAGATTTTATGGTTAAAGCAGCTCCACCACGAGTATCACCATCTAATTTTGTTAGAATAACTCCATCAAAATTCAACACATCATTAAAAGCTTTGGCTGTATTTACTGCATCTTGTCCTGTCATAGAATCTACAACAAACAAAGTTTCTTGTGGGTTTACAGCTTTATGAATGTTTGATATTTCGGTCATCATTTCTTCATCAACAGCTAAACGACCAGCGGTATCAATAATTACTACATTTTTTCCAGTTGCTTTTGCATGTTTAATGGCATTCTGAGAAATTTTAACCGGATTGTTGTTGCCAACTTCTGCATAGACTTCTACACCAATTTGTTCACCAACAACTTGCAATTGATTTATCGCTGCAGGTCTGTATACATCACAACCAACTAATAATACTTGTTTTGTTTTTTTAGTTTTTAAGAAGTTTGCCAACTTTCCAGAAAAAGTAGTTTTACCAGAACCCTGTAAACCAGACATTAAAATTACCGTTGGAGAACCACCAAGGTTTAATCCTACAGTTTCTCCACCCATTAGTTCGGTTAGTTCATCTTTAACCAATTTTACCATTAATTGTCCAGGATTTAATGTAGTTAATACATTTTGCCCAATGGCTTTGGTTTGAACTCTTTTTGTAAAATCTTTGGCTATTTTAAAGTTAACATCGGCATCTAATAGCGCTCTTCGAACTTCTTTTAATGTTTCTGCAACGTTAACTTCTGTAATACTACCGTGACCTTTTAATGTGTGTAAGGCTTTATCTAATTTATCGCTTAAATTATTAAACATGTGCTTTGTATTCTTTTTTTGGAAGCACAAATATAAGAAAATAGCACGATTTTTTGAATGAAAATACGCTGTTATTTAGATTTAGAAAATAGACTTGAAAAGAAATTTATCAAATGAAAAAATGTGGCTAAAAGAAAGATTAGAAACGAAATCAAAAGAATAAAGTTTGAGTTGTCTAGAACGATTCCTTTATTTGTTTGATTCTCAGCATGCAACCAGTTCCAATTGTTTCTTGTAATCAATAGAATCAATGAAAGCACTTGTAAAAGTATATGAATCACCGTCAAACTTTTTTTTGGAGTTTTGTTTGCCCAATGAAGCGAGAAATAATTAAACCCAATCAAACAGAAAAAGAAAGCAGATAGATAATAAACGTATTTTAATTGAGCGACAATAGAAGAACCATAATAATTGATTAGGACTTCTTCATTCTTTAAAAGTATTGCCAATAGTATTGAAATAGGAATCAGCAAAAAAAAGAAAAGATGTGGTTTTGTAATAATTTTTTTCATTTAATAATGCTCTTTTAAAATTTGAACGTGATGTTCTGTGTGATATGCTGTCCACATAATAATTTCTCTAACAGTCATTCTTCCCATTAAAGGGTGAGGAATTAATATGGTGTCTAAATGTTTGTCGTTCCATTTACGAGTTCGATCTTGTAATTTTTTGTTCTGTTTTTTTATTTGATTGATTAAAAACGATTTATCTTCTAAAATAGGCGTTTTTAATGTGCTGTTAAATTCTTTTGCTCTTTCTTGATTTGCTGCTAATTTTTCTTGATATTTTCTTACAACAAGTTTATAAGTTCTAGTTTCTCTATTACATTTGCCAAATTTATATTTTAAAACAAATTTAGGATAACTTAAAGCCTTGTTTAAAAGTGTAATTGAATTAGAAAGATGTAAAACGTGTTGTCCAAATGTCCATTTGTTTTCCGGGCCATTCATCCAATTATTATCTGAATGATTGTTAATTAAATCAAATAATTCTTGATGTTTATTTTCAAGTAAAACTACAATTTCGTTTTTGGTCATTTAGGTAGATATTTACGTGAAGAAATATACAAAATAAATAGGAACAACAATTCACTACAAAAAATAAACAGTGACATTGTTGTATTAGGATATCTAACTATTTTTCAATTGATTTGTATAAAATTACTCATTAAAATAAATGTCATTTCAAATCAAGTTATTTCAAAATCCTTCAGAAGACAGTAATGTTTTAGAAATTTCCAATGCTACTACTTCTGCGAAAATTGATTTAAATAAAGGGGCAAGCATACAATCGTTAACGTTAGATTCAGTTCCAATCATTAAAGAATTAAGTTCATTGATATCTGAAAATACTTTTGCTTCTTCAATTTTATTTCCATTTGCAAATAGAATTAAAGGAGGTAAATATATTTTTAACACTAGAACATATCAAACAGAAATTAATCAAGTTGAAGAAAACAATGCTTTGCATGGTTTTGTGTATGATAAAGAGTTTCAACTTGTAAAACAACAAACAACAAACAGCAATGCTTCAGTTATATTAGAATACAATGAAACTGAATTCACCAAAGGATTTCCGTTTACTTATAAAATACAAGTCGAGTATACATTAACAAAACACTCATTAGAATTAAAAGTTCGGGTAGAAAACACTTCAGAAAACGAATTCCCTTTTACTCTGGGTTGGCACCCTTATTTTTATTCGGCAGATTTGAATAAGAGCATTTTAAAATTTAAAAGCTCAAAACAAGTAGTTTTTGATGAAACAATGATTCCAATAGGGACTTGTAAAATAACCAATTCCCAGAATTTTGAATTGAAAAATAAAAAACTAGATGATTGTTTTTACTTAGATGCTAATCTAGTAGAGTTTGTAACTCCAGCGTATTGTTTTCAACTTACATCCTCTGAAAAAGAGAATTTTTTACAAATCTATACACCTAAAGTAAAAAACACCATTGCTATTGAGCCCACAACAGGGATTTCTAATAGTTTTAATACTGAAATAGGATTAAAAAAACTTTTACCTAAAGAAACTTATCGAGTAACTTGGAAATTAAATCTTCGGAATTTTTTTATTTAAAATTAGATTTCAAAAATATGACTTAATTATTTTTCTTTGGGACGAACTGTAATGCAGCTCCGTTAATGCAATGTCTCAATCCCGTAGTCTCTCTAGGTCCGTCTTCAAAAGAATGCCCTAAATGACCTCCGCAAACGGCGCATTTTAATTCTGTTCTAGCATATCCAATTTCATAATCAACATCAAGTTCCACATTTTTTGTAATTGCTCTGTCAAAACTTGGCCAACCAGAACCAGAATCGTATTTGTATTTAGATTCATAAAGAGGTGTTTTACATGCTGCGCATACATAAACACCTGCAGATTTATTGTTGTTGTAAGGATGTGAAAAAGGTCTTTCTGTTCCAGATTCTCTTAATACATTATATTGAGCCGGAGATAAGATGTTTCTCCATTCTGTGTCTGTTTTGGTAATTTTATATGGCTGTTTTTGTGCTTTTTTCTCTTGAGCATTGGCAGAGCAACTCATAAAAGTAATAATGATTAATAAAGAGAATAGTTTATTCATTTTTTATCGTATTTAGCCTTTATGTCGATGATTTTAAAATCATCTTACAAGAAAATCATTTTATTTTAATAGAATATGTAATTTTAACATTCGTTTAAAAGGATATTAATAATGAATAGATGTATGAAAAAAATAGCGATTTTAATTTTTGTGTCAATATTTTTGGCAGAATGTAGTACAGTTCCAATCACAGGAAGAAAACGATTAGACTTGGTGAGTGATGCACAAGCATTACCAGCAAGTTTTGCTCAGTATAAAGGGTTTTTAGAAAAAAACACAAAATCTAAAGACATAGAAAAAACAAATCAAATTAAAAGAGTTGGTAAAAAAATATCGATTGCTGTAGATAAATTTATGCGAGCAAATAATATGAGCAAAGAAGCAGATGCTTATAAATGGGAATTTAATTTGATAGAGGACAAAACGGTAAACGCTTGGTGTATGCCAGGTGGAAAAGTGGTTTTTTACACAGGTATTCTACCAATTTGTGACAATGAAGATGGTGTTGCTGCTGTTATGGGGCATGAAGTTGCTCATGCGTTTGCAAGACACGGACAAGAACGAATGTCACAGGCAATGGCACAACAAGGGTTGTCTATTGCAGTTGCCTATGGCACAAAAGATGATAAAAATTCTGAAATTTGGAACATGGTTTATGGTATCGGATCTCAAGTTGGTATGCTAGCGTATAGTAGAACTCACGAATCTGAAGCAGATAAATTAGGGTTGATATTTATGATTATGGCTGGCTATAATGGAGAAGAAGCTGCGCAAGTTTGGGTTAGAATGAGTAAAAGATCCGGAAAATCTTCTCAACCAGAATTTTTAAGCACGCATCCCTCTAATGAATCTAGAATAAATACATTAAAAGCATTTTTACCTGAAGCAACAGCACTGGCCAAAAAATTTAACGCAACTCCAATTGCAAAATAAAAAGTTTATCTTGTGTTCTCAAACTAACTAAATTTTACTTTCATGCTTAAAATAGGAGATAAGAAACTGATCAATGGCTGGGCTTTTTACGATTGGGCTAACTCAGTGTATTCATTAGTAATTAGTACTGCGGTTTTTCCGCTGTATTATACGGCAATAACAAAGGGGAAAACCGTTCGGTTTCTAGGTACAGATTGGGATCACCCAGATACCTTGTATAGTTATGCCTTGTCATTTTCTTTTTTAATTGTAGCATTTATGTCTCCAATCTTATCGGGTATTGCAGATTATACAGGAAGTAAGAAAAAGTTTATGAAATTTTTCTGTGCTTTAGGATCTGTTTCTGTAATGAGTTTGTATTTTTTTGACAGTGTAGATACTGTTTGGATTGGAATTATTTTTACCATTTTTGCAAGTATTGGTTTTTGGTCTAGTATCGTTTTTTACAATGCCTATTTACCTGAAGTTGCAAAACCAGAGCAACAAGATAGAGCGAGTGCAAAAGGATTTATATACGGATATACAGGTTCGGTTATTCTATTGATTGTCAATTTAGTAATGATACAAATGCCAGAAACATTCGGGATCACTTCTGGAATGGCTTCACGTATTTCTTTTGTAATGGTAGGTCTGTGGTGGATTGGTTTTGCGCAAATCACATTTAGAAGATTACCAGAAGATATTTATGATAGAAAACCAGAAAAAGATTATATATGGAAAGGTTTTAAAGAATTGAAAAAAGTTTGGAATGAATTGCGAAATTATTCAAATTTAAAGCGATTTTTAATTTCATTCTTTTTGTTAAGTATTGGTGTGCAAACCATTATTTTAATGGCTGCTATTTTTGGTTCTAGTGAATTAGAATTACCTGCTATGAATTTAATTGTCACTATCTTATTAGTGCAAATTGTTGCCATTGCTGGAGCTGCAATATTTTCTAGAATCTCAGAAAAATACGGAAATATCAAAGCAATTAAAATCACCATATTAACATGGATGTTGGTTTGTTTTTCTGCTTTTATGTTAGACAAAAGTCAAGAAAATGTTGCGCTGTATTTTTATGGCCTAGGTGGTTTGTTGGGATTAGTTCAGGGTGCTATACAATCGTTAACACGATCTACCTACTCTAAGTTATTGCCAGAAACACAAGACCATGCAACGTATTTTAGTTTTTACGATGTAACCGAAAAAATTGCTATTGTATTAGGTACTTTTGTTTACGGTTTGTTGTATTCTGTTACAGACTCAATGCAATGGAGTGTATTGTGTTTAGCGATTTTCTTTTTAGCTTCTTTTATTGTGTTAAGCACTATCAAGAAAACAAAATACGTTCAGTAATTATTTTTTAATACCGTTGTATTTTTTTACAATTTCTAAAACCTTGTCTTTAGGTAAGGCTTCAACTTTATGATTGTCTCTGCCAATAGTTGTTTCAGCAGCAAAAAGTGAGTTTAAAATGGCTTCTTCGGTTGCTTCTATGGTTGCTAAAAATAAAGGAGACATTAACCCATTTCGCAATTCTTTTTTGTCTAATAGTTTAGAGTTGCTTTTATATGGAATTCTATTTTCTTTAGCAGTTGAAACAGCAATTACATAATCGCCACTTCCGTTAGAGGCAATACCACCAGTTTTGGCCAATCCCATAATTGCACGTTTAGCTAAGCGCTCTAAGTTTCTAGAACTTAAAGGAGCATCTGTCATGACAACAATCATACAAGAGCCATCAACATCATAAGTGTAACTTCTAGGATAATTGTCCAATTCTTTTGCAACAGGGACTCCATTTAATTCAAAAACACCACCAAAATTTGTTTGCACTAAAACACCAACTGTATATCCTCCTAGTTTTTTAGGAAGTACTCTAGATGATGTTCCAATTCCGCCTTTATAACCAAAACAAATCGTTCCTGTTCCTGCGCCAACATTACCTTCTGTTACACTACCTGTTTTTGCGTTGCTAATTGCAGTCAACACATGCTTTTCTTTTACATGTCTTCCTCTAATATCGTTTAAATAACCATCATTTGTTTCTCCAACAACAGGATTTACAGAGCCGATATTTTTGTTTTCTGGTTGATTGATAGTATAGGTGATTAAAGCATTAGAAGCGGCAGGAACACTTAATGTATTTGTAAGAATAATTGGAGTTTCTATGTTCCCTAGTTCTTTAACTTGACTATAGCCAGCTAATTTTCCGAAACCATTCCCTAAATAAATTGCAGCAGGTACTTTATATTGAAAAAGATTTTCTGAATGCGGAAGTATTGCGGTTACTCCAGTTCTAATGTTTTTACCATCAACAATCGTTGTATGTCCAACTTTTACACCAAAAACATCGGTAATAGCATTGTTTTTTCCAGGTTTTAATACACCTACTTCTATACCATAATCTCGAACTCTTTTTTGTTGAGAATAGGTGCTATTTACAATACATACTAAAATAATGATACATGCAGTTTTTAAAAGTTTCATTTGGAAGTTTGATTACATATTGATGCTAATATTGCTAAGGTATGAAATTTAAGCTTTATGGGTTCAAAAAAAACAGGCTTTGCAAAATGCAAAGCCTATTTCAAATTATTCTTTTTTTTAAGAGTTTAAATTTTAAAACTCACTCCCAAAACAATATTTCTTCCTGCATTCAATATTCCATCTGATTTTAATCGAGATAAATGATGAATGTATTTGGTGTCAAGTAAATTATTTACAGAAAATGTAGTATTGAATTTTAAAGAATTTATTTCAATGTCTCCACCAAAACCAACAGAAACCAAATGATAACCATCAGAGGCAGTTTCAAAAAGACCAACATTTTTTTGCGATAGTGTAGATGTAACTGTTAAATTAGTATATCCATTTTTGATCCAATCGTTTATTTTAAATTCTGTTCTCAATGTGTTTTTAAATGTGTTTGCTGGTATTAAAGGTAGATAATCACCATTTTGTTGTTTACCAACAACCATCTCAAAACTGCTTTCTAAATGCAGCCAATCTATAGGGTGCGGATGTAAATGAAATCCAAATTCTCCTCCATACAATTTTGCATTGTGTTGTGTGTATTTAAAAACAGGTGCACCGTCTTCAATTGCTCCTGTTGGAGCTAAAAATATATAATCGTTTAGCTGATTGTAAAAACCATTACCAAAAAACTCTATATGATCTGTTTTGTATTCTAATGATACATCTAATTGAATGTTCTTTTCAGTGTCCAAGTCTGCATTTCCAACCTCAAAACGATTTGTACCGTGATGAACCCCGTTTGAAGTTAATTCTGCCAAATTAGGTGCTCTAAATCCGCTAGCCGTGTTAATTCTAGTTGTAATTTTATCAAACAACGTAAATTTATATCCTAAAGAGGCGGTAAAGCTTGTGTAGTTTTTATCTAAAGGATTAAAAACATGTGTATCTGCACCATGAACTACAATATGCTTTTCGGTTTGTAGCTGTCTAGTGTCAAAACGAATCCCTGCTTGTAAAGAAGAATTTTTAAATTGTTTGTGAATGGTATAAAATAAACCAAGGTCATTTACTTTGGCATTCGGAATTAACAATTCTTCTCCAAAATTTTTATTCTGTTGAAACATTCCTTGCACCCCTAAAATGCTTTCAATACCATTTTTAAAGGTGGGTAAATTGTATTTTACATTGTAATTAAATGTTCTCAGTTTCATTCGTAAAGCAGCTTCTTCGTCTTCATGATGTTCATCTGCTCCATGATGTTCTTCAAACTCTTGTCTATCATTAAAAATATAGCCTAAGTCTACATCTAGTTTAGAATTTCCAAAAAAGAAATGATTGTGTAAGCTAAAAATCTGATTGTCTACTTTTTGATAAGGTTCTTCAGGAGTGTAATCTGTAGATTGGATTCCAATTCCTTCTGTAATACCTAAAAACGATCTGTTTAAATTATATCTGAATTCGTTTGAATAGCTTTCTGAATTATACCCTAAACCAATTTTAAAATCTCTTTCTTTAAACCTAGTATTGCTTACACGATTGCTATTAGGCGTTTTGTAATCTGAATGAAAATTTTCACTAATACGTCCTAGTAACTTCCATTTTTCTGAAGAAGTTTTAAATCCAACTGAGGTATTGCTTCCTAATGTGTTGCTGTAGAATTGCTGATTAAAATAACCATTTGTTGTGTTTTCTGGAGCAAATCTTTCAGGGTTTAAATACAGAACACCACCTAGAGCATCTGAACCATAGAGTAGAGAAGCGGGACCTTTTATAACTTCTATGCTTTCAACTCCAGCACCGTTTAGGCCAAGCCCATGTTCGTCTCCAAATTGTTGATTTTCTAGACGTACACCTTGCGCATACACTAAGACTCTATTTCCACTTAAACCTCTTATTACAGGTTTTCCAATAGAAGTTCCTGTAGAAATTTGCGAAACACCAGCAATTTTTTCTAAGCCAGATATTAATGTTGGTGAGCCAGTTCTTTTAATTGCTAATGCGGATAGCCTTTCTACCTTCATAACATTTTCTGATTGTAATTTATTAAAAGGAGTAGAAATGATAACTTCATCTATAGTAAATACAGATTCTAATAAGGTTATGTCTAGTTTTCTGTTTTTTGAGTTAAACTCTAAAGTTTTTGTTTGTGTTTCGAAACCAATGAATGAAAAAGAAATTTTTACTTTTCCGTTCGGTAAATTTTTTAGTGAGTACTTCCCGTTTTCATCGGTAACGGTTCCCTTATGAAATTCTGTGGTATAAATTTCAACTCCCATTAAAGGGTTATTATTAGTATCTGTTACGGTTCCGGTAATATTATTTTGTGCTGTAGCAGATATACAGCTTATAAAAAGCAAGGCTTTTAATACTATTTTCATGTGATATTATTTATTGTTATACTAAATTTTTTTGTCAATTTAATATTGACATAACTTGTTATACAATAAAAAATGGTGGTCCTCGGGAAGTTTTTTTAGAAACAATTTTTTCAACTTTAACTGTTGTATTTAATGTAGATAAAGTTGTATAAAATTGTTGTGGTACTACATCGTAATTTGATGGAAAATCTATGCTAAATGTTTGTAGCTGTCTATGTAAAAAAGAACAATCTAAATCTTTCTGGTGTATGTGTTTTACATCTTTAGAAAAACAAATAGTATGTTTATGATTTTCTAAGGTGTGCGCTAATTGTATTATTGAAGGCGTCAATAACAAGAATACACTGAAAAGGATGATATGTTTCTTAAAATTTTTGATAATTGATTAGTCTCTTTTTTTTCTAATTTTCATATTCAATGCTTCTACACCTAATGAAAAAGCGATGGCAAAATACAAATATCCTTTTGGAACAGTTCCTATATTATTGTTAAAAATTATAGTGTTTGCCAAATGAGCTCCTTCAGTTATTAGCATAAACCCTATCAATATTAAAAAAGATAAAGCAAGCATTTGTACCGTTGGGTGCGTATTTACAAATTGACCAACTGGATTTGCAAACAACATCATAATAATCATAGAAACGATTACTGCTGTAATCATTATAATTAGAGCCCCTTCAGTTCCGTTTGTCATTCCAACTGCTGTTAATACAGAATCAAATGAGAAAACGATATCAATTAATACAATTTGAATGATGACTTTTGATAGGGTAGAAGCCATTTTTTTGGGAGTATTTTCTTTTACTGAACCTTCTACTTTATTATGAATTTCACTAGTGCTTTTATAAAGCAAGAATATTCCTCCGAGGATTAATATAATACTTTGCCCAGTAATATCGGTGCTTAACCAGGAGTTATGAATGCTTAAAAAAGGATCTTTCATCGCAATTAAATAGGATACTCCAAGTAGTAATAGGATTCTAAAAACCATTGCTAAAAGCAGTCCAATATTTGTTCCTTTTCTTTGTTGTTCTTTTGGTAATTTATTGGTGGCTATAGAAATAAAAACAATATTATCTATTCCTAAAACAATTTCTAAAAAAGTAAGTGTTAATAAGGCAATCCAAGTGTCAATATCTGCAAATATCTCCATCAATCTTTAACTTTATAAACGATACCTGTTTGTTTGTATTTAGAAAAACCAATTTTTGCAGTAAAACTGTAGGAACTGTCTGTAACCTTATTTATGTTGACAAAAATTTTGTCTTTGTCTAAGCTTGTTTTCGGACTTTTCATTCGTAAGATGTATGAAAAGTTGTTTTTCCATTCAATAAACAATGTGTCAATATGTTTCTCTACTCTTTCAGTAACTGTACTGTCTGTTGAGATTGAAATTGTTTTCGTGTATTCTTCAATCTGAATACTGTCTTTTCTAGTTATAATTGTTTTACTATAGCCTTTTCCTGCAGGAATTTCAAAAACCCCCACTTTAAACTGATTGTTATTGTCAATAATAACAGGCTCTTTACAAGAAAAAACTACTGTTAAGGCAAAAAGTATGATAATATTTTTTTTCATTAGATTCCTGTAAAATTTGCGGGTGTTATAACTTTTAGTTCGTTTTTGATAGCTTCTGAAACTTCTAGGGTGTCAATAAAGTTAGCAATAGATTTTTGAGTGATTTTTTCATTAGTTCTTGTAAGACCTTTTAAGGCTTCATAAGGGTTTGGGTACCCTTCTCTTCTAAGGATTGTTTGAATTGCCTCGGCAACTACAGCCCAATTATTTTCTAAATCTTGCTCAAATTTTTCTTTATTCAATAAGAGTTTATTTAGCCCTTTTAAAGTAGAGGCAAAACCTATTAATGTGTGTCCAAACGGAACACCAACATTTCTTAAAACAGTGCTGTCAGTTAAATCTCTTTGTAGTCTAGAGATTGGTAATTTAGCAGCTAAATGTTCAAATAACGCATTTGCAATTCCTAAATTTCCTTCTGAGTTTTCAAAATCAATCGGATTTACTTTATGTGGCATTGCAGATGAACCAATTTCTCCAGCTTTAATTTTTTGTTTGAAATAATCCATTGCAACATACGTCCAGATGTCTTTGTCTAAATCTAAGATAATAGTGTTGATTCTTTTTAAGCAATCAAACAAAGAAGCCATATAATCGTAATGCTCAATTTGTGTCGTTGGAAACGAATGATGTAAACCTAATTTTTCTTCTACAAAACGAGTTCCAAATGCTTTCCAATCAATCGTTGGGTAGGCAACATGGTGTGCGTTGTAATTTCCTGTTGCTCCTCCAAATTTTGCTGCGTTTGGTATGGTTAATAAGGTTTTAAATTGTTCGTTTAAGCGAACAGCAAACACATTTATTTCTTTTCCAAGACGTGTTGGAGATGCTGGTTGCCCGTGTGTTCTAGCCAACATAGAGACCTCATTCCATTCAATAGATAGTTCTTTTATTTTTTTTATAAGTTCTTGATATAAAGGAATGTAAACATCTTTAACTGAATCTTTAATTGAAAGTGGAATTGCAGTATTGTTGATGTCTTGTGAAGTCAGGCCGAAATGAATAAACTCTTTAAAATCCTCTATGCCAAGTTTGTCAAATTCTTCTTTTATAAAATACTCAACAGCTTTTACATCGTGATTGGTAACTTTTTCAATTTCCTTAATTTTTTGGGCATCTGCTGTAGAAAAATCTTCATATATTTTTCTTAACTCAGAAAATAAATCTGTATTGAAATCATTCAATTGAGGAAGTGGAATTTCACATAAAGCAATAAAGTATTCGATCTCTACTTTTACACGATATTTAATTAAAGATTCTTCGGAATAGTAATCAGCTAATTTTGCTACTTTATTTCTATATCTTCCATCAATTGGAGAGATTGCGTTTAATTCAGATAAGTTCATTTTCGATGTGTTGTGTTGTGCAAAAATACTGATTTAAAGAAACTTTTATAGTGTAAATTCTAGATTTTTTGATGCTTTTTTATCAATGATAAAATATGTGTTCCTCTGGCTTTACAACCTTTACTTTCTTTAATGATTTTTGTTGTAATTAAATGCTCTAATTCTGGGTGAATCCAATCTTTTTGCAAACCAAATAAATACAATGTATGCATTGTATAAGCTCTAACAGCAATTTTTTGAGGTGTAATTAACCAATCAAATCCGGTTTCTACAATAGCATCTATATGTTCATGTGTTAAAGTTGATTGAAATTCATTTTCCTTTTTTGAAGTAAAAGCCTTTGCTATTTGTTCGCAAATTTTAGCACAAGGTCTAATAGCGCTATCAAAATGTAGTGTAGAGATGTTCTTTGTAAATTCATCTAAATGAGGAAGGATCCATGGTAAATTGCCATGGGTACACATCCATTCTAGAATCCAAGCAGCTTTGATAGATATTTTATCATCAACTAAAAAAGTTAATTCAACCAAATATTTAAACAATTCTTTATGATTGTACACAATATTTGCCACCTTATCTCTGTTTTCTCTTTTAGCGTTTTCAATAGATTTTAACGCAAAAATCAAAAATTCTTTATCCATAATATGCTTAGTTACGTATCTTTGAATGTTAATACTTTGATGATGATAAATATAAAAAGACTATTTTTTGTTTGTACTCTTTTTACGTTTTTTTTAAGCGGAAATGTTGTCGTTTCTCAAAGCTACAATCAATTTAATGAAAACAAAAAGCGAACAGGACCTTGGAAAAAATACTACCCTAATAACAGAATTAAATACACAGGTCAGTTTGAAAACGGAAATGAAGTTGGTACTTTTAAGTTTTACAATATTCGTTATTCTGCTTATCCAGAAGCCATAAAAATATTTAAAAAAGATTCTGATTCTGTTGCTATTACCTATTTATATCAAAACGGAAAAACAAGGGTATTAGGAACGCATATAGGTAAAAAAAGAGTTGGAAAATGGACTTATTACTTTAATAAGGGTACTGTTTTTTCTGAAGAATTTTATGATGACGGAAAATTAGAAGGTACAGTAACTATCTATTTTAAAAGTAATGGAAAGAAAGCAAAAGAAGCTGAATACAAAAAAGGTAAACTACACGGTATTTCAAAAAAATATTCAGATAATGAGATCTTGATAGAAGAAGTAACTTTTGAAAATGGTTTAGAAAATGGACTGGCAAAATACTATGAATTAAACGGAAAACTAAAAGAAAAGGGCGTTTATAAAAATGGGAAACGTATCGGGGAATGGGAGTTTTATATAGATGGAGAAATGGTAAGTGATAAAAAAAGGAAAGAAACCCTGAAGAATTCCGTAAAACAAAAAAACTAAATAGCTTTTCATTATCAATACATCAGTTAATTCAATAGGTTTATCTCCCAATTGATTTGTATCTTTGCAGTCAATTTTAGTAAAAATGAAACGTGTAATTGTTGGTCTTTCTGGTGGAGTAGATAGTAGTGTAGCCGCTTATTTGTTAAAAGAACAAGGGTACGAAGTAATCGGTTTGTTTATGAAAAACTGGCACGATGATTCTGTAACCATTTCTAATGAATGTCCTTGGTTAGAAGATAGTAACGATGCTATGATTGTTGCTGATAAATTAGGAATTCCTTTTCAAGTTGTTGATTTAAGTGAGCAATACAAAGAGCGTATTGTAGATTATATGTTTGATGAATATGAAAAAGGAAGGACTCCAAATCCAGATGTTTTATGCAATAGAGAAATAAAGTTTGATGTCTTCATGGATATTGCATTAAATCTGGGAGCAGATTATGTAGCAACTGGTCATTATTGTAGAAAAGGTGAAGAAACAATTAACGGAAATCAGGTATATAAATTATTGGCAGGGACAGATATCAATAAAGATCAATCGTATTTTTTATGTCAGTTGTCACAAAAACAACTTTCTAAAGCATTATTTCCTATTGGTGAACTTACCAAACCAGAAGTTAGAGAAATTGCTAAAAAAGCCGATTTAATAACTGCAGAAAAGAAAGATTCTCAGGGCTTGTGTTTTATTGGTAAGGTGCGTTTGCCAGAATTTTTGCAACAAAAATTACAACCAAAAGAAGGGATAATTGTTACCATTCCTGCTGATTCAGAAATCTATAAGAGAACCATTCCGACTTTTTCAAACAAAGAAGAAGAATTAGCCTTTTTCGCAAGAAAATTCAACTATTCTCAAGAAGACGGAAATGTTGTTGGGAAGCATCAAGGAGCACATTATTTTACCAAAGGGCAACGTAAAGGATTGAATGTTGGTGGCACCAAAGAAGCCTTGTACGTTATTGAGACGGATGTTGTAGAAAATGTGATTTATGCTGGAGAAGGTAAAAATCATCCCGGATTGTATAGAAATGTGTTGTTTGTTTCTAATGAAGAGCTGCATTGGATTCGTGAAGATTTAACTTTAAAAACAGGTGAGTCTTTAGAGGTTGAAGCTAGAATTCGTTACAGGCAAGCATTAGAAAAAGCAATGTTGTACAAAGTAGAAAATGGTTTGTATGTAGCATTTGATAACAAACAATCTGCCATTACTGAAGGGCAATTTGTAGCCTGGTATCAAAATCAAGAATTGTTGGGTTCTGGAGTTATTTCGTAATTACAATTCATAATTTTTAAAAAAGTAGTATTTTCGACTTATAAATTTAAGTTGATGAAAAAACTCTTTCCCCTAATAGCATTTTTATGGTGTTTTCAATTAGTTGCTCAAGAAGATGCTTGGGTTTTTTTGAAAGACAAACCCAATGCTTCAACGTTTTTAGCTTCACCATTAACGATGTTGTCTCAACGAGCTTTAGATCGCAGAACTAGGCAAAATATAGCTTTAGATACTAAAGATGCACCTATTGAAGCTACCTACTACAACCAAATAAAAAATGCAACAGGAATTACCGTGTTGGCAAAATCGAAATGGTTAAATGCCATTCAAGTACAAGGAACACAAACGAATATCAACAATTTAAAAACTACTTTTACTTTTATTGAAAGAATCGAATTTGCAAACAGAAGTTTAAATGCAAAAGGTGTTTCTACAATAAAGCCGATTCAAAAGCCAAAGAAAAATAAGTTTGTAGAAACTACAACAACCTTTAATTATGGCAATGCAGCAAATCAAATAGAGATGCTAAAAGGCAATTTTTTACATGAAAAAGGTTTTACAGGAGCAGGAATGTATATTGCAATAATAGACAATGGTTTTCCGAATGTAAATTCATTAAATGCATTTAAAAGAGTGAGAGATAACAATCAAATTTTAGGGGGTTATGATTTCTTAAAACGAAGCAACGATTTTTATGTAAAAGAATACAATGGATCTACATTAATTAATAGCCACGGAACCAAAGTTTTTTCTACTATAGCGGGCTATATTCACAACCAATTTGTGGGAACTGCACCAGACGCTTTTTATTATTTATTTAGAACAGAAGACCCTGTAAATGAAGCCCCTTTAGAGCAAACACTATGGGTGGAAGCTGCTGAAAAAGCAGATAGTTTAGGTGTAGATGTAATCAACACTTCTTTGGGGTACACCACTTTTGACAACTCAAATTATAATTATACCTATGCAGATATGAATGGTAAAACAACTTTTATTTCTCGTGGTGCAGAAATTGGGGTTTCTCGTGGGATGATCATTGTTGTTTCTGCTGGAAATGAAGGAAATAAAGTATGGAAATACATGAATGCCCCTGCAGATGTATCCACTGTTTTTACGGTTGGTGCGGTAAATATTACAAAGGTAATCGCTCCATTTAGCTCATATGGCCCAACATCAGATAACAACATAAAACCAGATGTATTGGCACAAGGTGAAAGTGCAACAATTATTGATGAGGTGTTTGATATCCCTAAAACAGGAAATGGAACATCCTATTCTTCTCCAATAATGGCAGGAGTTGTAGCCTGTTTTTGGCAAGCATTTCCTAATTTAACGAATTTGCAGATTATGCAGAAAATTAGAGAATCTGCAGATAGATATAACAATCCAAGTTTGCAATCTCAATATGGTTATGGAGTTCCAGATTTTCAAAAAGCGTATACCGTGTTGGCAGTTGATCAAGTAGATTTTTTAAAAGACCTTACTGTTTTTCCGAATCCACTTACCAATTCGTTTACCCTTCAAATAGATGGACAAAAACTAGAAAATACACAAATTCTGATTTTTAATGTAATCGGAAAAAAAGTGTTTGAAAAAAGCAACTTAATTTCGAAAACCATAGATGTTTCTGAATTGAATTCTGGAATTTACATTTTAAAAATCACGAATGGAAATCAGCAAAAAACGATTAAACTGATTAAAAAATAATGGACACTAATAATATCACGCAACTTTTTAATATACAATATCCCATTATTCAAGGTGGAATGATTTGGGTTTCTGGGTATAAATTAGCATCTGCAGTTTCTAATGCTGGGGGTTTAGGTTTAATTGGAGCAGGTTCTATGTATCCTGAAGTATTGAGAGAACACATTCAGAAATGTAAAAAAGCAACGGACAAACCTTTTGGGGTTAACGTACCGATGTTGTATCCAGATATTGAAAAAATCATGAATATTATTGTAGATGAAGGTGTAAAAATTGTATTTACTTCTGCAGGGAATCCAAAAACATGGACAACTTTTTTAAAGGAAAAAGGAATTACTGTGGTGCATGTGGTTAGCTCTGTAAAGTTTGCATTAAAAGCAGAAGCAGCCGGAGTAGATGCTGTTGTTTGTGAAGGTTTTGAAGCTGGAGGTCATAACGGACGAGAAGAAACTACTACGTTTACTTTAATTCCGATGGTCAAAGAACAGGTACAAATTCCTGTGATTGCTGCTGGTGGAATCGGTTCTGGTCGTGCCATGTTAGCCGCAATGGCTTTGGGTGCAGATGGAGTGCAAGTAGGTAGTAGGTTTGCCGCAACCAAAGAATCTTCTGCACATGAAAATTTTAAACAAACCATTGTCAATGTTAAAGATGGCGATACCGAATTGACCTTAAAAGAATTAGCGCCAGTGCGTTTGGTAAAAAATAAGTTTTATGAGCAAATCCAAGAACTGTACAAGCAAAACCCTACGATTGGAGAAATTAAAGAGTTGTTGGGTAGAGCAAGAGCTAAAAAAGGAATGTTTGAAGGCGATTTAGAAAATGGCGAATTAGAAATTGGGCAAGTTGCTGGAATGATTCATGATATAAAAACCGCCAAAGAAGTCATTGATGAAATGATGACTGAATTTAATCTCGTAAAAAAACAATTCTAATGGACGGCACGAAAAGAACAAACATCAAAGTTGGAGGAGAAGTAAGTGTTGTACAAAAACACCATCAACGAAGTGGCGAATTGACTGAAGGAATTGTTAAGCGAATTTTAACCAACTCACCAAATCATCCACACGGAATTAAAGTGCAATTAGAATCTGGAATTGTTGGTAGAGTGAAGGAGGTTTTGTAATATTTGTCATTGCGAACTTGTGAAGCAATCACTTAATAGTAAACAGGTTTTAACAAGTGTTTAGTTAATCTATTTAGTTTGTCTTTTTATATTTTGCAAGCGATATTAAAGACACTAAAACCCACACACCTTCTAACAATACAAACGGAAGATATTCCATTAAAATGGAAGCCAAACACGCCATCGTAGCACCCATAAAATTCAACAAAATAAAAGCTAAATGATTGCTTTTTAATTTACCAAATACATGTAATATATAGGCTAGTAGTATTTGAAAAACTCCTATAAAACCAATCCAATCAATACTATTCATACTTGTTTTTTTAATCTAAAACACACTCAAAAATACCGATTACTTTAAATTGCGATAAATCTTCATTTTCTAACACTATGTTTTCATACGAGCTGTTAGTCGATAAAGGTTTTAAAATAATCGATTGGTGTTTCCAACCATCTACATCTTCATATTTTTTACTCTCATATTCTTTTACTGTATAACATGAGCCGAAATCGGAATCATGCATATTGGTGTTTTCAACCAAAACTATTTGACCATTTCTCGAACCTCCTGAATATTTTCTAAATAAACAAAATGCGCCATTTGGAATTACTTTGTTCATAGACTCACCAATTACCTGACAAGCAAACAAGTCTTTACTCGGTTTAATTTTTTCTGGAATATTAAGCCATTCCACATCTTCAACTTGTTGTATTTCTCCAAATGTACCAGCTGCTACTTTTAGGTTATAAAGTGGAATTGAATTTTCAAATGGTTTTATATTCTCCGTTTTGAATAATGTTTTAATTCCAACTTGATCGGTTTTGTATTTAGGTACAAAAGATTCAAAATGAGCTTTTAATAAGGGGTCACACACATAGATGTATGTGCCTTTTATACCCCTAAGCATGATAGTTTTGTAAATATTTAGAATAAAGGCTTTTAATTCTTTGGGGTCTTTAATGGACTGTTTTCCGTTTTTATCAAAATAGTTTTCCTCGTTAACTATAATTTCTTTGGTTTCAGGATTAAAGGATATTTCGTTTCCGAAAATTATCCCAGAATAATTGAGGTCATAGCCTTGAGTAGTATGTATACACCCTACTTCATTTATTGCTCCATCCGAATTAATCCAGTCATTTGAAGTGCCGTTCCATTTAAGTTGTACATCATCTATTTTAATGTCAAAAGCATCTTTGTCCTTATTTGATTTCCATTCCCAGGAATAACCAGCAATTAGTCTTGAAAGTCCACTTTCTTTATCACGTAATTTTATTTGTTCAATCATCGTTTCTAGTGAATCAAACATGGTAAACTCGTACTCTTTAGAATTGAACTTTGAAGAGTCTACTTTTAACTTATCGTGTAATAGAGAGTCTATGTACTCAACATACGCATTTCCTCCCTTTACTCTGAACTGGGACTTTAATTTGAGAATAGAGGTGTTTTTATCTCTTTTGATTAGATCAAATTGTTCTTTTTTTGCGTCAGATGGTTTAATTGACTGCCCTTCATCATAAAATAAAACAGTATGCTTTGATTGCATGGTAACCCAGTCTAATTCACTTGCATTATGTTTATCTAGATTAAGCGCTAGACAAGCTTTATCAAAAGCTCCGAAATAAGCACCCAAATTCACCCTTCTTCTCAATCTGTGCGACTCATCAACTACGAGTAAATCATATTTTTCCTTACTCACCTGGGCAGGACCAATAACCATTCTAGCACTAAGTCCTTTTATATTTTTAAAAACCTTTTTTAATGTAGTTCTGAATGAAGACATTGGTACAACTAATGCCATTTTAGGATTTGGAAGCACTTTTTTTATCTGAATAACCAGATCTAGATAAGTGTTTTCTTCTGCACCGAACTCTTTAAAACTAAAATCCTCTAATTGACTTGAAAGCATTTTAAATAAGAATATGGCTAAAATTGTCTTACCAGTACCAGCGCCTCCTTCGACAATAGTATTATCATATTTTCCTGTTGCGAGACTCTGTAATATTTGAAACAGGCCTTGACTTTGTTCCTTAGTTAAACTTTTATAGGGCGAGTATTTAAAAAGGTCAGAATTGTCAATATGCTCTATTGAGTGTTTAGATATTCCTTCAGCTCTAAGCTGATTCCAAATCGTGTTGAAAATATCCCAGTATACTTCTTTTTTTTGGTAATAATTGTGATTAGCAAGTCCAAGGTTTCCATTTAGAAGAGTGTATTTATTATCCCCTGACATATATTTTATTAGATTGGATTCTATATCAAGGGTAGCAGATTTATTAAATTTTTCGCTTGTGATTAAATGGACAGATGTAAGTTTACTTTTAGTCTTATGTTTTAAGTGAGTTCCCATTCTAGAATAGGCATCAGTAGTTTCACCAACATAAGCCGTTTTGGTATCACCATCACTTAAAATGTATACTAGAGGCCAAAGGTCTTTAGCAAAATGATTTGTACTAAAATCTTCAAATAGACTATTTTCAAAGGCGTAATGATTTATTTTTACTTGAGTCTGAATCATTAAAGCTCGTTATATTTTTTCGCAGTTCCTTTTGCTTTCTCTATTGGGTATTTTTCTCCGTTCTTTTTGATTTTGTCTAGTATAATATCTTTGACTTCAAATCCATATTTTTGGGCTAATAGAAGAGAATAAGCAAGAACATCAGCTAATTCCTCTTTTACCTTTTCCTTATCTGCTTCTTCATGAGATTTCCATAAGAAGTTTTCTAAAAGTTCACCTGCCTCAATATTAAGAGCCACTGCGAGATCTTTAGGATTGTGAAACTGTTCCCAGTCTCGTTCATTTCTGAATTTAATCAGTGCTTCAGTTATTTCTTTTATATCACTCATATTTTCTTTATTAATGAAGCATAACTTAAATATTAATATTACTCCACCGGAATCTTAATCTCATACAATTTTCGAGATTTGTTATTGAGTTTGTTTTCTCGCAACCAAGGATTGTGCAGTTTTAATTCTTTGTAGTTGGTTCCGAAACTTTTTGCAAAATTGGCAATGTTGGTAATAACCGTATCAACTTGTACCGTTCTGGTTTTTGGCAAGGTGTATAAATCATTTTCATCAAAGATAAATCCGTATGCTTTCGGATTTGATAAGACTTCTTTTAAAGCGATAATTCTAAATACATAACGCTCGGTTTCATCGGGTAATAATGCATCGTAATAACTGGTTACACCTTGTGTTTTTAATCGTTTTGCAATACCATAATTTCCTGCATTGTATGCCGCAGCAGCTAGGGTCCAACTACCCAAACGTTCTTTTGATTTCTTTAAATATTCTGCCGCTACTTTTGTCGATTTTTCGATATTGTAACGCTCATCCACATTTCTATTAATTTCCAATCCATATTCTTTTCCGGTTGCTCTCATAAAATGCCACATTCCAGCAGCTCCAGCAGAAGAAGTTTCATCAATCAAGGCACTTTCTGCCACTGCCAAATATTTAAAATCATCTGGCAATCCATATTTTTTTAACAATGGCTCTAGAATAGGGAAGTATTTGTTGGCTCTTTTAATCAATAACAAACCGTTAGACTGCCAATAGGTATTGACCAACAATTCTCTATCCATTCGCTCTTTGATATCAGGTTTTTCAAGCGGAACGCGTTCTCCAGCTAAATTTAAATCAGACGATAATTTCAACGCTTTAATTTGGTAAGTATCGCTTGTGTTTTTTTGAGGCTGAATCTTCGCAGTGCTTATCGCATTGATAAAAACAACAGTTAAAATTAAAAAACTAATAATTGATAGAAAACGTGTAGATTTTGTCATGATAAAAAATGTTTTTTATAAAAGTATAAAAACCATGACGCTTTAGCAAATTAAAGCACTACTAATAGCAGAAGTAATTTTTTTAGCTTTAGTAATGATCATAACATGGGTGCCGTTTTCAATTTCTATACTATTTGTAATGTGTTTTATTGGAAAAACTTCATCTCTTGTGCCATGAATGTGTACAATGTTTTCTAACGATTCTGATTGTTGCCAATGTAGAATGGTAACAATTGCCCAATGTAAATAGTCAGCATTTCTTACAGACATGTACTTTTTATAGGTTTGAAATTTCTTCTTTTGATAATCGCCTAAAAACATATCAATATAGGTGTCTATGTTCTCGATAAACTTTGCAGGAAACAATTTATATACCTTTGTTTTTTCAACCAATTTTAAGCGTTTTGGAAGCTCTTGATTGTTTTTGATGCTAGAGATAATAATAACTTTTTTAACAGCCATGATTTTACTCATTTCTTGTACTATAACTCCTCCAAATGATACTCCAATAAGTACTGGATTTTTATGCGAAATATCATCACACATTCTTTGTGCATAGGATGCAATGCTTTCGTCTTTTGAAAGCGGAATTTTCCATTCTAAAAAATGACATTCGAACAACGTTTTGTCTAACGTTAAGAACTCATATATTTTGCTATTTGCAGCCATTCCGGGAACAAAATAGATGTGTGTTTTAGTCATTTTTAAATATAGTGATAAATACTGTGTGAAATGAGTTTTTATTTTGTCATTCCTGTGAAAGCAGGAATGACAGTGCTTTCTTGATTAAAAAGTATTTAAATTA
>JALQYN010000065.1 GCA_023254055.1 Polaribacter sp.
ATCACCTTTTTTAATAACAGGTTTTTCGTCCTCTTTTTCTTTTAATGGGTCCTTTTCTGCACAATCTAATCGAATAGAGATTGGGTTTTCTGGTTTTTCAAAATCTTCTTTACTAATATTTAGTGTTGGATCTTCATAACATTTTCTCATAAAAATTGCCCAAGTTGGTAGAGACATAGATGCTCCTTGTCCTTTTCCAATTCCTTCAAAATGAATTGCATTGTCTTCTCCACCTGTCCAAACTCCTGTTGCTAAATTTGGAACAACGCCCATAAACCATCCATCTGTATGGTTCTGTGTTGTTCCTGTTTTTCCTGCAATTGGATTGTCAAAACCATACGGATAGCCTGTTACATAGTCTGGTCTGGCATAGGATGTTCTTAACCGAACTCCAGATCCAGCCGTTGTAACACCTTTTAGTAAATCCAACACCACATAGGCAGATTCTTCGCTCAAAATTTCTTGAGTTTTTGGCGTAAATTGCGTTAAAACTGTTCCGTTTTTATCTTCAATTCTGGTAATTATCATTGGTTCTACACGCAACCCTTTGTTTGCAAACATTGCATAAGCACTAACCATTTCATATAAAGACAATTCAACCGTTCCTAGTGCAATTGCTGGTGTTTCAGGAATCGTTCTTGTAATTCCAAGAGAGGCTTTTGCTAATCTAGAAACATTTTGTGGACCAACCATGTCTATTAATCTGGCAGACATTGTGTTCACAGAATTTGCTAATCCGTCTTTTAAACTTAATTCTCCTTTGTATCTAGAATAAGGATTAGAACCAGAGTTTTCTGGAGTCCACGCTTTCATGTTTCCGTACTTTCCTTTTGGTATTGTGTACAGAGAAATCGGATATGTATCACAAGGAGATAATTTTAACTGATTGATCGCTGTGGCATACACAAACGGTTTAAATGTTGAACCAACTTGTCTTTTTCCTTGTTCAACATGGTCGTATTTAAAGTGCTTATTGTTAATTCCTCCAACCCATGCTTTAATGTGGCCTGTCTGTGGCTCCATAGACATTAAACCGGAGTGTAAAAAGTATTTGTAATATTTTATTGAATCAGCAGGAGTCATTAATGTATCTCTATCACCTTTCCAAGTAAAAATTTTCATCTTTGTTTTCCTTAAAAAGGAGGCTTCAATTTCTTTTTCTGGAGTTCCAAGTCTTTTCATTTCTCGCCATCGGTCAGAATTTTTCTTTGCTCTGGTTAAGATCATTTCAATTTGCTCTGGCTCTAAATCGTAGAAAGGTGCTGTTTTATTACTTTTTTGCTCTGTATTAAAATAACTTTGCAGGTTTGAAACATGTTCCTTTACTGCTTCTTCTGCATATTTTTGCATGCGAGAATCAATCGTTACATACACTTTTAATCCGTCTGCGTAAATATTATATTCTTCTCCGTTTGCTTTTGGATTTGTTTTTACCCATTGTTTTAAATATTCTCTTAAATACTCTCTAAAATAAGTTGCATATCCATCACTATGACTTTCTGGTGTATAGTTTATTTCTAAAGGTAATTTTTGTAAAGAATCTTTTTCTTGAGTTGTTAAAAAAGCATTCTTTTCCATTTGTTTAAGCACTACATTTCTACGCTGATGTACTAATTTTTTTCTTCTCAGAGGATTAAAATAAGAGGAGTTTTTTAGCATTCCAACTAACATAGCAGATTCTTCTGTTTTTAACTCATTAGGTTCTTTTCCAAAATAAATTCGTGCAGCAGATCGAATTCCAACTGCTTGATTTAAGAAATCGTAGTTGTTTAAATACATTGCAATAATTTCTTGCTTTGTGTATTGTCTTTCTAACTTGATTGAAACCACCCATTCTTTAATTTTTTGAAGAATCCTTTTTGCTGTATTTCCAGAGGCTCTTTTTGTAAATAAGTTTTTTGCTAATTGTTGTGTAATAGTACTCGCTCCGCCACCTTTTCCAAATTTTGATATAGCTCTTGCCAAACTTCTTAGATCTATTCCAGAGTGCTCATAAAACCGCTCATCTTCTGTTGCTATTAAAGCCAGTACTAAGTTTTCTGGCAACTCTTTAAACTTTATAGGTGTTCTGTTTTCGTAAGCATATTTTCCTAATGTTTTTCCGTCTGAAGAAATAATTTCAGTTGCCAAATTATTTTGTGGATTTTCCAACTCTTCAAATGTTGGCAATGCTCCAAAAACACCCCAAGAAGCTAATAGAAATAAGAGTAGAATAGATGCAAATCCGCCTATTACAATTCCCCAGAACCATTTTATATATTTTTTAAATCCTGCTGTTTTTTTCTTAGTCATTTTTAATTCTTTTCTATTCTAAATCCAACTTCTGTAATTCCTTTTAAGCTTTCTATTCCGTTTATTTCACCATTTTTTCTCATGGCTTGGGTAATTGAAATGGTGTATTCTCCTGATACTGGAAAAACAACATTCTCCTTGTAAAACAATTTACTTTCTTTAATTGCTGTAATTCCTTTTCCTAAAAAATGACCAGAATTATCGGCCATTGTATACTCTAACGTGTCTACAATTTTCTTGCCATTCGGAAAATTTAACGATGTAATTAAAAACAAATTGCTGAAATTGTAGTTTTGATTGTTTCTAACGTTTAAAAACAAGTTCTTTTTATTAATCGTGTCGTTAACATTAAAGTTAAACAGAATAGCATTGCTATGTTCCCATGAACCGTTTTGGACAGAAACAAAAGAGTCATACTCTCTTTTTGAATCACAAGAAATGATGCTAAAAGCAACAAAAACAAATACAATATAATTAATCTTGCTTGTTTTCATTATTGTTGTTTCGGTTTCTATTTTTGTTTTGGTTATTATTTCTGCGTTTTGGTCTCTTTGTTTGCGTGCTCTCTGCTACACTTGTTGCTCCTCCTTTGTGTTGATTAGGATTTCTTTTTTTAGTTGGTTGGTTTGAATTTTGAGCCCTAGCTGCTGGTTTCTTTTTATTTCTATTTCTATTGTTTCTGCGTCCTTTTTTCTGCTTTGGAGCATCAAAACGCGTTAAACTATCTTGTCCAACAACATTTTCAAAATCAACCTTAACTGTTTCTACAATATCCGATTCATAATCTTCTAACGGAGCTGCTTCCTCATTATTCTTATTCAGCTCAATTATTTCTAAAACTTGATCAAGCGATAATCTAAACCATTTAAAACTATTGTCTTTATACGTGTACCATAGCATCTTTTTAAAGATGTCCATTTTTACAAAAACAGCATCACCGTTTTCTGTTTTTAAAATTTTATCTTGTTTCGGAAATGCTTTTAGAGCATCTAAATAGGTATCTAACTCGAAGTTTAAACAACACTTTAGTTTTCCACATTGGCCTGCTAATTTTAACGGATTTAGAGATAATTGTTGATAACGTGCCGCTGCAGTATTTACTTTTCTAAAATCTGTTAGCCAGGTAGAACAACACAATTCTCTTCCACAAGAACCAACACCTCCTAAACGAGCTGCTTCTTGACGCAAACCAACCTGTTTCATTTCTACTCTGATAGAAAATGCACTAGCTAAATCTCTAATCAGTTGTCTAAAATCTACACGTTCATCCGCGGTATAATAAAAAGTCGCTTTGTTTCCATCTCCTTGATACTCTACATCAGAAAGTTTCATTTTTAAGTTTAAACGACTAATAATTTCTCTACCTCTTCGCTGGGTTTCTAATTCTTTTTCTCTGTACGATTGCCAAATATCAATGTCTTTCTGTGATGCTTTTCTGTAGATTTTTAAAATCTCTTCACTATCTTCTTTTATGTTTTTCTTTTTTAGTTGCACCTTCACCAATTCTCCTCCTAAAGAAATAGTTCCAACATCATGTCCAGGAGAACTTTCAACAGCAACTACATCTCCCATAGAAAGTGTAAGATTCTCTGTGTTCTTAAAGAAATGTTTCCGTCCGTTTTTAAATCTAACTTCGTAAATATTAAAGGGTGCTTCTCCGCTTGGCAACGTCATGTTAGATAACCAATCAAAAACAGCCAGTTTACTTCCGCTTCCGCAAGATCCACCAGTTCCACAATTTCCGTTACTTTTACAGCCATTTGGAACGCCGTCTTTTTTTGTTGAGCAACTAGTACAGCTCATAAAATGTATATATTTTAAAAAAACAAATGTGCTTTTTGATGCAACTCTTGTTTTTATTGGGTTCTTAAATAATTTTGAAAATCAACATAAAGTTGATGAATCTGTAAATATACGCATTCTCAAAGAATGAGAAAATGGTTTTTAAGCATAAAAAAAGACCTCTAATTTGAGGTCTTAATAATTTATTTATGCTGTTACTTCTTAAAAGTCAATACCTCTGACCTTCCTTTTTTGAAAATTTTATTGCTATTTCCTTTTCCTTTTCGCAATTCTTTTTGAACTTCAAAAGGCAATGCCGCAATTTCCTTACATGCATCAGAACAACAGGTGTTCATCTTTTCTTGACACGATTTACACTGAATAAATAATAAATGACAGGCTTCGTTATCGCAGTTTACATGCTCGTCACAAGGTTCTCCACATTGATGACAGTTGGCAATCACATCGTCTGAAATTTTTTCAGCTCTCCGGTGATCAAACACAAAGTTTTTCCCTAAAAACTTATTTTCAATCCCTTCTGCTTTTACTTGACGTGTGTATTCTATAATTCCGCCTTCTAACTGAAAAACATTTTTAAATCCTTTATGTTTATAATAGGCTGATGCTTTTTCACAACGGATTCCGCCCGTACAATACATCAATAAATTTTTATCTTCTTTATTGTCTTTTAAATCTTCTTCAATAATATCTAACGAATCTCTAAAGGTGTCTACATCTGGAGTAACAGCGCCATCAAAATGTCCGATTTCACTTTCGTAGTGGTTTCGCATATCTACACAAACCGTGTTTGGATCTGCCAACATTTCGTTGAATTCTTTTGCGTTTAAATGAACTCCTTTATTTGTTACATCAAAGGTGTCATCATTTAAACCATCAGCAACAATTTTGTTTCTAACTTTTATTTTCAGTTTTAAAAACGATTTATTGTCTTGTTCTACCGCAACATTTAGTCGAATGTCTTTTAAAAACGGAATGGCATCTAATTGATTTTTTAATTCGATCATTCTATCCGAAGGAACAGAAATTTGAGCGTTGATGCCTTCGTAAGAAACATAGGTTCTACCAAGAACATCCAATTGGTTCCATTCAATAAATAGTTGATCTCTAAAAGTTTGTGGGTCTTCTATCTTGTGATATTGATAAAAAGAAATGGTTAAACGATCCTTTCCGGCCTCGTCTATTAATACAGCGCGTTCTTTTGCGCTTAACTTATTGTACAGTTGCATGCTATACTTTTTTAGTTAGACAAAATATGTTGACTCTTTCGAGTCTTTTTAATACGCTACAAAACTACTACTTTTTAATAAAAACAAACAGCCTTAGCGTTTAATACTTAACAATTTTATTTTTATTGTAACGATTTAAACAACTTGAAAACTTATCTGTAATTTAAAATACAACTAATTGGTTTTTTGCTAACTTTGTAGCTTCATTGATATACTAAATAGAAATTAAATGAGAGTAGCTGTTGTTGGTGCTACCGGAATGGTAGGAAATGTGATGTTAAAAGTATTAGCTGAACGGAATTTTCCGATTACAGAACTGATTCCTGTTGCTTCAGAAAAATCTGTTGGAAAAATGATTCCATTTAACGGAAAAGAATTTGCTGTAGTAAATTTAGCAACTGCCGTTTCTATGAAACCAGATATTGCGTTATTTTCTGCTGGAGGAGAAACCTCGTTAGAATGGGCGCCAAAATTTGCCAATGTTGGTACAACCGTTGTAGATAATTCTTCTGCCTGGAGAATGGACCCTACAAAAAAATTAGTGGTTCCCGAAATCAATGGAGATGTGTTAACTGGGGATGATAAAATTATAGCAAACCCAAACTGTTCTACAATTCAGTTGGTAATGGTATTAGCGCCTTTGCATACAAAATACAAAATGAAAAGAGTGGTAATTTCTACCTATCAATCGGTTTCTGGAACTGGTGTAAAAGCAGTACAACAATTAGATAATGAAGAAGCTGGAATTGTTGGTGAAATGGCATATCCACATAAAATAGGAAGAAATGCTTTACCTCATTGTGATGTTTTTTTAGAAAATGGATACACCAAAGAAGAAATGAAATTGGTAAAAGAGCCAAAGAAAATTTTACGTGATGATTCTTTTTCTGTGACTGCAACTGCAGTTCGAATTCCAACTGCAGGCGGGCATTCTGAGGCAGTAAATGTGCAATTTGAAAACGATTTTGATTTGTCTGAAGTTCGTCAACTATTAAGTGAAACTGACGGAGTTATTGTTCAGGATGATGTTGCTAATAATGTGTATCCAATGCCAATTACAGCACATGATAAAGACGACGTTTTTGTAGGAAGAATTCGAAGAGACGAATCGCAAGAAAACACCTTGAATTTATGGATTGTTTCTGACAATTTAAGAAAAGGAGCGGCAACAAATACCATTCAGATTGCTGAATATTTAATAGCTCATAATTTAGTTTAATCTAGCTCTATTATTATAAAATAAAAAAACCCGAGCAAAATCTCGGGTTTTTTTTATTTTTCAACTTTTAAAACATCTTTTATAATCTCTTCTAGTTGTGGTTTTGGTAAGGCGCCATTTGCCATTTGTGGGGCTTCACCCATTGGACAAAATAACATTGACGGAATGCTTCTAATTGCAAAAGCAGCTGATAATTCTTGTTCTACTTCTGTATCTATTTTATAAATGTTGATTTTGTCTCCATATTCCTCACTTAATTGTTCTAAAATTGGAGCAATCATTTTACAAGGTCCGCACCAATCTGCATAAAAATCAATAATTGCAGGAACTTTTCCTTCAAACTTCCACTCTTTGTTTTCTTCGAAATTAAAAACCTTTTCTAAGAAGGCTTCTTTTGTTAAATTTTCTGTCATCTAAATATTCTTTAATGTGCAAAGTTAGACGTATTTTTTTAAACCAAATTACACCATGAAAAAATAGTACATTTGCGCTAGTTTTTTCTAATGAAAAATCTAATTATATGCTTTCGGTAAACACAATTTCTTTTCAATATCAAACCAAAAAACCTGTTTTAAAAGACATCAGTTTTCAACTTAAAAAAGGCGAACATTTATGTGTAATGGGAGAAAGTGGTTGTGGGAAATCTACATTGCTAAAGGCGGTTTATGGTTTATTAGACCTCAACAAAGGTTCTATTTTCTGGGACGAAACGGAAGTTCTTGGTCCAAAACATCATTTAGTTCCAGGAATGGATTTTATCAAATACGTAGCGCAAGATTTTGATTTGATGCCCTACACTTCAGTTTCAGAAAACATAAAAAAATTCTTGTCTCGTTTTTACCCTGAAGAAGCACAAAAAAGAACCGAAGAATTGCTAGAGGTTATTGAGATGACTGCTTTTGCAAACACAAAAGTAAAAACCTTAAGCGGTGGACAACAACAACGTGTTGCAATTGCTAGAGCATTGGCAAAAGAACCAGAATTGATTTTATTAGACGAGCCTTTTAGCCAGATAGATAATTTTAAGAAAAACTCGCTTCGAAGAAAGCTTTTTGCTTATTTAAAAGAAAAAAATATTGCGTGTATTGTGGCAACACACGACAAAAATGATGCACTTTCTTTTGCTGATACATTATTGATTCTCAGAAATCATACAATATTGGTAAACGGCACTCCAAAAAATATTTACAACAACCCTAAAGAAAACTATATTGCTGCTTTGTTTGATGATGTGAGTGAAATTACCATCAATAATAAAAAGCAATTATTGTACCCGCATCAAATTCAAATTGTTGAAAAATCTGAGCTAGAAGCGACCGTTTTACAAAGTTATTACAAAGGTTTTTATTGGTTGATAGAAGCAGAGTTTGAAAGAGAAAAAATCTTTGTAAATCATACTTCTAATTTAGAAAAAAACACAAAAATACAGGTACACTTCTTATTTGGTTAAGGGCTTGGCTCTTTTTAATTTAACTTGTTTCTAAATTCTTTTTTCGGTAACTTCGCTAACTCTGAATTTAGTTCATTAAAACGGAACCATATTCTTTACATTAGGCAACATTTTGAAAGAAACATTGTGCCTTAAATTAAAATTCCATACTTTTGGACAAAAATCGTCCTAAAACAATTGTCGAAAAATATGGTATCAACATTCGGAGAATACATCAAGCAAAGAAGAAGTGAATTAGGTTTTCCATTGAGAAAAGTAGCTTCACATCTTGATATTGACACTTCAACACTCGGAAAAATAGAACGTGAAGAAAGACACTTATCGCCCGAATTGGTTGAACTTCTTGCCGAAATCCTTGAAACTGAACAAAGTGAACTTTTAAATCATTATTATTCATCAAAAGTAATTGAAGAATTAAAAGAATATCCGCAATACAAGGATGTTTTAAATATTGTTAAGGAACATATGGATTTGTATGTTTCAAATCAAATTCGACTTTCATTTCAAAAGAAATGGACGGAAAAAGAATTTGAAAACCCAAAAGCTAAAACCAAAATAGCTACTTTGTTTTCTGGAATTGGAGCAATAGAATATGCGTTTAGACGCTGTAAACTGAATACAGAAATCGTATTTGCAAGTGATAATGACAAATTTGTAAAAGAAAGTTATTTTGCAAATTACGATATGGACGAAGAACGATGGTATAATGACGTTCGAGATATTAAAGCTAAAAAATATAAAGGTCAAATTGACCTTTTAGTTGGCGGAAGTCCTTGTCAATCTTTTTCAATGGTTGGTAAACGAAAAGGTTTAAAAGATACTCGTGGAACACTCTTTTATGAATTTGCAAGAATTGTAAAAGAAAGCCAACCCAAAGTATTCATTTTTGAGAATGTAAAAGGCTTAATTAATCACGATAAAGGAAACACTTTTGAGACCATTAAGGCAACTTTTGACGAATTAGGTTATAAATATTTCTATCAAGTAATGAACGCCAAAAATTATGGTATGGCTCAACACAGAGAAAGAATATTTGTTGTCGGCTTTAAAGACAAATCAATCAATTTTGAATTTCCGGAGCCAATCGAGTTGAAACATAAAATGCAGGATTTTCTTGAAGATTATACAGATAGCAAATACTACTTAAAGGAAAAAGGCGTGAAATTCGTAACAAGTTCTAAAAATAGAAAAAAACGTTACACTCAAATTAATGGAGACATTGCTATTTGTCAAAAAGCTAATCAACAATTTAATTGGCACGGAGATTTCATTTTTGAGAGTCAGAAAAAACAAGAATTTGACGAATTTATTTTTGATGTTAATGACGTTGAAGAAAAATATTACTTATCAGAGAAAACTACTAAATATGTACTCTGCGAGGGAACAAAGAACTTTAAAACAAGAATAAAAACTGACCTTGAAGTTGCTCGTCCACTTTTACAATCTATGCATAAAATGCATCGTGCTGGAGTAGATAATTATGTAACTCACAATAAAGGCAGAATTAGGAAATTAACACCAAAAGAGTGTTTGCGATTAATGGGCTTTAGAGATGATTTCAAGCAAGTAGTTAGTGACACACAAATGTATAGACAAGCAGGCAACAGTATTGTTGTTGACGTTCTAATCGCTTTATTAAAACAAATGGACATAACTAAATTTTCGAGTATAAATGAACATACAGCTATTGAACGAGCCGTTTAAGGTTCTTGACACAAAAGAAAAAATAACAATAGCGGATTCATTCGTTGTTAGACAAAATAAAATTGGTGGCGGAAATGGCGAAGCCAAACTTTACATTGGACAAGAAAACCAAGAAACAAGAGATTTTTTTGGTATTTATGGTTTTGGAATAAAATGCTTTTTGCTAAAAAAAGACTTACTAAAGTATTTGGAAGAAACTAAACAAGAATACTTAAATCCAGAGCAACCTTATTTAAATCGTGAAATACTTCCAAACCTTTGGAATGAAAGACTTAAAAAAGTTAGTGAATTACCTGAACGAATTGAGTTTGAGGTTACTGAACAAACTCAAATTGATGGACCAAGGATTTATATAAAGTCTAATGATAAAGCGTATAAATTAATACGAGAACTTTCTTTACCAAATATCACTTACATTTCAGCTGTTAAATTACTAGATAACAATGGTAAAGTATTTTATTATTTCCGACTATTTGCGGACTATTTTGGAGACGTTCAGCATCCTTACACAATTGAAAAAGAGCAACAAGAAATCGATGAACTCGAAAATACAGAAGAAAAGAAAGTATTATCAAGAGCTCGAATTGGTCAAGGAAAATATCGAGAGGAACTTTTAAAATTATGCCCTTTCTGCCCAATAACTTTAGTGTCTGATGATAGAATGCTAATAGCAAGTCATATCAAACCTTGGGCGAAATCAAACGATTTTGAGAAAACCGACCCATTAAATGGATTTATGTTATCGCCAACCTTCGACTTTATGTTTGACAGAGGTTTCCTTTCTTTTACTGACGACAAGAAAAGTATTTTATCACCTTTCTTATCGAAAATGACATATTCAAAATTGGGAATAAGTGATGGAAAAACATTTAGCCATTTGCCAGTTGATGGTCGAAAAGAATATTTAGAATATCATAGAACCGAATTACTGAAAAGATAAAAAACGTTGCCTAACAATGTATAAAAATAATAGCGGTTTATTCGCTAAAACGAAAGTAAGTAAATATAAAAAAGGTCTGTGTTTAACCGAAAAGTTAGTGTGTGAAAATCCGCTACTATTCTTATACTAGACCGTTAGCGAAATCTTTTTAAAACTTGACTTTTAACTTTAATTAATAGTGTCTATTTTAATTGTTTTTTCATTAAAAATAAATGTTTCCTTTTCTTGTTTACCCAACAACAATTTTCCAATCGGAGAAGATACAGAAATGGCTAAATAGTTTTCGCCATCAACAATCAACTTCCCTGCGCTGAAGCTTAAAAAATAAGTTCCTTGATTGGTTTTTACCAAACTTCCCAAGTGTGCTATCGTTGATTTTTTAGTAAGATTCATTTTAGCCAAGGTTTCTTTCATTTGTAGAACATCCTGTAGTTGTTGACTTGCTTTTTCCATTTCCAACTGCAACATGGCGCGTCCAGTTTCATGTTTGTCTCCAGCAGAACTTTTGGTTTCTGATTGCAATGCGTTTTGATTGGATGAAATAGTCTCTTGAATGGTTTCAAGTCTGTTTTCTACAAATTTTTTACATTGATTAAAAAGCTCTTGTTTTAGATTCATTTATTTTACTTTCTGTCAAACCGAGTGAATTTGTGAAACAAATTTGTATCGAGATGCTGTTAAATGTTCTCGATACTATTTCGTAAAAACGAAATCACTCGAACTGACATTTTATATTAATTCTGCTAATTCTTTACCCACCAAACTCCCAATAGCAACACCCATTCCGCCTAAACGAACACCACAAAAAACATTTGAAGAAATTGGTTTTACAATGGCTTTTTTCTGATTTCCAACCCCCATGATTCCGCTCCAAGAATGTGCTATTTCAAACTTCGTGTTTGGTAAAATTGTTTCTTGTAAAATCGTTTTTAACTGATTTTGAATCAACGCTGTTTGTCCGAATTCAGAAGTTTCTTCTCCTTTAAAATCGAGATTTCTTCCACCACCAAATAAAATTCTTTCCCCAACATTTCTAAAATAATAATAGCCTTTATCTAAATGAAATGTTCCTTTGATGTGCAGGTTTTTTATTGGTTTAGTAATGAGTACTTGCGCTCTTGCAGGTTGCACATTTTCTTGTAACAGCTGCTTTGCAAAACCGTTGGTTGCAATAAAAAGTTTGTTGGTGGTAAAGGTAATTTGATTGGTTTTTACAGAAACGGTATCATTCTGTTCTGTAAAACTTTCAACAGCAATAGTATTCAGAATTTTAACTCCTGCTTTTTGTGCTTTTAAAAGTAGCTGAGCCATCATTTTTCCTGTATCAATTTGGCCTTCAAATTGATTGACACTATAGGTTGGTTGTATCTTTTGAAAATTGAAAACATTCTCTAATTCTGTAAAAACATCTTGCTTAAAGATAGGAGCAATCAGTTTATTTATCTGCTTTTTTTTAGAAGCACATTCTTCAAACAAATCATTGTTTAAAAACAATTCAAAGCCTTTATTTTGTTGAAAGTCGATATTTTTATCACCTAAGTTTTTTCGTAGTAATTGCAAGCCTTCCCATCGCTTTTTTACCAAATCAAATACCTCTTCTTCTGTGTGCGTTTTTAAATCGTCTACCAATTCAGATAAGCTTCCGAAACAAGCAAATCCTGCATTTTTAGAGCTCGCTCCTTGTGGCAACATGCCTTTTTCTAACACCAAAACAGTTGCTGTTGGGTGCTTTTTCTTCAATATCAATGCACAATTTAAGCCAACAATGCCACTCCCAACAATGGTAAAATCAACGTTGGTAAACCACTCTTTAAGTTCCCAGTAACTAAAATTCATTTGTTAAATATTTTTTTCAAAACACAAACTATTTTCAATGCCTTTGTATTGACCATAATTTGTATTCATTCTTTTGTAATTACACTTATGATATAACTTAACCGCTTCAACCTGTCGCTCTCCGGTTTCTAAAACACACTTTTTATAGCCCATTTCTTTTGCCCATTTTTCTAATTCTAATAAGATGTTTACCGCAATTCCTTCTCCTCTAAATTCTTCTAGAACAAACATTCTTTTTACCTCAACAGCATCCGCATCAAAATGTTTGATTGCTCCACATCCGACTGGTTTTTTATCTTTATAAACCATAAGTACATGCTTAATTACATCTATATTATTAAACTGATTGTAAAACTCATGATCATCTCCATCGGTTATTTTTAAATGGGCGTCTAACTCTTTTACTAGATTGATAAAATCTGTGTTTTCCGAATTTGTTCTTGTAATTTTTATGTTCATGTTCTTTTTCTATCTTGTCATTGCGTGGCACGATGCAATCTTTTTATTTCTTGGAAGACTATTTCGTCATTCTTTCTCGCCATGACGTTGTGCGTCAAAAATCAAATTTTAATTGCACCAAAACGGGTGCTTTTTTTTCTGTGTTTAAGTTTCCGAAAGATAAACCTAATAAACGTACTGAGTTTTTTAACTTTTCTTGAAATAACAATTCTTTTACTATAGGTAAAAATTCTGCTTTTGTTTGCAAAAATTCCGCAACCGTTTTGCTTCTTGTTTGCTGTGTAAAATCTGAATATTTTATTTTAAGTGTGATGGTTTTTCCTTTGGTTTTAGAGTTTATCATTCTTCTTTCTAGTTCGTCAGCAATCAGTTCTAATCGTTCTAACATAAACACTTCTGATGAAATGTTTTCATTAAAAGTACGTTCTGCCGCAATAGATTTTCGAATTCGGTTTGCTTTAACTTCACTCTTATGAATTCCTCTAACAATGTGATAATAATGTCCACCCGACTTGCCAAATAAAGACGTTAATTCTTCTTTGTTTTTTTGCTTTAGATCGCTTCCTTTGAAAATTCCGTGGTTGTGCATTTTAGCTGCAGTTACTTTTCCAATACCATAGAATTTATTGATGGATAACTCTTCTAAAAAAGAAATCACCTCTTCTGGATTGACAGTTTTTTGTCCGTTTGGTTTGTTAATATCAGAAGCAACTTTGGCTATGAATTTGTTGATCGAAATTCCGGCAGAAGCACGCAGTTCTAATTCCTCCCAAATACGATTTCTAATTTCTTGCGCTATTAAGCTTGCAGACGGATTTCCTTTTTTGTTTTCGGTAACATCTAAATAGGCTTCGTCTAACGAAAGTGGCTCGACCAAATCTGTATATTCATAAAAAATAGCTCTAATTTTTGCTGAGATTTCTTTGTATCTCGAAAATCGTGGGGGAACAAAGATTAAATGTGGACATTTTTGTTTTGCCAACACTCCGCTCATTGCAGAACGGACTCCAAATTTACGTGCCTCATAACTTGCTGCAGAAACCACTCCTCTAATTTCGTTTCCTCCAACAGCCAACGGTTTTCCTCTTAGGTCTGGATTGTCCAATTGCTCTACAGATGCATAAAATGCATCCATATCTACATGAATAATTTTCCGAAAAGGCGGTTGTAATTCCATCTTTCGAAAATACGGAAAAGTTCTTATTTGTCATTCCTGCGAAAGCAGGATTCTATACTATTTTGATACGTTGTTCAAAAAGTCAATACAAGTTTGTGTTACTTTTTTTAATGTTGCGGATAATGTTGCTTTTTCCCAAGGATGTGAGGTGTTAAACACATGATTTGCGTTTTCAATAATTTCTAAAGCGCTCTGCTTATTCCAAGAATGTAGTTTTTTTGCTTCTTCAACAGAAACAGAAGTATCATTATCTCCGTGGATAATTAAATACGGAATTTGTAAGTTTTCAACTGCTCGCTTTATAGTTAATCGTTCTTCATTTTTTATAAAATCTTCATAAAACTGAAAGAAATGAGGCATTTGTTGTTTGGTTCTTCCGTTCTGGACATATTTTACACCGTCTTTTTCCCATTGTTCTAAATCTCCTGAAGTTGCTGTTCTTTTGCCAAAATCACAAACACCTGCTAAAGAAATCACTTTAGAAATTCGGTTGTCTTCTTCCGATTTTATGGTTACAATTCCGCCAGCTCTACTATGTCCGATTAAAGAAATATTATTTAAATCGATTTCACTTTGAAAATCATTCTTTGAAAAAATCCATTCAATAACGCTTTCTAAATCATCTAATTCTTTTGTATAGTTGTTATTTCCAAAAGCTTCTAAATCTGGAAAGTCTATTGGCTGATTTACAGTTCCGCCATTGTGAGAAAAATTAAATTTAACAAAAAAGAAGCCTGCATCGGCAAATGTTTTTGCCATTATATTCCATGCACCCCAATCTTTAAATCCTTTGTAGCCATGACAAAAGATAATGACTGGCTTTGGCTGTGAGTTTTCACTATAAAAAAAATCAGCTACAATTGGTTTGTTGTGTTTTCCTTGAAGAGTTCTGTTTTTCTGAATTTGCATCTTTATATATTAAAGTTTAAAAATAAAAAAAGCGTTCTGAAAATCAGAACGCTTTATAATTTTTATATAAATATTGGTTTAAACAACCCCTTGATCTAACATTGCATCGGCAACTTTTACGAAACCAGCAACATTTGCTCCTTTTACGTAATCTACATAACCATCTTCTTGAGTTCCGTACATGATACAAGAAGCGTGAATATCGTTCATAATTTGATGTAATTTTGCATCAACTTCTTCTCTTGTCCAGTTGTAACGTAAAGAGTTTTGGCTCATTTCTAAACCAGAAGTTGCTACTCCACCTGCATTTGATGCTTTTCCTGGCGCAAACAATATTTTCGCTTTTTGGAAAACCTCAATTGCTTCTGGTGTAGAAGGCATGTTTGCTCCTTCTGCAACACAAATACATCCGTTAGCAAGTAATGTTTTAGCCTCTTCTCCGTTTAACTCGTTTTGAGTTGCACAAGGTAAAGCTACATCTGCTTTTACAGACCAAGGTCTCTCTCCTGCAAAGAATTTTGCATTTGGGTATTTCTCTGTATACTCGTTAATTCTTCCTCTACGAACATTTTTAATCTCCATAACATATGCTAATTTCTCAGCATTGATACCTTCAGCATCATAAATATATCCAGAAGAATCTGACATGGTTACTACTTTTGCACCTAATTGAGTTGCTTTTTCTGTTGCATATTGTGCTACATTTCCAGATCCTGAAACTACAACTGTTTTACCTGCAAATGAGTCTCCTTTTGTTTTTAACATGTTTTCAGCAAAGTATACATCTCCATACCCTGTTGCTTCTGGTCTAATTAAAGAACCTCCCCAAGAAGCACCCTTTCCTGTTAAAACACCTACAAACTCGTTGCGTAATTTTTTATATTGACCGAACATAAATCCGATTTCTCTTCCTCCAACACCTATATCTCCAGCAGGTACATCTGTATTTGCACCAATATGACGGAATAATTCTGACATAAACGCTTGACAAAAAGCCATTACTTCTCTGTCTGATTTTCCTTTTGGATTAAAGTCAGATCCACCTTTTCCTCCACCCATTGGCAAAGTTGTTAAAGAGTTTTTAAATACTTGTTCAAATCCTAAAAACTTTAAAATTGATAAGTTTACTGATGGGTGAAAACGCAAACCTCCTTTGTAAGGTCCTATTGCTGAGTTAAACTCAACTCTATACCCTCTGTTAACTTGTGTTTCTCCGCTGTCATCAACCCAAGGAACTCTAAATAAGATAGTTCTTTCAGGTTCAACCATTCTTTCTAACAATTTTTTTCCTTGATATTTAGGATTGTTTTCTATAAACGGAATTACAGTTTCTGCAACTTCGTGTACAGCTTGTAAAAATTCTGGTTCATTAGAATTACGTTGTTTTACGTAATCCATAAAAGCATTTATTTTAGATTCCATAGTTTTTAAATCTATTTTTTATGAAATTAATAATTTAACCCTGCAAAGATAACTATTTTTCAAATCTTTAAATTCAAAACCGGCTATTATTTTAGCCTTTTTATAAAGTCGTTTTTCATCGTCATGAACTCTTTATAAAACCTAGAGTTTAATTGATTTAAAAATCATAAATTTGCATCTTACTATTTGGGAAATTAAAATGTTAGATAAAGTAAAAGAACTGATTGGTGATGTAAAAACGTTTAAAGCAGCTACTAAAGAAGAGGTTGAAGCGTTTAGAATAAAATATTTAGGAAGCAAGGGTCTTTTAAAAGAGTTGTTTGCTGAGTTTAAAAATGTAGATGCCGCATTGCGAAAGGATTTTGGACAGGCGTTAAATACCCTGAAAAAAGCTGCTGAAGAAAAGGTTATCGAATTAAACGACAGCTTAGATGATTCTGCTGAAGAAAAAAATATCTATGGCGATTTATCTCGCCCGTCTGAGCCTATAGAATTAGGTTCTCGTCATCCAATTTCTTTAGTGAAAAACCAAATAATTGAGGTGTTTAATAGAATTGGTTTTACCGTTTCTGAAGGCCCAGAAATTGAAGATGACTGGCACAATTTTACGGCATTAAACCTACCTGAATACCATCCAGCAAGAGACATGCAGGATACTTTTTTTATTGAACAAAATCCAGATATCTTATTAAGAACACATACTTCTTCAGTGCAAGTGCGATACATGGAAAACAATACGCCTCCTATTAGAACCATTTCTCCGGGTAGGGTTTTTAGAAACGAAGACATTTCTGCCAGAGCACATTGTATTTTTCATCAAGTAGAAGGTTTGTATATTGATACGGATGTTTCTTTTGCCGATTTAAAACAAACGTTGTTGTACTTTACTAAAGAGATGTTTGGTAAATCAAAAATTCGTTTGCGTCCTTCTTATTTTCCTTTTACGGAGCCAAGCGCAGAAGTAGATATTTATTGGGGATTAGAAACTGAAACTGATTACAGAATTACCAAAGGAACGGGTTGGTTAGAAATTATGGGTTGCGGAATGGTAGATCCTAATGTGTTAAAAAACGCAAATATTGATCCAACTAAATATTCTGGATATGCATTCGGAATGGGAATTGAGCGTATTGCCATGTTGTTATATCAAATTCCTGATATTAGAATGTTTTACGAAAATGACAAACGTTTCTTAGAGCAGTTTAAATCAGTCATCTAATAATCTGTCATTGCAAGCCTGCCTATCGGCAGACAGGTTTACGAAGCAATCTTCGTCTTTTAAGCAGATTACTTCGTCATTCTTCCTCGTAATGACGAACTTAAAACAAGTTCCAACATAAATGAAAAAAGACATTCAAATTCCTGAGGTTACCAATGTAGAAATCGCTGTTGTGTATGAATTCAACAATGAATATAAAACAGACGATTGGAATGTGTACATCATCAACAAAAAAGATATTGATTTAGAATTGGTGGTCATTGTTTCTCAAGGGTTTAACGACACAAAAGCCACATCAATTTTGCGTAAGAAAATAGACAAACTTCCAGCACATTCTTTTGCTAAAGTAGAGTTTATTCAGCCAGAATTATTCAAACTTCACAATCGTTTTCATGTTACTTTTTTTGAAGGCAACACCCTACAAGAAAAAACGTTTCTTATTGAAAAAAACACCGTTAAAGAAGGTGCTTTGCGCATGATTCCTGAGTTAAAAAAACGCGGGATTTTAGCTGAGTAGCTGTTGTTCTCGATACATTTTTTATTTCCACTTGGTTTTAATAAAAAACACTCGAACTGACAACGTGACTTTATTCACACTTTATCAATCCGAGTATTTTATAATGTCAGGAAAAAATAAACCTAAAAATTCTTATCTTTTAGGAAGTGTAACTCTCGTTGGAGTATCTACTCCACTAATAATTGTTTTACTACTAATCGCTATTGCTTTGATAATCTCAGCCATATTATTCATATCTAACGTACCTATTTCGTCACTTTGTTTGTGGTAATTTGGTTCATCATTTGGCTTTTCATCCATTTTAGATGTTGAAATGGTATGTGCGGGCACGCCTAATTCTGCTAATGTTGCATTATCGCTACGATAAAATAAATTTTGTTTTGGATATGGGTCTGGTTCAAAACGAAATTTCGATCCCGTTAGGTTTTTTTGAAGTATTGCTCCCATATCACTTCTTTCGTAGCCCGTAATATACGCACTGTTTGCGCCCCATTTACTGTCGGTTCCAATCATTTCTATATTAAACATTGCCATTACTTTGTCTGGATTTAATTGTTGACTAAAATAGCGACTTCCAAAACCTCCAATTTCCTCTGCAGTAAAAGCAACAAAAATTAAAGTTCTTTCGTTGTTTTTGATTTTGTTAAAATATTTTGCCAACATCATAACCGCAGTTGTTCCGGCAGCATCGTCGTTGGCTCCATTGTAAATACTGTCTTTGTTTTTATCTGGTTTTCCAATACCCAAATGATCATAATGGGCACCAAATACTACATATTCATCTTTTTTACTTTTACCTGGAATCACACCAACAACATTCTTTAATTTTTGTTCTGTAAGGGTATTTTTGATAGTTAGTTTTATAGAAGTTGCTTTTAAGTTTTTAGCCAAAATAAATACTTGAGAAAATTTTGATGGAAATTTTGCTCTACCCACCAATCTTGGCATTCTTTCGAAGTTCTTTTTGTGAGCTTCATCAATTAAAACAATAATGTTTTCTGCTTTTCTGGTTAATGGAAAAGCCTTTTGAAAAAAGTTGTCTTCTTTATTAATCACTACAACATTGAAGTCTTTTAGTGATTCTATATTGATTTCTGATGAGGTTGTGTTTGCAACAACATTGTTTGTATTTAATGATTCGTTTCCAAACTTTCCACTAATTTCTTTTGTTGTTGCCTTCAACATTTTAATGTGTTGGAAATAAGAGTCGTTGTCACCAAAAAAAGCTAGGCCACTACTTTTAAAATCTGCTGCAATAAAATCTGCCGCTTTGTCAATTCCTGGGGTAAACGTTCTTCGACCCTCCATAGCATCAGAAGACAAAGTTTTTTCTATGCGTTCTACCTCTTCTGCATTGATAATCTTATCAATACTTTGGGTACAAGAATAAAAACAAGTACTTACTACTACCAATATTAATCCTATTTTTTTCATCATGTTCTTTTTTTTAGCCTTTCGGCTTATAGAATATTTAATTATTATTAATCGTTTATTTTAATTATCCCAAAAATCCAATCGCCAAATACATCAACGTAGTAATTACACCACCAACCAAGGCATAAGGCATTTGTGTTTTTACGTGGTCTATATGGTCACTTGCAGAGGCCATAGACGAAATAATGGAAGTGTCTGAAATAGGTGAACAATGGTCTCCAAAAATTCCTCCACCTAGTGTTGCTGCAACTACTATAGTAATATCAGCTCCGTGAATATTTGCCATCGGAATTGAAATGGCCATCATAATAGCAAATGTTCCCCAAGAGGTTCCTGTAGAAAATGCAATGAACGAACTAATAACAAAAACAACTGCTGGCAATAATTCTGGCGATAACCATTCTTTGGTTGCGTTGGCAACATAAACCCCTGTTTCTAACTCTTTACAAGCGTTTCCAATTGCAAATGCCAATAACATCAACAACGCTAAAGGCATCAACTCACTAATTCCTTTTAAGGTTAAATCAACTGCTTCTTTTGGTTTCATAATTCCTTGAATGAAATACATAATCATGGCTACTAATAAAGAAGTAATAACCGCGTATAAAACAGAAGATGAACCTGAGCCTTGACCAATTGCTTGAGAAGCATGGTTAAAAACCGAAGTAGATGATTCTACACTACTCCATCCGGTAAAAATTAAGTTGATGGGCATCATTAAAACCATTACTAATAATGGCACAATCATATTGTATGCTTTGGCTTTGATTCCTTCTTTTGGCGGAAAAGAGGTAACTGCATCAGAAACCATGGGTTTTGAACCTTCGTTCATTAACAAGCCCGTTTCTTTAGTTCTCTGTTCTGCTTTTTTCATAGCGCCCCAATCTTTTTTGGTAAGAATTACTATAAAAACAATAGCAATTGCCAATATTGGATAAAAGTTATACTTGATGGAAGACATCATTACAGAAAATGGTTTGTCTATTCCTTGTGTTAGTAATAATCCCATGATAAAAGCTCCCCAAGCATTAAACGGAATTAATATGGATGCTGGTGCTGAACTTGAATCTGCTATATAAGCTAATTTTTCTCTTGGTATTTTTAATTTATCAAAAACCGGTCTGTATAAAGTCCCAACCGTTAATGAGCTAATGCTTGTTTCTACAAACAACAACAATCCTGTAATCATTGCAATTACCTGGATCATTACCCTACTATAACCTGCTTGTTTTTTCTCTAATTTTACAATTAGTTTATTTAAAATATTGATAAAACCTTCAACACCTCTTGAAAACTGAATGAATATTAATAATGCTCCAACTAAAGCACTAAACATAATGGTTCTTGTACTTCCTTTGTCTTGAAAAACATCAACCATTCCTTCTATCATTGCCAATGTGCCGTCTAACGGATTCCATCCTTTGATAATTAACCAAGAAAACCAAATTCCGAATAACAAAGCAATATAAACTTGCTTTGTTCTTAGTGCTAAAATAATTGCAACAATCGGTGGAATTACCGAAAGAAAACCATACTCCATAAAAACTGTTTTTATTAATTTTTTTTTAAAGATACTAATTAAAACAAAATCTATGTTCTTTTGAAGTTTATTCCTATTTTTATTATCTAATCCTAATTGTACAATGGCAAAGTTTTATACCTCAATTACTAAAAGAGTTCAGCAATTTATTGAAAAACAAAAGGTGTTTTTTGTAGCAACTGCTCCAGAAAACGGAAGAATAAATATATCTCCTAAGGGAATGGATTCTTTTAGAGTGATGAATGAAAACCGTGTTTTGTGGTTAAATGTTACTGGAAGCGGAAATGAAACAGCGGCACATTTATTAGAAAAAAACAGAATAACCATCATGTTTTGTTCTTTTGAAGGTGATCCAAATATTTTACGTTTGTATGGAAAAGGAAAGGAAATCAAAGAAACAGATCCTAATTGGAACGAAGTTATTTCGTTATTTCCAGAAACCCCTGGAACAAGGCAAATTTTTGATATTTCAATAGAATCTGTGCAAACTTCTTGTGGAATGTCTATTCCGTTTTTTGAATATAAAGGAGAGCGAGAAGAATTAAATGATTGGGCGGCTAAAAAAGGCAAAGACGGAATTAAAGACTATTGGGAGGCAAAAAACCAAACAAGTATTGATGGTTTGCCAACACATATTTTAAATTAGCGACTCTTCTTTTTCGTGTTCTTCTAAATCTTTCCTTAAATCCAGTGCTCTGAAAGAAGGTGAAACAATACCTGTGGTAATAACCGTTATTAAAGTCATTGTACCTCCAAAAACAACCGCTGTTACGGTTCCCATTAATTTCGCTGTAAAACCACTTTCAAAAGCACCAAGTTCGTTTGATGAACCCACAAACATAGAGTTTACGGATGAAACTCTTCCTCTCATGTGATCTGGTGTTTTCAATTGTAAAATTGTTTGCCTAATTACCATAGAAATTCCGTCTGTAACTCCGCTAAAAAATAGTGCAAGCAATGAAACCCAAAATATTGTTGACAACCCAAAGACGATAATACAAACCCCAAAACCAAAGATTGCAAAAAGCAGTTTTTTTCCTGCGTTTTTACTAATTGGAATATAGGCCGTAATAAACATTGTTAAGAATGCGCCAATTGCAGGGGCCGCTCTTAAAGCACCAAATCCTTGTGGGCCAACTTTTAAAATATCTTGTGCATAAATAGGCAATAAGGCAACTGCTCCTCCAAACAAAACCGAAACCATATCTAGCGTAATCGCTCCAAAAATTGCTTTTGTTTTATACACAAATTGAATTCCTTCTTTTAAGCTTTGAAAAATAGGTTCTCCAATTTTGGGATTTAATATGGGTTTTTTTCTAATTAAAAAAACCAACCCAAAAGAAAAGATAACGAGGAAAAAAACAATAGACAATGACCAATGGACTCCAATCCATAAAATAGAAAAACCTGCAAAAGCCGGCCCTAAAACAGAGGCCATTTGCCAGGTAGAACTGCTCCATGTTGCTGCGTTTGGATATAATTTTTTAGGGACTATTAAGGCTATTAATGAAAATACTGTTGGACTAAAAAAAGCTCGTAAAAATCCACCAAAAAAAACCAACCCATAAATGGAGTATAAAACTGTTTTTGTTGACCAATCTGAAACAATTGTTGGCCATGTCAATAGAAACAATCCTAGGCTTATTATTGAAAACAACCCAATACATAACGCAAATAAATTTCGTTTTTCTTTTTGATCTACAATATGACCTGCAAACAACGCCATTGAAACAGCCGGTATCACTTCCATAAGTCCGATCATTCCTAATGATAAAGGGTTTTTGGTTATACTATAAACTTGCCATTCTATAATGATAAACTGCATTGACCAACCAAAAATCAACACAAACCTTATGATTAAAAAAATATTGAATTCTTTAATCCGCAAAGCCGCGTAAGGATCTTTTTTTACTCTTTGCACAACGTTAGTTCAGCTTTAAATCCATTAAAATAGCAAACGTTTCGTTAACGTCTTCTTCTTTTACCACAATGGTCATTTCATGGGTTGTAGAAATGATTTCTTGTAACGGAATATTTGCCCAAGCTAACTGCTTTAAAATAAAGTAATAAACACCTGATTGATCTAAATTGTCTTTTGGTAATTTAATAGTAATTGAAGCCAAGTCTAAAACACTATGAATGAGTGTTTCGTTTTTAAAAATATCCACTACATACTGCTGAAGATTTTTACTTATTACAATATTACTTTCAAAAATTCCTTGAGAAACCGTTAAAAAATAATCATTATTGTCTGATGCTTTGCTTAACAGTTTCGCAATTTCTTTTAATAAAGAAGGGGTGTTTTTAAACGTAAAATCACATAAATCTGACCGAACAATAAAGTCTCCTAAATTTGAAGCTAGTTTTTTTATGTTTCTTCTAATGCGTAATTCGTTTGCTGGTGATAAGCGATTTATTGCCATCATTACAGCCCCTATTTTTATTTCTTTTTTTAATAATTCAGAAACTTCTGGTAAAATAATTCTAGCTAAAGAAGATACATTAATTAGCTTTTCATTCAGCGCCTCTTCAATAAAAGGTGTTTTACGTATTGTGCTTTCTACAGCTTCTTGGATTGTTTTCATTTTGTTTAATTTTAAACACTCTGTTATAATATGTAAATATATTAAATAAATTTGTTGTTGTTTGTGTTTCGTTGTTTTTTTGTTCAAAAAAGAACTAAATGATTGTTTTAAAATTTGGAGGAACTTCTGTTGGGAGTGCAAAAAACATTAAAAAAGTTGTTGAAATAATTTCAAGAAACAGGGCCTCAAAAATTGTTGTACTGTCTGCTGTTTCTGGCACAACCAATTCGTTATTAGCGATTGCGAAAGCAATTAAGAACAATCAATTAATTGAAGGTTTAGAATTAATAAAGCTTTTAGAAAAAGAATATCTGCTTATAATATCAGAGTTGTTTGCAACCAACCACTATAAAAACAAAGCGTTAAAGTTTGTTTTAGAGAAGTTTAATGATCTTAAAAATTTGTCAAACGAGACTGTAAATTTAGAAAACAGCATTGTTGCCCAAGGGGAAATTTTATCTACGAACCTAGTGCAATTGTTTTTAGAAGAGTCTAACATTTCTTCTTCCTTTATTTCTGCTCTTGATTTTATGATTGTTGATGAAGAAGGTGAGCCTGTTGTTTCAAAAATAAAGGAAAAACTCTGTCCAATTATTAACAAAAACCAAGCAGGTAATACTTGGATTACGCAAGGTTTTATTTGTAGAAACAATAATGGGGCAATTGATAATTTAAAGCGAGGGGGAAGTGATTATACGGCTTCATTAATTGGTGCCGCAATAGATGCAGTTGAAATTCAAATTTGGACAGATATTAATGGAATGCATAATAACGATCCTCGGTTTGTAGAAAACACTTTTTCTATAAGAGAAATCTCTTTTGATGAAGCTGCAGAGCTGGCTTATTTTGGGGCAAAAATATTACATCCACAGAGTTTAATTCCTGCAAAAGAGAACAACATTCCTGTGTTGTTAAAAAATACGTTTAGCCCTTTTTCTGAAGGAACAATTATTAAAAATAAAACGGTAAATAAAGGGATTACAGCAATTGCGGCCAAAGACGGAATTACAGCAATTAAAATAAAATCATTCCGCATGTTGATGGCTTATGGATTTCTTAAAAAGGTTTTTGAGGTCTTTGAAAATAATCAAACAGCCATTGATATGATTACAACATCAGAAGTTGCGGTTTCATTGACAATAGATAATTGTTCTAAAATTACCTCAATTGTTTCAGAATTAGAAAACTACGGAAAAGTAGAGGTAGAAAACAATTTAAGTATAATTTGTGTTGCGGGAGATTTTTCTCAAAATAGTGAGGGGGTAAGTGCGCAAGTTGTTAACTCTTTAAAAGATATTCCTATTAGAATGATTTCTTATGGTGGTAGCAATTACAATATTTCTCTTTTAGTAAATAGCAACGATAAAATAGCAGCGCTCAATTCTTTAAACTCTGGCTTGTTTAAAAATGGTGTTGGTTTTCAGAAGCAATTGGTTGGTTAGGAGATTAAACTAACAAGATGGTTTTTTAGTTATTAAATGTAAACAACTAATTTAATTTATGAGTTAGTTTTTCAAACTGATCTTTTGCTTCTTTTCCGTTGTATAAGACATTAAAAACCGCGTCGATTATTGGTGTTTTTGCACCGTTTTTTTCGTTGATTTCATATGCACTTTTTGTTGCATAGTATCCTTCTGCAACCATACTCATTTCCATCATAGCTGATTTAACAGTATATCCTTTGCCAATCATGTTTCCAAACAATCTATTTCTACTAAATGTCGAATAACCAGTTACTAATAAGTCTCCTAAATAGGCTGAGTTATTAATATTTCGCTTCATTTTGTGAACTTTTTTAATAAAGCGCTTCATTTCTCTAATTGCATTGCTCATTAATACCGATTGAAAATTGTCTCCATACCCTAAGCCATGTGCAATTCCTGCTGCAATAGCGTATATGTTTTTTAACATTGCTGCATATTCTGTACCTATTATGTCATCAGAAATTTTCGTTTTTATGTAGCTGCTTTCAATAAACTTGCTTAACATTTTTGCTTTTTCTTGATCTTGACACGCTAATGTTAAATAGGACAAACGTTCCATTGCAACTTCCTCTGCATGACATGGTCCGGTTATCACTCCTATATTTTCCAAAGGAATTTTATACGTTTCATGAAAATGCTCTCCAATAATTAATCCTGTTTCTGGAACGATTCCTTTAATCGCAGAAAAGATTATTTTTCCTTCTAAGGATGTGGTTATTTTATCTAGTTCGGTTTTTAAAAATGCAGAAGGTATAACAAAAATTAAAACAGCATAATTGTTTACAAAGTAATTTATATCGTTAGAAAGGTCTAATTTCTCTGGTTTTAGCTCTGCAGAACTTAAATAATTTGGGTTGTTATTGTTCTTTTTAATGTGCTCAATTGCATAAGCGCTTCTCATATACCAACCAACTCTGTCTAAGTTTTCGGTTAGCATTTTTACAATCGCGGTTGCCCAACTTCCTCCTCCAAAAACGGCTATTTTAGGGTTTGAATTCATATTTACATTCATTAAAGAGCTCAAATGTAATAAAACAAAGTTCTATCGCACAAAACTTGCGGTAATTATTATATTTGTACAAGACTTTTTCTTTTGAGTAGTTTAAAACGATTTTTTAAAGACACAATTATTTATGGTATTGCGGCAGTTCTGCCAAGAGCAATAAATATTTTTTTAGTAAAACTACACACCTCTACTTTAGAGGCAGATAAATATGCTGTTAACACAGATTATTATGTGTATGCGGCTTATTTTAATGCTTTATTAACTTACGGACTGGAAACTGCTTTTTTTCGCTTTTTTTCGAAAGAAAAAGAAAAGGGAAAAATACTCTCTACTTCTTTTATTAGTTTGTTTGTTACAAGTTTGTTGTTTTTAATAACCTCTTTGTTTTTTAGCCAGACGCTTTCAGTTTTCTTTGGTTTTAAAAATCCGTTGTTTTTTAAATTATTAATATGGACAATTACTCTAGACACATTTGTTGTAATTCCCTATGCCTATTTACGTGTTGCCAATAAACCGATTCGCTTTACTGCTTATAAAATTTTAAATATTTTAATTTTTGCGTTATTAAATGTATTCTTTTTATGGTTTGTGCCTTACGCAATACATCAAAATATTTCCTTGCCTAGTTTTATTATTGAATATTACAACGCATACCCTAAAGTGATGCATATTTTTGTTGCTGGAACTATTGCAAGCGCTACAACATTTTTATTCTTGTTTCCGATCATTTTTAAATTTAAAATTGATTTTGATTTTCAGCTCTTAAAAAAAATGCTGCGATATAGTTTACCTATAATGGTTGGAAGCCTTGCGTTTGTTACCAACGAAAATTTAGACAAACTTTTATTGGGAGATTTAATTGGAGAAACACAAATGGGGATTTACGCCGCTTGTTATAAATTAGGGGTGTTTATGATGTTATACATTATGGCTTTTCGTTTAGGAGCAGAACCTTTTTTCTTTAATCAAGCAGACAAAAAAAACGCTAAAGAAACCTATGCTAAAATACTAACATGGTTTACTATTTTAGGGGCTTTGTTTATGTTAATTGTTGTTGTTTTTATTGATTTTTTTGCTAAAATTTTATTAGGAAAACCAGAATACTTTGAAGCTTTACAAATTGTACCTATTATTTTATTAGCTAATTTATTTTTAGGGATTTATAACAACTTGTCTATTTGGTATAAATTAACTGATAAAACGAAATACGGAATGTATTTTTCTGTTTTAGGAGCTGTAATTACAATCTTATTTAACATTATTATGATTCCTATAATTGGTTTTATGGCTTCTGCTTGGGCAACTCTAATTACATACGGATTTATGATGACCATTTCTTATCTCGTGGGTAAAAAACAGTATCCAGTTCCTTATCAATTAAAAAAAGTTCTTTTTTATCTCTTTTTTACAACACTGCTTTGTTGGGTTTCTTTTAGTTTGTTTAGAGGAAATAGTTGGTTTTCATTCTTAGCAATTTTTAGTTACTTTGGCGGTGTCTATTTACTAGAAAAATCAACCATAAAACAATTTTTGAAACACTAATTTATGAACGTAAAAATAATCAATGCATCAAAACACCAAACACCTGCTTATGAAACCGAGGGTTCTGCAGGGATGGATTTGCGTGCAAATATTGAAGAAGAAATTATCTTAAAACCACTAGAAAGAACCATTGTAAAAACAGGGTTGTTTATTGCATTACCTATTGGGTTTGAAGCACAAGTAAGACCAAGAAGTGGCTTGGCTGCAAAAAAGGGAATTACTGTTTTAAATTCTCCAGGAACTGTTGATGCTGATTATCGTGGAGAAATTGGTGTTATTTTAGTGAATCTCTCTAATGATGATTTTGTAATTAAAGATGGAGAGCGTATTGCTCAACTTATCATAGCAAAACACGAGCGTGTACAGTGGAACGAAGTTGACGTTTTAAACGAAACAAAACGTGGTTCGGGTGGGTTTGGTAGTACTGGAGTTTAAAGATGAAAGAATTTGATTTACAGCCTTTACGCATAACTTCTGGGTGGAATGTAGAATGGAATCTTTTCTATGAGGTAGATCCTTCTGAAAAAACCATGCATTATTTAGATGCTAGTTCTTTGTTGCACTTAAGTAATTACAACACGATGAGAGCTATCGATCTAGATTTTAGGCCAGAAAATGATTTAAATGGGTGTTTTTACCTTAGGGTTATTAATTTAAAAAAAGTTGAAAATCCAAAAACGAAAAAAATAGATTATGAGGGTGATTGGGAAAATTTATACTTCGAACTTACATCAAAAAGTAGGTTAGAAGTTGTCAAAGAAATTGAGCGATTGGTTGTTCAAATACCGCCTTTTAAAGAATAATATTTAAAAGGTTATTATTATAATTTAAAAAATGATTTTATGATTTTAGGAGTATGTGAGTGGTTGAGTACCAAAACAAATTTTACAGCAAAAAACATTAGAATATTGTTTGTATTACTTGTTCTGTTTGCTGGTTTTGGTATTGGAGCTTATTTAATTTTATGGTTGGTGAAAATACTATCTAAAGAATAGTTTTAGATTATTTTATAAACCTGACTCATTTTTCTCACTTCTTTATGTAATAATTCAAAAGGGAGAAAAGTATGAGAATGATATTTGAAACCTAATTTTTTATAAAACTCGAAAGCTTTCGGTTTTTCATCCATGGCGTCTAGCCAAATACTAGTATATCCTTTTTCTTTCGCTTTTACCTCTAACCAAGTAAGCAGCGTTGTTCCTATTCCTTTTCCTTGTGTTTTTGGATGTAAATAAATACGATGTAGCTTAACTTGTTTTGTTACCGACAAACCTTTTAGTTTTTCATTCCAAATAATTCTAAAAACACCAACAACTTCTTTTTTAAAAAGAATAAAATAATATTCAGCCTGTTCATTTGACAGCTCTTTTAAAATAGTCTCTTTTGAATAGTTTGAATTTACATACCAATCTCCGTTATCAGTCCAAAAATGAGAATATGCAGGAGGATAAATTTCTTTCATTAATGAGTATAACACCTTATCATCTGACGTTTTAATAGGCTCTAAAAAAAGGTGGGTTGAAATTTTTATCATGTTGTAAACATAAAAAAGCTATTTCAATAAATTGAAATAGCTTTACTATTAAGTAGAACTTTTAAAAACACTTAATCTTGGTTGTTGATTGCTTCTTTAATTTTTGTTTCTAATTCTTCAGCAAGCTCTGGGTTGTCTTTTATCAATGATTTTACAGCGTCTCTTCCTTGTCCTAATTTTGTTTCACCATAACTAAACCAAGATCCACTTTTGTTAATAATTCCTAACTCAACTCCGATATCTAGTACTTCTCCAACCTTAGAAATTCCTTGACCATACATGATATCAAACTCTGCCACTTGAAATGGTGGCGCAACTTTATTCTTCACCACTTTTACTTTTGTGCTGTTTCCAATAACACGATCTCCTTCTTTTATCTGTGTTCTTCTACGGATATCTAAACGAACCGAAGCATAAAATTTTAATGCGTTTCCACCAGTAGTTGTTTCTGGGTTTCCGAACATTACACCTATTTTTTCTCTTAATTGATTGATAAAAATAACCGTACATTTTGTTTTACTAATTGTACCTGTTAATTTACGTAAAGCTTGAGACATCAAACGAGCGTGTAAACCCATTTTAGAATCTCCCATTTCTCCTTCAATTTCAGATTTTGGTGTCAATGCTGCAACAGAATCAATCACCACAATATCAATAGCACCAGAACTAATTAAATTATCTGCTATTTCTAATGCTTGTTCTCCATAATCTGGTTGAGAAATGATTAGGTTTTCTATATCAACCCCTAAATTTTCTGCATAAAAACGATCAAAAGCATGTTCTGCATCAATAAATGCTGCTATGCCTCCTGCCTTTTGTGCTTCTGCAATTGCATGCAAAGTTAAGGTTGTTTTACCTGAAGATTCTGGTCCGTAAATTTCAATAACTCTTCCTCTTGGGTATCCTCCTACTCCTAAGGCTAAATCCAACCCTAAAGAACCTGAAGAAATTGCTTCTACATCTTCTACCTTACTATCACCCATTTTCATTACAGCTCCTTTTCCATAAGCTTTATCCATCTTATCTAAGGTTAATTGTAATGCTTTTAATTTTGCTATTTTTTCTTTTTCTGCTGACATATATTTTCTGCTATAAATTTTTTAAAATAAGAACGACTAAGTTACAAAATTCTGTTTGAGTTTTCCTAAAAAAAATAAGCTACATTTTCGTAATATTGTTGTGTCCTTTTTTATATGAAAACTCATCAACATTTTATTCTACATAAACCTTATGGTTATCTCTCTCAGTTTGTCAATAATCAAACAAAGAGAAAGAAAAAGATGTTAGGTGAATTGTATGATTTTCCAGAAGGAACTATGGCAATTGGAAGATTAGATGTAAACTCTGAAGGCTTGTTATTGTTAACAACAGACGGAAAAGTAAGTGAACATATAAGAAGTAAAAAAGTAGCAAAAGAATATTATGTTCAAGTGGATGGAGTTATTACTCAAAAGGTAATTAATCTCCTTAAAAATGGAGTAGAAATTAGTGTTGAAGGAAAAAAATATACCACAAAACGCTGTGATGCTGTTCTTATTTCTCCTCCTAACTTTCCAAACAGAACCCAAAAAATACGTGATGAAAGACATGGACCAACTTGTTGGATTTCAATTACAATTAATGAAGGTAAGTTTAGACAAGTTCGTAAAATGACAGCGGCAGTAGGTTTTCCTACTTTGCGTTTAATTAGAATACGAATCGGAACTATTTATTTACATGATTTAAAACTTGGTGGTGTAAAAAAGGTTGATCAATTAATGTAACTTATAGCACACAAAAACAAAAAAGTTCTACTTATTTTTATGGAATGAATAACTCAAACACAACTTTATATATTGTAGCTGCAGTAATCATCTTCCATTTTTTGGTAGGTTTTGGTTATTTAATTTACAAAATGACAAAAAAGGAAGAAAAAAAATAATTTTATTTTCTAAGCATTTCTATATGCGGAATTCCGTCTTCTAAATACTCCTCTCCTACTTTATGAAACCCGTGAGATTCGTAGAATTTTTTTAAATATACTTGAGCAGAAATTGTTATTTCTGAGGTTGAAAATTTGTCTTGAACTGCTTTAATAGAAGCTTTTATTAAATCATGTCCATACTGATTTTCTCTTTCTTTTTTATCAACTACTACCCTACCAATACTTGCTTCTTTAAAATAATCTCCTGGTTTAAAAATACGTGTATATGCAATAATTTTATCCTTTTTTACACCAAAAACGTGCAATGATTTTTGATCTTTATAATCTAAATCTTGATATACACAGTTTTGTTCTACTACAAAAATTTCAGATCGTAATTGTAAAATACGATACAACTCTTCTAAAGATAATTGGTTAAACTCTTTAATAAAAAACTCCATATTAACAACAAGAAATTTTATCTACTCTGTTTGCATGACGACCACCTTCAAAAGCTGTATTTAAAAAAATATCTACAAAACCAAGTGCTTGTTGTAAAGAAACAAAACGTGCAGGAATGGTTAAAATATTTGCATTATTATGTTGACGTGTTAAAGCAACTAATTCATTATTCCAACATAAAGCAGCTCTTACACCTTGGTGTTTATTTGCGGTCATTTGAGCACCATTTCCACTTCCACAAAGAATAATTCCTAATTCTGCTTTTCCTTTTTCAACAGCTTCTGCTGTTGGATGAATTGCATCAGGATAATCCATACTATCATTTGTATCTGTTCCAAAATTTAAAACGGTATAACCCGCAGCTTCTAATTTTTTTAAAATTTCAAATTTATATTCTGTACCTGCGTGATCATTCCCTATAGCAATTGTCATAATATGTTGTTTTTAATGTTATTAAGTAAACAAAAATAAGTATAAAGATGGTTATCAACAGTTATTTTTTAATAGTTTTTAATAACCCTTTAAAAATAAGAGTTTTAGGTATATTATCTAAATGTTAAGAAATATTCTTATTTTTTTAAAACTTTTTTTGATTGTTGTAATAATTTTTACAATACAAGAAGATAAATAACATTACCAATTTTTTTTTTAATTTAATAATAGCAATTTATCAACAAATTATTTACAGTTTACTTACATTTAAAATATAATAAGTAATTAATAAAATCTATGTATAACTGTTTATTAAAATTGTTAATAAAGTAAAAAATTAATTGATTATTAAGCTTTTAAAATTATAGGAAGTTGTTAATTTAATTTAATAAGTGATATATTAAAAAAAATACTTAGAAAAGTATTGTATCTATTAACAGTATATCATTAACATTATTATTTTTAAAATTAATTAAAGAAGAATAGTGTAATTATATAATATGTTGATAAGTAAAAAAATTAAATTGTCTTGTTATCTAATTTTTTAAAATATAAAGAGTCTTTTTGAATTTTTACAGATTCTGGAGAAGTATTTATATTTAAAGGAGCGTTTATATTTACAACAGTTATAAATATACCAGTGATAAATATCATGCTAAATAGTGCTATTATTTTATGAATTTGTTTCATTTTTTTAAACTTCTTACACTATAAAGACGTATAATTTAAAAAAGTGTTACAATAAAATTAAGATTTCTTTAACTTTTTTTTTAAGGGATTATAAATTGAATTGCTTTTTTAAGTATTGATACAGAGATAGATCCACGATTAATTAACTCTCCATCTGCTTGAATAAAAGGTTTTTCTGATTTTAAAAAAGGAGTAATTTTAAAAGAAGTTGTTTTGTAACTTTCCACTTTTTTATGATGTACAATTTGTCCATTGTATAATTTAGGTAAGTTTAAAATCATATCAATTAAAGTTAAATTCTTTGCTATTGTTATATCTAATAAACCATCAGTACTATCAACTTCTTTTGTAAACTGCATTCCTCCTCCAGAAAATTTACAAATACCAAAAACAACCATCAAACATTTTTCTTTAAGTAGTTGATTGTTTATTTCAATAATTAATTTTGTTTTTTTATAAAACAATAAACCATACAAACCACTTAATAAATATGCTATTCCACCAAAGCTTTTTAATTTTTTTAATTTACTAGCTACATAGCCATCATATCCTATTCCAGCTACATTTGTAAAGTAAGTAATGGTATTATTTTCTGTTTCTAATCTACCAATATCTTGTAGTATTGTTTTTTCTTTACTAATTATTGCAATAGATTTCTCTATCTTTGTACCAATGTTATAGGTTTTTACCCAATCATTTCCAGTACCAATTGGTATTACAGCAAGTTGTATAGAGTTAGTTTCTACTAATTTTTGTTTCATAATTCCGTTAACAACATGATGTAAAGTTCCATCTCCACCAACAGAAATTATTTTAGTAAAACCCTTTTTAATAGCATTTTCTACTAATATTTCTTCATGTTTATAGTATTCAGTAAAAGCAAATGAAAATAAAATGTTTTGTTTTTTTAATTCATCTGAAATTTTTCTCCAATTTTTTTTAGATTTTCCGTTTCCAGATGTTGGATTCACAATTAAAAACCAATTCGTTTTCATAAAAAAATAAATTAATAAAGAAGCAAATTACAAAAATTGAATTCATAACTTTAAATTCATAATAAAACAAATTTTAATAATGTAATTTGTTCTCAATAAAAACAATAAAAAAGACATATGTCTAAAAAGAAGAAAATTTTTAAAAAGAAAGGTAGAATCATTAAAGATTTAACCAAAAATATATTTAAAATATTAAATGAAGATGCAAATCAATCTTATAATTATAAGCAAATAGCATCAAAAATAGGTATTTCTGATACCGATGGAAAAACTCAAATTTTAAAAAAATTAGCAGAATTAACAGCAACTAAAAAAATTAAAGAAACTGATAGAGGTAAATTTACAATCAATCAAGATAGAAAATACCATATTGGCACCTTAGATTTAACAACAAATGGTAATGGATATTTTATTTGTGATGATTTTGAAAATGATATTTTTATTCCGTCTATCAATTTAAATAAAGCACTACATAAAGACACTGTAAAAGTGTATACCTACAATAAAAGAGGAAGTAAAAAATTAGAAGCAGATGTTGTAGAAGTGTTGGAAAGAGCAAAAACAGAGTTTGTTGGTGTTTTACAATTGAATAAAAACTTTGGTTTTGTAATTCCAGATGACAATAAAATGTATGCAGATCTTTTTGTTTCGCAAAACAAAATTAATGGAGCAGAAGACGGAGATAAAGTAGTTGCTACTTTAACAGATTGGCCATCTAACTCCAAAAATCCTTTTGGGAAAATTACACAAGTTTTAGGAAAACCTGGAGATCATAATACAGAAATGCATTCTATTTTAGTGGAATATGGTTTACCGTATGAGTTTCCGAAAGAAGTTGAAGCAGAAGCAGAAAATTTACCAATAGAAATTACAAAAGAAGAAATTGCAAAACGTAGAGATATGCGGAACGATTTAACTTTTACAATTGATCCGAAAGATGCAAAAGATTTTGATGATGCTTTATCGTTTACTAAATTAGAAAATGGAAATTATGAAATAGGAATTCATATTGCAGACGTATCACATTATTTGCAAGAAAAAACAATTTTAGATGATGAAGCTTATGATAGAGCAACTTCGGTTTATTTAGTAGATAGAGTAGTACCTATGCTACCCGAAATGTTATCAAACGGAGTTTGTTCTTTAAGACCTAATGAAGAAAAATTAACCTTTTCTGCAGTGTTTGAAATCAATGAAAAAGCACAAGTTATTAAAGAATGGTTTGGTAGAACAGTTACCTATTCAGATCAACGCTTTGCTTATGAAGAAGCACAATATTTAATAGAACAAAATCAAGATGAAAGAAACAAGAAACAAGACAACTCAGAAACTGTCATTCCGAACGAGGAAAGAGGAGGAATCTCATATTTAAAATGTACAATTCCTGCGGATATTTCTATCACAGATATAGAATATACCGTAACAAAAGAAATTGTTGAAGCAACTTTAAAGCTAGATGAATTAGCAAAAAAAATGCGAAAAAAACGCATGCAGGCTGGTGCAATCTCTTTTGATAGAGTAGAAGTAAAGTTTAATTTAGATGAAGAGGCAAATCCGGTTGGTGTTTTCTTTAAAGAAGCAAAAGATGCTAATAAATTAATTGAAGAATTTATGTTGTTAGCAAATAGAAAAGTAGCAGAATTTATCGGACAAGAGAAAGGAAAACCAAGTAAAAAAACTTTTATTTATCGTGTTCACGACGAGCCAAATATTGATAAATTAAATGCTTTACAAGGTATTGTGAGTAAGTTTGGGTATTCGTTAAATACAGAAACGAAAGAAACCATTTCACAATCGTTAAATAAATTACTTTCTGATGTTCATGGGAAAGCAGAATCTAACATGGTGGAAACCTTAGCGATTAGAACCATGAGTAAAGCAGAGTACACCACACAAAATATTGGACATTATGGATTGGCTTTTGATTACTATAGTCATTTTACATCACCTATAAGACGTTATCCGGATGTGATGACACATAGATTACTTCAATATTATTTAGATGGCGGAAAATCACCGAAAGCGGAGATTTATGAAGAAAAATGTAAACATTCTTCTCAAATGGAAGAATTAGCCTCTAAAGCAGAAAGAGATTCTATTAAATACATGCAAGTAAAATACATGCAAGATCATAAAGACATGGAGTTTGAGGGTGTTATTTCTGGTGTAACAGAATGGGGGATTTATGTAGAAATCAAAGAAAACAAATGTGAAGGAATGGTTCGGATTAGAGATATAAAAAGTGATTATTTTATATTTGATGAAAAACAATATGCAATTATTGGTCAATCTACAAAACAAATTTATCAATTAGGAGATGACGTTGTGGTAAAAGTAAAAAAAACAGACTTAGAGCGTAAACATTTAGATTTTACTTTGATAGAAGAATAAACTATCTTGTCACAATAAAAACAAAAAAATGTCTTTATAGAGATATAAATAAGATAAAAAATGAAAAAGCTATTAACTTTAGTAAGCTTGTTTACAATCTTTTCTATTTATAGTCAAGACACTATTAAAAAAGCTGTAGGAGATTTTACAACACTTAAAGTGTACAACGGTATTGATGTTGAGTTGATAAAATCAGACAAACAAGAAATTTTTATTACAGGTGAGAAAGCACAAAAAGTCAATGTAAAAACCACAAGAGACATCTTAAAGTTATATTTACCTTTTCCGGAATCCCTAGCAAACGGTAAAGTAAAAATTGTTGTTTATTACTCTAAAGATATTGATATTATAGATGCTAATGAAGGCGCTTCTATTACAGCAAAAGAGTTTAAACAACAAAAAGTAGAGATAAAAACACAAGAAATGGCTTTTATTAATATGGTTCTAGAGGTTCAATACTTAACAATTAAGGCCGTTACAGGAGGAGCTATTAAATTAACAGGAAGCACAAAAAACCAAACCATAGAAGTTAATAATAGTGGTGTGTATCGTGGTTATAACTTAAAAGTTGAAAACACAACCTATATTAGAGCGGCTCTTGGGGGAAAAGGAGAAGTAAACTCTGGAGAAACACTAGATGCAAAAGTTAGTTTTGGCGGAACTATTTTTTATAAAGGAACCCCAGAAGTATTAAAAACAAAAAAAGTTCTTGGCGGAACCATTGAAGCAAAGAATTAATAAAAAGCTTTTTGTATCTTTGTTACAAAATTAGAAACAATGAATTTAAATAATATGATTTTGTTTATAGGAATGCCACAAGTAGTAATAATTATTGTGGTTGTTTTATTGCTTTTTGGAGGTAGAAAAATTCCTGAATTAATGAAAGGCTTAGGTAGCGGAATTAAAGAATTTAAAAACGCAGCCAAAGAAGAAGATAAAGATAAAATAGACGAAAAAAAGTAGTTTATAAAAACACATAAAAAAACCGAAGACAGTATCTTCGGTTTTTTTTATTTTATAAAGTTATCTTAAAACTTTACGGCGGTTCCAGAAGCTGTTACCATTAACATGCCGCCAGAAGAACCAACTGTTTCATAATCTAAATCTACACCAATAACGGCATCAGCCCCTAGGCGCATTGCCTGATCTTCCATTTCTTTTAAAGCAATATCCTTTGCTTCACGCAACACTTTTTCGTACGAACCAGACCTACCACCAACAATATCTCTAATTCCAGCAAATATATCCTTAAATAAATTTGCACCAATTATTGTTTCGCCAGTAACAATTCCTAGGTATTGTTTTATTTCGTGGGTATCTAATGTATTTGTTGTCGTTACAATCATGAATCTTTTTTTCTTGTTGTTGAACTTTCGTTTATTTTATTTGCCGCAACCAAACTTGTTACCATATCGTTTAACATAGTACTAGCTGCATTAGGGTTGTTTGGTAATAATATTAAATTACTATTTGTATCAGCACCAATAGACTGTAAGGTATCATAATGTTGAGTTATTACAATTAAGGCAGAAGCCTCTTGGGAATTGATACCCGCTTTGTTTAATACATCGACAGACTCTTCTAAACCACGAGCAATTTCTCTTCGTTGATCTGCAATACCCTTACCTTGCAAACGCTTGCTTTCTGCTTCTGCTTTTGCACGTTCTACGATTAAAATACGTTGTGCATCTCCTTCATATTGTGCAGCTGTTTTTTCTCTATCTGCCGCATTAATTCTATTCATTGCTGCTTTTACTTGAGAATCAGGGTCAATATCGGTTACCAAGGTTTTTATAATATCGTATCCGTAGTTTAACATTGCGTCGTTTAATTCTGTTTTTACGGCAATTGCAATATCATCTTTTTTAACAAAGACATCATCTAGTTTCATTTTTGGCACTTCGGCACGAACCACATCAAATACATAAGAAGTAATTTGATCGTGAGGATAATCTAACTTATAAAAAGCATCATACACTTTGTCTTTAATCACCATAAACTGTACAGATACTTTTAATTTTACAAATACATCATCTAGTGTTTTTGTTTCAATTATTACATCTAATTGTTGAATTTTCAAACTCAATCTCCCAGCAATCCTATCAATAACAGGAATTTTTATTTGCAGACCCGATTGACGAATACTTTGAAACCTTCCAAAGCGCTCAATAATTGCAGAAGTTTGTTGTTTAACAGTAAAAAAAGAGGCAAATATTAATAATAAGCCTAAAACGATGAGTATCATGTAAGTTGGATTCATAAGAGATTATTTAATTTTATTAAAGATACAATGTTTCCGTTTTAAAATCAAAACATTGTACTTATATGTAGTAAATACTAAGAAAATGTTACAAACTGTTATTAAAAAGTATATTGAATTCCGTTTTCTAACTTATATTGTGAGTTGGGAATTCCTAAAACAGGAAATTTATCTAATTGATAACTAAAAGAGGTAACAAGAGCAAGTTTTTTAAAGAAAGAAAAAGAGAATGAGGTTTCGCTAGAAATTCTGTAATCTGAAAAAAGATTCAGTTTTGGTTGATAATAGGTTGTGCTTGATATAGCGATTTTTTTATTAAGATTTAAATTGAAAGAAAAGTAAATGTTTCCTCGTGTTGCTTTGTCAATAACATCACCAGAATTACCAACAGAATTTTCGTGTTCATACATGATAAGCGTTCCAAGAAAAAATTTGTTTTTTTCTGAATGAAACAACTGAAAGCGCGTACCTAAACCCACCAAAGCTCTAAAATTAATAAAAGAAACCTTATCTTTTTGCAGCTGTGTAAACACCTCAAAAGTTAAACGAGGTTTTAATCGATAATTATACCTTAAATGCTGAACGCTTTTATCTGTAAATTTTTCGTTGTTTGCTTCTGTAAAAACAAAAGTGTTTAAAAAAAGAAAAAGGTTTTTACCAGTAGCGTATTGAAGTGTAACCTCGTTTGTTAAATTAAAAAAAGTATTTACGTTTTTGGTTAAATCAAAATCTAGTTTAACACTTCCTAAAAATCGAGAAGAATCAGAATGATTCCGAATACTCTCTATATTCACTACTTGACAAAAAGCAACAGTGTTTATAAAGAGAAGGAATAAAAAAACATGCTTTTTAGACATTTTTTATAAAAGGGTTTCTATTGCTTTTTCAATTCTACTAATCGTTTCTTCTTTACCAATCATTTCTATGATTTCAAAAACATCTGGACCTTGAAGTGCGCCAACCAAGGCTAAACGTAATGGCATCATTACTTTTCCAAAGCCAATTTCATTTGAAACAATCCAACTTTTTATTGTGTTTTGAACGTTTTCTGTAGTAAAATCATTTACCGATTTTACCAAACCAATTACATTTTCTAGCACCTCTTTAGTGTCATCTTTAATCGCTTTCTTAACAGCTTTTTCATCATAAGACGTTGGTGCTTGAAAAAAGAAATCGGATAGGCTCCAGAAATCAGACACAAAAACGGCACGTTCTTTAATCAATGAAACTACTTTTTCTATGTATTTTTCATCTTTGGAAGTCCCTTTTTTTGACAGAATAGGGATATATAATTTTGTTAGTTCCTCATCAGATTTAGTTTGTAAATACTGTTGATTGAACCAGTTTGTTTTTTCGGGGCTAAACTTGGCCCCAGATTTACTAACACGCTTTAAATCAAATACTTGAACCAGTTCTTCTAATGTAAAAAGTTCTTGTTCTGTACCTGGGTTCCAACCCAATAGAGCTAACATATTTATAAAAGCATCGGCAAAATATCCATCTTCTTTATAGCCACGAGAAACATCACCTGTTTGTTCGTTTGTGTATTCTAAAGGAAACACCGGAAACCCTAATTTATCTCCATCACGTTTGCTTAGTTTACCTTTTCCAACAGGCTTTAAAATCAAGGGCAGGTGTGCAAATTTTGGCGCTTCCCAACCAAATGCTTTATACAATAATACATGCAACGGCATCGATGGCAACCATTCTTCTCCACGAATTACATGTGTAATTTTCATCAAATGATCATCTACGATGTTTGCTAAATGATAGGTTGGCATTCCGTCTGATTTATACAAAACTTTATCGTCTAAAGTATTTGTTTCTATCTTTATGGTTCCACGAATTTCATCATTCATCAGCAATGTTTCGTCTTGAGGCGTTTTAAAACGAATTACATAATTTTCTCCTGCATCAATTTTTTGTTGTACTTCTTCTTTAGACAACACCAACGAATTTACCAAACGCCCTTTTTCTCTATTGTGCCAATTATAAATAAAGGTTTTACCTTGTTCTTCATGGTTTTTTCTATGGAAATCAAGTTGTTCAGAACTATCAAAAGCATAATATGCCCAACCTTTTTCAATTAAAATATCGGCATATTTTTTATACAAATCTTTACGTTCAGATTGTCTGTAGGGACCATATTTTTCGTTTTTTCCTGGACCTTCATCAAATGGAATGTTACACCAATTTAAAGCATCAACAATATACTGTTCAGCATTAGCAACATAACGAGTTTGGTCTGTGTCTTCAACGCGTAGCACAAAGGTTCCCCCATGTTTTTTTGCAAATAAGTAATTAAATAAAGCAGTTCTTACCCCTCCAATATGTAATGGTCCGGTTGGACTTGGTGCAAAACGAACGCGAATAGTAGATTCCATTTTTTCTTTTTTGATTGTGGCAAAGATACTTTAGTTTGATTTGATAAAAAAGTGATATTTTAAATGCTTTTATTAAGGTTTAACACTTTCTTAGTTCGCAAAAATTGTAAAAAAGAGTATTTTTATTGGTTATAAGATGAATGCATATAAAAACATAGAAGAAAAACTCCATCAATTTGTCCGTAAATTTTACACAAATGAATTGATCAAAGGAACGATTATGTTTCTTTCATTGGGTATTTTGTATTTCTTTTTTACGCTATTTATAGAGTATTTTTTATGGTTACAACCAACAGCCAGAACCATCCTTTTTATCATCTTTGTTTTGGTTGAACTCTATTTGTTGTTCCGATTTATTTTAACTCCAATTTTTAAGTTAATTGGACTAAAAAAGGGAATTTCACACACTGAGTCTTCAAAAATAATTGGAATTCATTTTACAGAAGTAGGAGACAAGCTTATTAATATTTTACAACTTAAAGAATCCACAAATCAATCAGAATTATTAATTGCAAGTATTGAGCAAAAATCTAAAGAACTACAACCAATTCCGTTTTCAAATGCAGTAAACTTTAGGCAAAACAAAAAGTATTTAAAATATGCAGCAATTCCTATTGCTATATGGCTACTCATAACTATCACAGGAAATATTAATATTTTGAACACTTCTTTTAAAAGGGTGGTTAATTATCGAACAGCTTTCGTTCCTCCAGCACCATTTTCATTTCATTTAGTAAATACAGAGCTAAAAGTAATTCAAGGAAAACCGTTTACAGTAGAAATTGAAACCAAAGGAGCAGTATTGCCAACAGATGTTACTATTTTTTACAACAATCAAAGTTATTTTTTACAAAACCAAAACGGAACATTTAGTTATACATTTACAGACACTAAAAAAAACATAAGCTTTTATGTTGAAGCAAATGGAATCGTTTCACAAAACTATGAGTTGAATGTTGTTAAAACACCAACAGTTCAGAATATTTCTATTGATTTAGCATATCCTAACTATATTGGTAAGAAGAACGAAACCATAAACAATACAGGAACTATTATCGTTCCAGAGGGAACAAAAACGACCTGGAATGTTAGGACAAACCAAACAGATTCAGTTGCGTTTATCTTTGATCAAAAACAACACTTTTTTAATAAGAATAAAGTTGATTTATTCACCCATTCTAAACAAATTTTAAAACCATTAAATTATCAAATAGCAACCTCTAATTCTGAATTAAAAGAATTTGAAAAACTATACTTTACAATTGATGTTGTAAAAGACGAGTTTCCGGAAATAGAGGTGTTATCTGAAATAGATAGTTTAAATAATACAGCTCAATTTGCTGGCAAAGTTTCTGATGATTACGGAATTAAAAAAATTGAAATTGTTTTTTATGATGAAGAAAATCCGACAGAAAAAAAGACACAGAAAATAACGTTCAACAAAGAACAAAATCAAACCTTCTATTATAATTTCCCAGGAGATCTAGAAATCAATAAAGGGATTGATTATGAAGTTTATTTTCAGGTTTTTGATAATGACGGCGTCAACGGAAGCAAAAAGAGCGAAAGCAAAAAGTTTAGCTTTAGAAATAAATCAGACAAAGAAATAGAAGAAGAATCGGTTATTCAACAACGTAAACAAATTCAATCTATAGAAAACACCTTATTAAAAAAGCAACAACAAAAGAAAGAGTTAGAAGAAATAAAGCAAAATCTACAAAACAATAAAAATGTTAATTGGAACGATAAAAAGAAGATAGATAATTACATCAAGCGTCAGGAGCAGTACAAACAAATGATGCAGCGCCAAACAGACAAACTGCAAGAAAATATCAAAGATTTACCCAAAGATTCAGAAACTATTAAAGAAAAAAAGGAACAGCTGAAGAAAAGAATAGAAGAGCTTAAAAAGTTAGAAAAAGAGCAAAAGATATTAGAAGAATTAAAAAAACTAGCAGAAAAATTAAATAAAGACGAATTGCTAAAAAAAGTAAAGCAGTTAACAGAGCAAAACAAACAACAAGAACGCAGTTTAGAAAGAATTTTAGAACTAACAAAAAGGTTTTATGTAGAGCAAAAAACCATGCAAATCGCAAATACGTTAGAAGACCTTTCTAAAAAACAAGACAGTCTTGCTAAATCAAAGAATTCAACACTTAATAAGCAACAAGAGATTAAGAAAGAGTTTGAAACGGTTCAAAAAGAACTTAAAAATTTAGAAAAAGACAATAAAGCGTTGAAAGAACCAATGCAAATACCCGACACAAAAGAAGAACAAAAAGAAGTAAATAAACAATTAAACAAAGCCCTAGAAAAGAATCAGCCGGATAAAAATCAACAAAAGAGTAGTCAGAAAAAAGCGGCTCAAAAAATGCAAGAAATGAGTCAGAAAATGCAACAAGCAATGTCTGACATGGAAGGTGAAATGAAAGAAGCAAACGAAAAATCATTACGCATCATTTTAGAAAACTTGCTAAACTTTTCTTTTAAACAAGAAAATTTAATGGATCGGTTTTCAAATATTAATGTAACGCATCCAGATTTCGGAAAAGAATTAAAAAATCAAAATACGCTAAAAACATATTTTGAGCACATAGACGACAGTTTGTATGTGTTGTCTATGCGCCTGCCAGAAATATCACCAATTGTTCAAAAAGACCTTACAAATGCTCATTACAATATAGATCAATCTCTTGATAATTTTGCAGAAAACAGGTTTAATAGCGGCTTGTCAAATCAGCAATATGTTATGACCGCGGTTAATAATTTAGCAGACTTTTTAAGCGATATTTTAGACAATATGCAACAGCCAAAAATGTCTAAATCAGGAAAAGGAAAAAAAGGAGGGAAGTCTTTTAGTTTGCCAGACATTATCAAAAAACAAGAAGACATTGTTAAAAAAATGCAACAAGGAAACAAGAAGGGTCAAGAACAGAAAGGCGAAAAAAAAGGAGAAAGCAAAGGGAATAGAAACGATGATTTAGATGGAGATTTATATAATACATATCAACAGCAATCTCAATTACGACAAGAACTTCAAGAGGCTCTAAAAAAGAATGGAATCGGTAACAACCCAGAAGCAAAAAAGGTGTTAAAATCGATGGAACAATTAGAAAATGAAATTCTTGAAAAAGGCTTTAATAACGCGACACTTCAAAAAATGCAACAACTTAAATACAACCTGTTAAAATTAGATAAAGCGGCTTTTGAACAAGACAAAGATACAAAGAGAAAATCTTCTTCTAATCAACAAAAATACAATTCAAACAAGGCTAAATTACTGATTCAAAAACTGTTTTACAATCAAACAGAAATATTAAACAGACAATCCTTACCTTTGCAAAAAAGTTACAAAAAGAAAGTACAGGAGTATTTTAATAATTTGAAAAAGCAAAAAGAATAGTGATTGAATTTAATTACGAAACAAATTTTATTTTAAACAACGAAGAGCAATTAACAAATTGGGTTGAGAGCTGTATTGTTAGCAACAAATTTAAAGTAGGAGAAATTAATTATATTTTTTGTGACGATGCGTATTTACATAAGTTAAATGTCGAGTTTTTACAACACGACACCTACACTGATATTATTAGTTTTGATAATACAATGGGGAGGCTTATTAGTGGAGATATTTTTATTTCAATAGATAGAGTTAAAGAAAATTCAACTGTTTTTACTTCCTCTTTTGAGGATGAACTGCACAGGGTTATGATTCATGGTGTTTTGCACTATATGGGATATAAAGACAAAACGATAGAGGAAAAAGAAATGATGCGCTCCAAAGAAGATCAATGTTTGTTTATGTTAAATAATTGATAATCAATAAAATAAATAAATAGTTTCACGTGAAACATGTAAAATGAGTCTTTTTTCAACAACATACGATGTAATAGTAGTTGGTGGTGGCCACGCAGGAAGCGAGGCAGCAGCAGCAAGCGCAAATATGGGCGCTCATACATTGCTTATTACAATGAGTTTGCAAAACATTGCACAGATGAGTTGTAACCCAGCCATGGGAGGAATTGCAAAAGGGCAAATCGTTCGAGAAATTGATGCCTTAGGTGGGTATAGTGGAATTGTAACAGACAAAACCGCTATTCAATTTAAAATGCTGAACAAATCTAAAGGACCAGCAATGTGGAGCCCTAGAGCGCAATCGGACCGAATGCGTTTTTCTGAAGAGTGGAGAAAGGTTTTAGAGCAAACAGATAATTTAGATTTTTATCAAGATTCTGTAAATGGGTTGTTATTTGAAGAAAATAAAATAGTTGGTGTTAAAACAGTTTTAGGCTTAGAAATAAAATCAAAAACAGTTATCATTACGGCAGGAACTTTTTTAAATGGATTAATTCATGTTGGTGAAAAAACATTCGGAGGGGGTAGAGCAGGAGAAGGTGCTTCTACTGGAATTACTGAAGATTTAGTTAAAATGGGATTTGAATCAGGTAGAATGAAAACAGGAACACCTCCAAGAGTTGATGCACGTTCTTTAGATTTTTCTAAAATGATTGAACAACCAGGCGATGAACAACCTGAAAAGTTTTCTTATTTACCATCAACAAAACCTTTAACCAAACAACGCTCTTGTTATTTAACATATACGAGTCCAGAAGTTCATGAATTATTGAGAGAAGGTTTTGATAGGTCTCCAATGTTTAACGGTAGAATTCAGTCAACGGGACCCAGATACTGTCCCTCTATTGAGGACAAGATTGATCGTTTTGCTACAAAAGACAGACATCAAATGTTTATTGAGCCAGAAGGCTGGGATACTGTTGAAATTTATGTGAATGGATTTTCTACTTCACTACCTGAAGATATTCAAGACAAAGCAATTCGCTCTGTAGCAGGTTTTGAAAATGTTAAGTTTTTGCGCTATGGTTATGCTATAGAATATGATTATTTTCCACCCACACAATTAACACATTCGTTGGAAACGAAATTGGTAGAAAACTTGTTTTTTGCAGGACAAATAAATGGGACAACAGGTTATGAAGAAGCAGCTTCTCAGGGACTAATGGCGGGAATTAATGCTGCTTTAAAAATTCAAAACAAAGAGCCGTTTATTTTAAAAAGAAACGAAGCATATATTGGGGTTTTAATAGATGATTTAATTACAAAAGGAACTGAAGAGCCATATAGAATGTTTACGTCTCGAGCAGAATACAGAACTTTATTAAGACAAGACAATGCCGATTTAAGATTAACGCCGAGGTCTTATGAACTAGGTTTGGCATCTGAAGAACGTATGAACCGCGTTATAGAAAAGAAAGAAAAAACAGAATTATTGATATACTTTTTAAACAACTTGAGTGTTAAAAAGGAAGAGCTAAATGGTATTTTAGAAAAGAAAAATCTTGCTTTGGTAAATCAATCTATGAAGCTTTTTAAAGTAGCCGCAAGACCTCAGTTAAATTTTTCTGACTTTATTCATTTAGATGAATTAGCTCAGTTTATTACACAACACAATATAGATGCTGAAATCATAGAACAGGTAGAAATCTATTTAAAGTATTCTGGATATATTGAAAAAGAAAAGAATAATGCAGACAAGCTAAATCGTCTAGAAAATGTTACGATTCCTAAAACATTTGATTATTCTAAAGTAAAATCTCTTTCTTTTGAGGCAAGAGAAAAATTAAATAAAATAAAACCAACTTCCATTTCACAAGCAAGTAGAATAAGCGGTGTTTCACCAAGTGATGTTTCGGTATTGCTAGTTTATATGGGTAGATAAAAAATAAAGTTCCATGTGGAACATTATACGTTTTGCTAAATAATGAATAAAGAAAAAAATCTTTATAAAGGGGTAAAACCTTTTATGAGCTGTACAGATCATTCGGTTTCTCAAGAATCTTACGAGCTTTTATTTAATGAAGAATTTGAGATGATGGTAACACTTCCTGTTCCGTCAGATTTAGAAAAATATTATAAAAGCGAAGATTATATTTCACACACAGACGCAAGTAAAAGTATTGTTGATAAAATTTATCAAAGAGTTAGAAAACACACATTACAAAAAAAGCTAGCACTAATAAACTCATTTCATTCAACAGAAAAAAAACTATTAGATATTGGATCTGGAACCGGAGATTTTTTAGCGACTTGTAAAAAAAATCATTGGAGTGTTTTTGGAGTTGAGCCTAACGAGAATGCCATCGCTATTTCTAAAAGAAAAGGTATTGGTGTTATCAGTGATATTTCAATTTTAAAAGAAAATAATTTTGATGTAATTACGCTTTGGCATGTATTAGAACATGTAGAAAATCTAGTAGAGTATATAGAGGTTTTAAAAAAGAAATTAAAACCCAACGGAACATTAGTAATTGCTGTTCCAAATTACAAAAGCTTTGATGCAAATTATTATAAAGAGTTTTGGGCAGCTTATGATGTGCCAAGACATCTTTGGCATTTTTCTCAAAACTCCATAAAAAGACTTTTTGAAAATGTTTCAATGAGTGTTGAGAAAACAATTCCTATGAAATATGATTCGTATTATGTTTCAATGTTGAGTGAAAAATATAAATCAGGCAGCACAAATTTTCTAAAAGCTTTTTACATTGGTTTTCTTTCAAATAGAAAAGCAAAATCAACTTCTGAGTATTCTTCTCTTATTTATGTGATTAAAAACACAGAAAACACCATTTAAAAAGCATTTAAAACAAGTTTTGCCTCAAAACAACCTATTTGCTCTCTATTTTTTAAAAACACCCTAAAAGGCTTCTTTTAAAGACCTTTAAAATAGTTTTATTTTATTTAAAACAAAAAAAGAATAAGAAAAATTGATGCAGCTTATTTACTCAATAAATAAACACCGAAAATTGTAGTTGCAAAATAAACGGCTAATGTCATTGCTCCAGCATAATCTTTTGCCAACCTTTGACCAATTAATAAAAAGATAAGTGTTAAAGCAGAAATTTCTACTCCAATAAGTGCAGCTGACTTAACTCCTGAAAAAGTTAATTGATAAAGACCAAAAAGCATAAAAAGACTTGCAGTCACTTCAAGCAACAAGATGGTTCCCAATAACAAAGGCACTTTGTTTTTTAAAGGAGAGTTCGAAAAGTGCTCTTTAATAAAAGATAAATTTCCGCTCCAGTCAGTTATTTTATCAATTCCTGATTGTAAAAAAGTGACAATTAAAAACAGTAGAATTAATATTTCTGTTGGGTAGTTTTGTATGGCTTCCATAAATTAATTAGTTATCCCACAAAACTACTAAAAAGAAAGATGCGAGCAATACATTATTAACTCGCATCTTATCAAATAATCAAACCAACCTTTAATAGTTTTATGTTTTTTTGCAATGTATATCAATTATTTACCACACAATGCATCTAATTCTTCTTGGCTATTTATTACAATGGTTTCTCTGTTTTTAATAATTGATAACGGAAACACATAAGTGGGTCTAACACCTTTTCCTAAGCTTTCATGGTAGGCTTTAAGCTCTTCTACATTAGCAATAGCTTTTGTTGACCCATCGTCTAGTGTTACCGATATCGGGAAAACAAATTCAGGTCTTTTACCTTTCTTTGGCTTTTTAATCAAAGCATCAAATTCTTCTTGTGAATTTATCACAATTGTTTCTCCATTCTTTTCAACTGAAATAGGAAAAACAAACACCGGTTTAACACCATCAGCCAAGGTATCTAAGTACGCTTTAAATTCCTCTTCGTTCGCAATTTCTTGAGTACTTGTATCTTCTAAGACAACAGATAAAGGAAAAATTAAATGTGGTCTTCTTCCTTTTGCAGGTTTCCCCATTATAGCTTTTAATTCATTTTCATCAGAAACTTCAATTGTTTTTCCATTTACTAAAAGCGATAAAGGGAAAACAAATACAGGCTTTACACCTTCATCTAACCCATCTAAATAAGCTCTTAAAGCTTCTTTATCATCAACTTCTTGAGTACTTCCATCACCTAGTTCTACAGAAACAGGAAAAACAAATTCAGGTTTTTTTCTACCACGAGCACCCCTGATCAATTCTTTTAATTGTTTCATGTCATTGACCGTTATTGCCTCTCCATCGATAGTAATTTCAAAAGGAAAAGTTAGTTGTGGTTTGTTTGTGGTTGCAGCATAATCTTCTAAATCGTAATCACTATTGATGGTTGTTGTAGCAGAAGTATTTGTGATTGCACTAACCGGATAGGTAATAATCATTGTTTCTACCATGCTTAAAACCTCTTCTTTATTAAGAGAAGTTTGTGCTTCAAAAAGTTCAATATCTTCTGTTGTTGAATCTTGACAAGCAAACAACGAACTTACTATTAATGATAACGCAACTAATTTTTTTACAAATATTTTCATGATTTAAATTTTTAATGTTCACTTATAAAACAGTCAAATCATAGAATACCCTACCAGAAAAGCAAAAAAAATAAAAAAAACTGCTATTTTTGAGGAATAATAGGGGGTTCATGTCAGAAAAAAAATCGGTTTGCGAATCAAAAGTCTTTGAAGAATTGTATTCTGCGCATTCAAAATCGTTATATAATTTTGCTTTTTATAAATCTGGTAATACAGCGCAGTCAGAAGACTTAGTTCAGGAAGCATTTATTAAAATGTGGAACAATTGTGCTAAAGTTGTCTTTGAAAAAGCAAAATCTTTCCTTTTTACAGTAGTAAACAACCTGTTTTTAAATCAAGTTGCACATCAAAAAGTAGTTTTAAGCTATAATTTAATAGGAAGAAAAGAAACCACAAACGAAAGTCCAGAGTTTATATTGGAAGAAAAAGAGTTTATGGACAAACTTCAAAACGCAATTTCTGATTTAACAGACGGACAAAGAGAAGTATTCTTATTAAACCGAATCGATAAAAAAACATATAAAGAGATTTCAGAATTGCTTTCTATTTCTGTAAAAGCTGTTGAAAAAAGAATGCATTTGGCATTAAAACAACTAAGAGAAAAAGTAGGAAATATATAATTGTCAACACTAAAAGTAGGGTATTTAGCAAGCAAGCTGTTATACTTATAAAGAAACTAAAAATGAAAAACGAACATACAGACGATACATTTTTATCACGTTGGCTACATAATGATTTAACGAATGAAGAATTGGTTTCTTTTAAGAAAACAGAAGCCTATAAAGAATATCAAAAAATTATTAACGCAACTCAAAACTTTAACGCACCCAACTTTAATAAAGCAGAAGTCTTAGAAAAAATTATTCAAAAAACGACCAATAAAAAAGTAAAAAAATTACTTCCAAATTGGGTGTATGCAGCAGCAGCTTCTATTGTGTTACTATTAAGCACTGTTTATTTTTTAACAAGTTCTAATGAAAATTATTCAACATCATTTGGTGAGCAATTAGCATTGGTTTTGCCTGATGGATCGGAAGTGTTGTTAAATTCTAAATCTTCTATATCGTATAAAAAAAGCGATTGGTTTGATGGAAATAGAACCTTACAACTTAAAGGAGAAGGATATTTTAAAGTACAAAAAGGCTCAAAATTTACAGTAAATTCAGACAATGGAAGCGTGAGTGTTTTAGGGACGCAATTCAATGTAAAAACAAACCCTTCTTATTTTGAGGTTTTATGTTACGAAGGAAAAGTACAAGTTAAAAACACCCAAGAAACAGCTATTTTAACAAAGGGACTGTCCTTTAGAAAAATTGAAAACAACAACTCAGAAAAAGGAACTTTCTCAAACTCAAAACCAACATGGTTAGATGGAGAAAGCACTTTTAACAATACACCTTTACAATTTGTATTAAAAGAATTGCAAAATCAATATCAAATAAAAGTAACTTCAATAGATGTTGATTTAAACACCTTGTTTACAGGAGCTTTTACAAATAAAAACTTAAATTTAGCGTTACAAACAATATGTGCACCTTTGTCTATTCAGTTTGCAATTGATGAGAATACAGTGGTGCTTACCAAAAAATAAGAATGCTTAAAAAAACTGTTTTACTATTCTGTTTTCTTTTTTTTGTTGGAGTTGTTTTTGCGCAAAAGACCTCTCAAAAAACACCTTTGTTAGAAATTTTAACATCCATAGAAAAGCAACACGATGTAAAGTTTTCATATAGTTCTAGTTTGGTTACGAATATCTATTGTTTTCCTTTTTCAAAAGAAATAACAGTAAAAGAAAAATTAGAGAATCTAAGAAAGCAAACGTTTTTAGAATTTAAACAAATTGATGATAGATACATTGTGATCTCTGAAAAAAAGACAACAAATAACCATAGGATAAGCGGCGTTATTCTTAATTTAAAAAACAATGAATTTGTTCCTTTCTCTTCTGTAATCATAAAAGGAACATCACGTGGAACAACAACAGATGAAAATGGAACCTTTATACTAGACAACGTTTCTTCAAATCAAGAAATAGTAATTCAAAGTGTTGGATTTAAAACTGTTATAGTTCCTGTTTATCAGTTTTTAAACCAAGCCAATTTGACAATAAAATTAGAAGAAGACAATATTCATTTAGAAGAGGTATTGATTAGTGATTACATCACCCAAGGGATTTCAAAAAAGCAAGATGGTGCAATAGAAGTATCGCCTAAAAAATTAGGTATTTTACCAGGTTTAATAGAACCAGATGTATTGTTAAGCTTACAATTATTACCCGGAATTCAAAGTCCATCAGAAACCGCTTCTGGTTTACAAATAAGAGGAAGTTCACCAGATCAAAACTTAGTGTTATTTGACGGAATTAAAATGTATCAGAGTGGTCATTTCTTTGGATTGATTTCTTCATTTAACCCTTATGTTACCAAAAAAATAAGTTTGTACAGAAACGGCACAAATGCAAAATTTGGGGATAGAATAGGTGGGGTTTTAGACATAAGCTCCGGAGATGATGTGCCAACTTTTGAAGTTGGTTTTGGTGTAAATCTAACACATGCAGATGCGTATCTTAAAACTCCACTTTTTAACAACAAAGCAGGGTTGGTTTTTTCTGCCCGAAGATCTATTACAGACCTGGTAGAAACAATTACCTATAAAAACTTTTCTGAAAGTGTATTTCAAAACACGCGAATTTTAGACGGAAGAGTTAACGACCCAAACAGACTCTCTAATGTTAACAACGATTTTTATTTTCAAGATTATAATCTAAAATTTATTGCAGAGTTGTCAGATAAAAGTAAACTATCAATTAGCAATTTATTTAATAAAAATAAATTAGATTTTTCATCAGAAAACTTAAAATTTAGAGAAAAAATAGTTGATAAGATTACTTATCAAAACAAAGGGACTCGATTAATTTGGGATTATAAAACAAGCAATCGTTTTTCACAAAGTATAGATTTTCATACTTCAGAATACACCTTCGATTACTTTGGAAATAGAGTAGAAACAAGAAACAATCCGAACGACAACAGAGATAGAGATTTTGAAATAGCAAATCATGTAAAAGACAATGGTATTAATTACGGATTTATTTATAATTTTAACCCGAACCTTCAATTGAGTGGCGGTTATCAATATTCAAAAACGGATATTTTTTATGTGTACAAAACGAACTTTAACACACAAAATAATTTATTATTAAGTGTAGAAAATAGTACCAATACAACAAGCGCATTTTTTTCAGAGTTAAAATACAACCAAGAAAATTCTTTTATAAGTTTTGGGGTTAGAGCCAATAATTTTTCTTCTGCAAAAGAATGGTTTTTTGAGCCAAGACTTTTTGCTTCCACAAAAATTTCTGAAACCTTTACCCTTAAAACTTCTGCAGAAATAAAAAATCAAGCAGTGAGTCAAATAATTGAATATAGAAATAATGGAATTGGTTTAGAAAATAATATCTGGGCTATAGCAAACAATGCAATTCCGATTTTAAATAGCAAACAATTATCAATTGGGTTTTTATATCAAAAAAATGGGTGGAATTTAGATGTTGATTTTTATAAGAAAAAGGTAAAAGGATTAACATTAATGACCGATGACATTGCAAATAGCTCCCCAACAAATAAAGTTCCGTTTTATATTTCTGGAGAAAATAGCATTGACGGAATAGACGTCTTGTTAAAAAAGAGATTTGGTAAGTATCGTTCTTGGATAAGCTATTCGTATGCAAATTCAAAACAACAATTTAAAGAATTAAATAATGGAAATGAGTTTAATGGAATTAACGGAATTCCACATTCTTTTTCATGGTCTCATACATACAAAGCAAATCAATTTGAATTTTCTTTAGGATGGAAATTGCGTTCTGGAATTCCATATACAGAAGCAACAGGAACTTACAGAGATATCAACAACAATTTAAGAGTTTCTTATGGAGACGTTAATGAAAAAAGATTGCCTAATTATCAAAAATTTGATTTTTCATCTACCTATAAATTCAATGTTTCAAAAAAGAAAAAAATTGAAGGAAAAATTGGAGTGTCCTTACTAAATATTTTTGATAAAAAGAATATTTTAAACAGAACCTACGAACTGAAAGTTGTGAATTCACCAGGAAATGTTGAAGAGCAAAAACTAGTAAAAATTGATAGATTGTCTTTAGGTTTTACACCAAATGTAGTTTTTAGACTTACTTTTTAACTAGTTAATTACAGCCTCTTTAGTGTGTAACAAACGCGTTAGTTTTATAGATAAATCTAATAAGATAATTTTTGGATTCCCGTTTCGCTCAATATGATATATTGCCGAACTTATTTCGTTGCTAATTTCTAAAACGTTTCCACTATGAACAAAAGGAGCAAACTTTTTTAAATCGAAACCAGCAGTTTCTGTTTCTAAGAAAACAATTTCTTCTGAGTTATAGTTTAACAATAGCGCTTGTCTAAAAAACTGTAAACAATAGTGTAAAAAGCGTTTTTGAGTTTCTCTTCCACTTTTCGAAATCTCATCACTCCAAGAGACCAATTGTTGCACAACGGTAGCATTTCCTTTAGCTCTAAACGCCGTTCTTACCCAAGTAATAAACCATTGTTCAAAAACAGCATCGCTAGAGTCGTGCAATAATAAATGCAATGCTTTATTGTAATTCCCTTCTGATTGATGTGCAATTTTATACGCAGCACTTTCAGAAATCTTTTCTTTAGCAATTAAAGAATGTGCAATTTCTTCTTCAGATAAGGCAGGAAAATGAATGGTTTGACAACGAGATTTTATGGTATTTATAATTTGCTCTTCATTTTCAGTACACAAAATAAATAGGGTTTTTTCTGGCGGCTCTTCAATTAGTTTCAATAATTTATTTGAGGCAGAAGCATTCATTTTTTCAGCCATCCAAATAATCATTACTTTAAATCCGCCTTCATAAGATTTTAGCTGTAAAGATTTTACAATGTTTTCCGCTTCGTCTACACCCATTAAACCCTGTTTGTTCTCAACACCAATAAACTGTAGCCAATTATACAAACTTCCATAAGGTTGCTCTTTTATATACGTTCTCCAATCTTCTAAAAACAAATCACTAACGGGGTGTTTTTTTACTTTATCATTAGCGGTTACTGGAAAGGCAAAATGCAAATCAGGATGGGTTAGCTTTTCACATTTAACCCTGCAAGAATCTTCATTGTTACTGGTTGCACAAAGCAAATACTGTGCATATGCTATGGCCATAGGTAATGTACCAAAACCTTCTTTTCCTACAAACATTTGTGCATGCGGAATTCTACCTTTTTCAGTAGTAGATTTTAAGTGTTTTTTAATATGATCTTGACCAATTACATCTTTGAAAAACATAGCACAAATATATAACTTTAAATTATCGAAAACAGCATTGCTTTTTTTTGATGACTTATTTTTTGTAACCTTCATAAATAAGTACATTTGTAAAAAAAGATTAGAACAATGCCAACACTAAACGATTTTAATTTTGAGAACAAAAAAGCACTAATAAGAGTAGATTTTAATGTGCCATTAAATAATGAATTTATGGTTACTGATGCAACAAGAATTCATGCAGCAAAATCAACAATTATTAAAGTTTTAGAAGATGGAGGCTCAGCAATATTAATGTCGCATCTTGGCAGACCCAAAGGAAAAGAAGATCAGTTTTCTTTACGTCATATTGTAGAAAAGGTAATCGAAATATTAGGTGTACAAGTTAAGTTTGTTGATGATTGTGTTGGAGAAAAAGTAGCAAAAGCGGTTTCTGAATTAGAGCCAGGAGAAATTTTATTATTAGAAAATTTGCGTTTTTACGAAGAAGAAAAAGCAGGAGACAAAAATTTTGCAGAACAGCTTTCTAACTTTGGAGATATCTATGTAAACGATGCTTTTGGAACTGCTCACAGAGCACATGCCTCAACAGCAATTATTGCCGAATTTTTTCCGAATAAAAAATGTTTTGGAAATCTGTTAGCAAGAGAAATTGAAAGCATTCATAAAGTTTTAAATGATAATGAAAAACCTGTAACAGCAATTTTAGGAGGGGCGAAAGTATCATCAAAAATTGGCGTTATCGAAAACATTTTAGATAAAGTAGATCATATTATTATTGGTGGTGGAATGACATTTACCTTTATAAAAGCACTAGGAGGAAGCATAGGAAGTTCTTTGGTAGAAGAAGATAAACAAGAATTGGCGTTATCTATTTTAAAAAAGGCTAAAGCTAAAAATGTTGAAATTCACCTACCAGTAGATGCAATTATTACAGATAGTTTTTCTAATGATGCAAACACAAAAGAAGTAGATACCACTCAAATTCCTGATGGTTGGATGGGATTAGACGCCGGTTCTAAAACAGCTGAAAAATTTGCAGCCGTAATAGCAAAATCAAAAACGATATTATGGAACGGACCCTTAGGCGTTTTTGAAATGGAAAATTTCTCTAAAGGAACCATAGCCCTTGGAAATGCGATTGCAGAAGCTACAGCAAATGGAGCTTTTTCTTTAGTAGGAGGAGGAGATTCAGTTGCCGCGGTTAAACAATTTGGCTTCGAAGGCAAAGTAAGTTATGTTTCAACGGGTGGTGGAGCCATGTTAGAAATGTTGGAAGGAAAAACATTACCCGGAATTATAGCAATTCTTAACGAATAAAAAATAAACCTATTTATGAAGTACACAACATTACCAAATTCAGATATAAAAGTTTCTAAAATTTGTTTAGGAACCATGACTTGGGGACAGCAAAACACAGAACAAGAAGGTCATGAACAAATGGATTATGCTTTAGAAAAAGGAGTGAACTTTTTTGATGTAGCAGAATTGTATCCAATTCCTGCAAAAGCAGAAACTTATGGAGCTACAGAAAAAATTATTGGCTCTTGGTTTCAAAAAAACGGAAATAGAGACAAGGTTGTTTTAGCAAGTAAAATTGCTGGCTGGGGAGCTTATACGGCTCATATTAGAAAAGACGGATTTAGCAAAAGAGCAATTAAAGAAGCTCTTGAAGGCAGCTTAAAAAGACTACAAACAGACTATATAGACTTATACCAATTACACTGGCCAGAAAGAGCTGTTAACTGTTTTGGTGTTAGAGAGTATCCGTATCAAAATCATTCAGAGCAATTTGAAAACCATTTAGAAATTTTAGAAACGCTTCAAGGATTTATTTCAGAAGGAAAGATTCGTAAAATTGGAATATCGAATGAGTCTCCGTGGGGAACCATGCAGTATTTGCAAACCGCAAAAGACCATAATTTACCAAGAATGTCAACCATACAAAATTCGTATTCTTTATTACATAGAGCTTACGAATATGGAATGTCTGAAGTTTCTCTTCGAGAAAATATTGGTTTACTGGCATTTTCTCCATTGGCTTTTGGAGTATTATCTGGAAAATATGTTGGTGGGAAAAAACCGAGCGATGCACGCGTAACCTTGTTTCCAAATTACAACAGATACTCATCTGCTCAATCGGAAAAAGCAGTGATAGAATATCAAAAAATTGCTGAGAAACACGGAATGTCTTTGGTCGAATTATCACTTGCTTTTATAAACCAATTACCATTTGTAACAAGCAATATTATTGGAGCAACAAAAATGAGTCAGTTAAAAGAAAACATCAATAGCATTGATATTACTTTATCAGAAGAAATTATTAATGAGATAAACGGGGTTCATAAAATAATGCCTAATCCGGCGCCATAAATATGTTAATACCCAATATTTTTACGAACTCTTTTTAAAACAGCAGCAGCAACTTTTCTAGCTTTTTCTGCCCCAATTGAAAGGGCTTCATCTAATTCATTTAGATGATTCATATAATGATTGTATTTTTCTCTTTCTAAAGCAAACTTTTCTAAAATCAATTCATAAAGAGCTTGCTTTGCGTGGCCATAACCATAATTTCCACCTAAATAATTAGCACGCATTGTTGCAGTCTCTGCATCGGAAGCCAATAGTTTATACAAAGCAAAAACATTGTCAGTCTCTGGATTTTTAGGCTCTTCTAAAGGAGTGCTATCAGTTTGAATAGACATTATTTGTTTGCGTAACTTTTTATCATCTAAAAAAATATTGATGAAATTATTACGCGACTTGCTCATTTTTTGACCATCTGTACCTGGAACCAACATGGTGTCTTTACTAACTTTTGCCTCTGGTAACACCAACGTTTCACCAACAACATTGTTAAATCTACTCGCCACATCACGTGTCATTTCAAGATGTTGTAATTGATCTTTTCCAACAGGGACAACCTCTGCATCATATAACAAAATATCTGCTGCCATAAGCATAGGATAGGTAAATAATCCAGAATTAACATCAGCCAATCGATCTGCTTTGTCTTTAAAACTATGTGCCAATGTTAAACGTTGAAACGGAAAGAAACAACTTAAATACCAAGATAATTCTGTTACTTCTGGCACATCGCTTTGTCTATAAAACACCGTTGAATTTACATCCAAACCACAAGCAAGCCAAGTTGCAGCAACACTATAAGTATTACTTCTTAAGGTTTTTGCATCTTTAATTTGAGTTAAAGAATGCATGTCTGCAATAAACAAAAACGTTTCTTCTTTGGCTTCTTTTGCCATTTTTATTGCAGGCAAAATAGCACCTAATAAATTTCCTAAATGTGGTGTTCCTGTACTTTGTACGCCAGTTAAAACTCTTGACATTAATTTGTTTTTAAAAAGTTTTTCAAATCTAAAACAAAAATACAGTTTTAATAAGGAAAACCTAATAAGAATATTAATTACTACATTTGGCGATTATGGGATTCATCAAAAACATTTTTAGAGCAATTTGGCGTAGCTGGTTTTACGTTTTTTTTGCTTTGTCGTTAATAACGATGATTCCCGTTTTACTTCTTTTAACGATTAGTGAAAAGCAATACCCAGCTTTATATAAAATTATTAGAGCCTTTTCTAAAACGCTAATTTTTGTAATGGGTTTTAGATTAAAAAAACAAATTGAAGAGCCTTTAGACCCTACACAAAGCTATATGTTTTGTCCAAATCACACATCAATGTTAGATCCGTTTATTCTAATAAGTATGGTTAAAAACCCCATTGTTTTTGTTGGAAAAGCCGAACTGAAGAAAATTCCAATTTTCGGATTCTTTTATAAGCGTATTTGCATTTTAGTTGATAGAGGTAGTCAAAGCAGTAGAAAAGAAGTTTACTTCAGCGCAAAAAGAAGATTAAAAAACGGAACAAGTGTTGCCATTTTCCCGGAAGGATTAGTTCCGAAAGAAAATATTATTTTAAGTTCATTTAAAAACGGAGCTTTTAGTTTAGCGATTGAACATCAAATACCTATTGTACCCGCAACATATTTCGACTGTAAGCGTTTCTTTTCTTGGACGTTTTTCAAAGGAAGACCAGGAACGATTAGAGTAAAACAGCATAAACCGATCTGCACAAAAGGATTAAATGCAAAAAACATAAAAGAGATTAAAGACCAAACTTTTGCTATTTTATTGAATGATTTATCTAATGACGAGGCTTATATGAAAGATACGAACAGATTGATACATGAGTGAATATAATCATAAATACACAAAAAAGGAAGAAACCTTAAACATTGCAACTCATGCTTTTGGGTTGCTTTTAAGTATTGTTGCTTTTCCTTTTTTAATTTTAAAATCTTTGCATTTTGAAGGTTTATGGAAATCATTTAGTATTCTAGTATTTGGAGTAAGCTTGATTGTGTTATATGCCGCTTCAACATTTTATCATGCAGCCACCAAACCAAAATTAAGAAGACGGTTAAACATTTTTGATCATGCCGCAATCTATTTTTTAATAGCAGGAACTTATACGCCTTTTACTATGATAACATTAGCAGGAAACACAGGGTGGCTTATTTTTTCTTTAACTTGGATTTTTGCGTTAACAGGGATCATTTTAAAGCTTTTTTTTACTGGGAGATTTGACAAACTATCAACGATAATGTATGTTTTAATGGGCTGGCAAATTGTTTTTGCAATTTCTCCACTGCTAGAAAATTTATCTGAACAAGGTCTTTTATGGTTGTTTGCTGGAGGTGTTTTTTATACCGTTGGCGCAATTTTGTATTCGATAAAGAAGATCCCATATAATCACGCAATTTTTCATTTTTTTGTTTTAGGAGGAAGTATTTCTCATTTTGTATCTATATATTTTTACATCTAATATTTCTTTAGAGGTTTTACCAAGTGCAAAAAGGAGATTTGCTAAGAGAAGAATTATAATACTGAACATCTCCTGTAATCTCTTTCCCTAACCAATCTGGTATTAAAAAACACTCATCTTCTTTTGATAACTCAATTTCTGCAACGATTAAACCAGCGTTTTCGCCAAGGAATTCATCCACCTCAAAAACATGTTTCCCTTCTTGGATAAAATACCTGTATTTTTCTATTGCTTTTTCTTCTGTTAACAACATTAACTCTTGAGCGTCTTCAACAGAAATTTCTTTTTCCCACTCAAAACGGGTAGTTCCTGCAGTATTCGACCTGCCTTTAATTGTTAAAAAAGCAGTATCTTCTAATACTCTTACTCGTACAGTTCTGTCTTTATCAGAATTTAAAAAACCTTGTTTAAGATACTTTTTTTCAAACGCTTTTAATTTGAAAGAATCATTTTTAACTAAAAACTTTCTTTCTATTTCTAGATTCATTTATTTGCGATTAATTTTTGTACTAATGTATTGTTTTTTATCGTTATTGTTACAATTAATAGATATCTTTGAAATATAAACAGTGTCTTTTTATGAAGAAAAACTTTTTGTTTTTTTTAGTATTCATTCCCTTTTTTTTATTTTCTCAAACAGATTTTAGCAATCGTTGGGAAGATTTCTTTTCTTATAATAATGTTAAAGATTTTATTGTTGTAGACGACAACTTGTATGCATTAACAGACAATGCTGTTTTTGTTTACAACACAAACACTAAAGAAATTCAGAAATTATCGTCAATTAATGGTCTTTCAGGAGAAACTACTTCTGCTATTTACTACAACAGCCTTCACAGAAGATTGGTTATTGGCTATGAAACAGGGTTGATAGAGGTTTTAGATGAAAACGGAACAATTACCATTTCTAAAGACATTGTTAACTTCAATCAATCAGGAGAAAAAAGAATCAACCACATTTCAGAATTGAACAACAAATTGTACATTTCTACTCCCTTTGCCATTGTTGTTTACGATATTGACAAATTAGAATTTGGAGATACGTATTTTATAGGAGCAAACTCTAGTTCTGTAAAAATTAATCAAACATTAATTGCAGATAACCAAATATATGCAGCAACAGAAAACGGAATCTATAAAGCAAGTTTATCCAATATAAATTTGATAGATTTTAACAATTGGCAACAGTTGTTTTCTGGAGAGTATACAAATATTATTGAGTTTAATACATTTATTTATGCATCCATTGGGAATGATTTAACGAAAATAAACGGTGCGAATTCAACTATAGAAAAAACATTTGCAAACCCGATAAAAAAACTTAAAAACAACAATCAAAATTTAATTGTTACAACACAAACAGAGGCACAAATTCTAAACACCAATTTATCTGAAATTTATAAAAGCACACCAACAACAAATTATAATTTTACACTAAATAGTGCATCTACCCATAATGGGAATTTACTATTAGCAACAAACCAATTTGGCGTTTTACAAATTCCTGTTTCAGGCAATCAAACTTTTACAGAAATTCATCCTAAAGGACCATTATCAAATAGTGTTTTTAATATGGATGCTTTTAATAAAAACATTTGGTTTGTGTATGGTGGATACACCTCTGCGTATGTGCCAACAGGAAATTTAAAAGGCTATAGTCATTATAATGGAAGCGTATGGAAAAACACCCTTTTTACAGCTGCTTTCCCTGTACTTGACTTGGTAAATGTAACGATAGATCCAACACAAGAAAACAGAGTCTTTTTAAGTTCTTTTGCAGACACAAATTCTGGAAATATTTTATCTGGAGGAGGATTATTAGAAGTTGTAGATGATCAAATCATAAATTTTTACAATTCAAAAAATAGCCCACTTGAAGATTTATTTCCTAGTGATCCAAACAGAATTACAACAAGAGTAAACGGAACCGTATTTGATGCTCAAGGAAACCTCTGGGTTACAGACGCTCTTGCTTCAAATAAGCTAAAAAAACTATCTTCTGGCGGAGTTTGGCAATCTGTAGATTTAAGAAGCATACAAACAAATTCTGCGGAAGAATTGAACTCAATTATTGTAGACAAAACCAATAGTTTATGGATGGGTACAAGAAGAAATGGGGCTTATGTATATAACGAAACAGGTGATAGAAAAAGAGCGTTGACAACAGAGCCTACAAAAGGCAATTTACCACATGCAAACGTGAGAGCAATTGCAGCTGACGGAAATAATAAAATATGGATAGGAACACAATCTGGATTGGTAGTCTTTTATAATGCTAGCGGTCTTTTTGAAGCATCAATTTACGATGCTGAACCGATTATTATTTTAGATGATGGTATTCCCAAAAAGTTATTAGGAAATCAAACAATTAATTCAATTGCGGTAGACGGCGCAGACAATAAATGGTTTGGCACCGATAATGGAGGTGTTTTATATACAAATCCGAGCGGACAAAAAACGTTGGCTAGTTTTAACAGAGACAATTCTCCTTTACCATCTAACAAAATCTTAAAAATAAGCGTAGATATTACAAACGGAAAAGTATATTTTGCAACAGATAAAGGAGTTGTTGCCTACAATAGTAATGTGGCAAGTTTTGGAGAAACCTTAGAAGAGGTATATGCCTATCCAAATCCGGCATTAAAAAATCATCAAACAATTACAATTGATGGAAAAAACGGAAATCATTTACCGAAAGGAACCAATGTAAAAATTTTAGATGTAGCCGGAAATTTGGTTTATGAAACCAATGTAGTTGAAGGACAAGAAATTCAAGGAGGAAAAGTGGTTTGGGATAAAACGAATTTAGCGGGAAAAAAAGTAGCTTCAGGTATTTATATTGTATTGCTTTCAAATGACGACGCATCTGAAACTACCTCTACTAAAATTGCAATCATAAATTAATGGCTTTACTTAAAACAAAAGCAATTGTGTTAAGTTCCTTAAAATATGGAGACACAAGTTTAATTGTTAGGTGTTTTACCTTAGAAGATGGGTTGAAATCCTATTTGTTAAAAGGAGTTTTAAGCGCAAAAAAAGGAAAAATAAAAGCAGCGTATTTTCAGCCATTAACACAATTAAACATTGAAGCAAATCACAACAACAAATCAACCTTAAATAGCATTCGAGAAGTTCATATTGTAAATCCTTATCAGCATATTTATACCAATATTTTTAAGCAAACAATTGTCCTTTTTTTATCAGAAATACTAAGCAGTACAATTCAAGAAGAAGAATCTAACAAAGGGTTATTTTCTTTTTTAGAAACTTCATTTATTTGGCTAGACACCAATGATAAAACCTCAAATTTCCACTTACTTTTTTTAATAAACTTAACTAGGTTTTTAGGTTTTTATCCAGACACAAGTAAGATTAACTATCCTTATTTTAATTTAATGGATGGTAACTTTACAGAATCTGCAACCGCAAAAGAAGTAGCTTTTGGCGAAAATTTAGGTCATTTTAAAAAGCTGTTAGGCACAAATTTTGATAGTGTAGAAACCATCAAGTTTAACCAACAAGAAAGACAACAAGTATTACAAATAATTATCCGTTATTTTGAATTACATTTGGACGGTTTTAGACCCCCAAAGTCTTTAAAAGTATTAGAAACAGTATTTAACTAATGAAAAGAATTTTTACCCTATTAATTGCTTTTTATAGCATTACAAGTTTTGCGCAGAAGATTAAAGTTTTAGATGAAGAAACAGGGTTTCCAATAAGTGATGTTGCTATTTACAACAAAAGCCTATCAATTTCTACAGTTACAGATAGTAATGGAATAGCAGATCTTTCTGATTTCAATGAAAGAGATATTTTAATCATCTCACATGTTTCTTATACGACAATTAACACCTCATTTACCAATTTAAAAAACAGCAAATTTGTTGTAAAAATGATTAAAAAAACGGCACAATTAGACGAAATTGTGCTGTCTGTGTTTAAAAAGGCCGAGAAATTTACACGTATAGCAGAACAAACTATTGCAATTACTAAAGAAGATATTTTAAAAGAATCTCCACAAACATCTGCGGATTTACTTGCGTCTATCCCAGGGATAAAAGTTCAAAAATCTCAATTTGGAGGCGGAAGTCCAGTTTTAAGAGGAATGGAATCTAATAGGGTTTTATTAGTTGTTGACGGCGTAAGAATGAACAACGCGATTTATAGAAAAGGACATTTACAAAATTCCATCACCATTTCGCCTTCTTTATTAGAACGGACAGAAGTTGTCTTTGGACCTTCATCCGTTATTTATGGTTCTGATGCATTGGGTGGTGTAATTCATTATTATACTAAGACACCAAAAACATCAGAAATACCACAAATTAAAAGTAGTTTCTTTTCTCGATTTGGTACAGTAAATCAAGAAATAACAACCAATCTTTCAGCAGAGTTAAACTTTAAAAAATGGGCCTCATTTACCAGTTACACCCAAAGTTCTTTTGGAGATTTAAAAATGGGAGAAAACAGGAATCATGGATTTAAAGACTGGGGCTTAGTTCCTTCTTTTTCTGAAAACATTGATGCAAATTATTTTGCAAACCCAACAGCTAATCCAGACCCTAACATTCAAAGAAACACCGGTTATGAACAGAAAGATTTCTTACAGAAATTTTATATTCCGTTATCTAATAAAACCGAGTTAACCGTTAATCTACAATACTCAACTTCTACAAATATTCCAAGATTTGATCGGTTAACAGAGTTAAAAAAAGGCACTTTAAAATTTGCTGAGTGGTATTATGGACCCCAAGAACGGTTTTTAGCCTCTACACAACTTTCTATCAATCCAGAAAAAAAGTGGCTAAACAGAGGAACTATTACATTATCATACCAGAACATTAAAGAATCTAGAGTTCAAAGAAAATTTAACGATTTACAACGATTGTATAGAAAAGAACAAGTGGGTGTTTATACGCTAAACGGAGATTTTTCTGTGCCTTTAACGGCAGAGAAAAACAGAAATTTATCGTACGGATTTGAAATATCATATAATGATGTAGAATCCGTTCCAGAAGGAAAGACAATTGCTGTTTCAAGCAATAAAGTAGTTGGTTTTGTTGGAGATTTTAAAGTGCAATCTCGTTTTCCAGACGGAGGAAGCAGCTATACAAGTTCTGCAGTTTATGCTGATTACAGACAAGATATTAGTTCAAAATCAACCTTAAATACCGGAATTCGATTGACCAATACAAAGTTAAACGCAAAGTGGATTGATCAAACGTTTATTGTTTTACCAAAAACAGAAATACAACTTAACAACACCGCATTAACCGCTACAATAGGATATGTATACAAGCCAACTAAAAACTGGCAAATTAACAGTGTTATTTCTTCAGGATTTCGTTCACCAAACATCGATGATGTTGGAAAAATTAGAGAGAAAAATGGAAATGTAACCATACCAAACGTAGCTTTAAAGCCAGAGTTTGCATACAACGCAGAAATAGGGGTTTTAAAGTTTTTCAACCAAAGAAGATTCAGTTTGGGTTTCAATACATACTACACACTTTTAGATAATTATATTACTAGAGAAGCAGATGGCAACACCATTATGTATGATGGAGAATTAGGCAATGTTGTTAAAAACATCAATAAAGACAGAGCTTATATTACTGGGTATACGGCGAATTATTTTGGAAGAATAAATCAAAATTGGAAAACATCAGGATTTATCACTTATACAAAAGGAAGAACTTTTGATACAGAAGAACCGATGTCTTCTATTCCTCCATTGTTTGGGAAATTTGAAATTAGTTACAGAAAAAATAGGTTAGAAATCTCTGCGGATTATAGGTTTAATTCAAAAAAGGATATTAAAAACTATAATATTTCTGAAGGAATTGACAATCATGTTCAAACACCAGTCATTGATCCAAATGCTACCAACGATGTAGATAAATATTATGGAACACCAAGCTGGAAAACCGTAGGGCTAAATGGGAAATACAATGTAAATCAGAATTTTTGGGTGCAAGGAAAAATCACGAATCTCTTTGATGAGCATTATAAAGAATTTGCATCAGGAGTTTCTGCTCCAGGAAGAAATTTTTCAGTATCAATTAATGCTACTTTTTAGCATTTAATTTTTTTCCGTTTTCATCAAAATTTTGTGATAAAACTTGTTCGGTTTTAATTACAGAAACAGCTAAGGTTAAGAGCAAAATAACCATTGGTTGCCATGTAATTTCAACGGATAATATAAACACAAAAAGCAAAGAGAAAGCAAAAGAAATTGCTGCATACTTGAGTAAGGTTTTGTTAAAAAAAACATTGGCAAAATGCCAAATAGTTTCATTTTTCATTGACTTATTGGTTCTATATCCATAAATAGAATTAATCTTTTTAGGAGGAAAAAAATAGAAGACAAGGCTAAAGAAAAAAAGCAACCCGTTAACCGAAACAACATAAACATAAGGATTCATAAGCATTATTTTTTTATGGGTCTAATCAATCCTTCTTGCGCTACAGAGGCAATCAAATCTCCTTTTCTAGAATAAATATTTCCTCTTGCAAAACCACGTGCGCCAAACGCATTTGGAGATTCTGTTTTGTACAACATCCAATCATCTAAATCAAATTCTCTAAAAAACCACATAGAATGGTCTAAACTTGCCATTTGTGTATTTCCATAATTCGCTTTACTTGCGTTTGGATACAACGTTGAATTTAAAATGTTATAATCAGAAATATAAGTAAGAATTTGTTGCTTTACAGCTAAATTCAAATTTGTTGGATTTCCTTTAACTTTAAACCAAACATCAGAAAAAGGAGGCAAATCTTTTAAGTCTAAAGGATTTACAATAAAGGTTGGTTTAAATTCTATAGGGCGATCAATTTCTAAAAAAGACTTCATTTTTTTAGGTAAAAAATCTCCAAACTGTACCAGCATATCATCCCAACTTAACAGTTCTTCAGGTTGTTTTATGTTTCCCTCTGGTTCTTGTTGATGTTCATGCCCTTTTTCTTCTTTGTGAAAAGAAGCAGATAGTATAAATATTGTTTTGTCTTTCTGTTTAGCTGTAACTCTTCTTGTAGAAAAACTACCACCGTTTCTCATAATATTTACTTCATAAGTAATAGGCAATTCTAAATCACCGGCCTCTAAAAAATAAGCGTGTAGAGAATGTAAAACACGCTCATTGGTAATGCTATTGTTAGCAGCACTTAATGCTTGTGCTAAAACCTGCCCTCCAAAAACATTTGGACTTCCAATGGTTTTACTAATTCCAATGAACTCGTTTTCTTTCTTTTTTTCTAATGTAAGTACAGCAATTAAATCTTCTATAGAGGTCATAAATGGAATTCATTTTTTACAAATATAAAGAGATTTAATGGGTTAGGGTTTTAGATTTAAAAGGTTTTTGCTGCTTAAAAGGTTTGGTTTCAATATAACTTAAGAAATGTTTTATAAATTTATTTGTCAATGTTTTTTTATGGCGGATATAACAAGTTAAATCTTCTGGAATTGCTCCAATAGACGTTTTAATTTCGCTTGCCGTTCTTCCAAAATTAATCACTTTTAATTCTTTGTCTATAGCTATTTGAACATAATCATATAACATCCTTTGGTAAATAGCCAGTTCTTTATTTAAAGAATAATCAATTCCAACAAAATGTGCATCTAAAGAATCAGTATTTATTATGCCAGACATAAAGCCAACTATTTTATCATGATACCAATAGGTTTTTAGTACATAATTATCACCCAAATTCCTTTTTAGAGAAAGGTATGTTTCTACATTAAACTTACCCAAATTGAACTCTGCTTTATCAGAAACCGTTTTATATAATTGGGCAATTTCTGGCAACATTTTTTGAATATTTTCAACAGTGCTCTCTTTTACAACCAAAGGAGTACTTAATTTCAACGCTCGATTTGCTTTTATTCGAAATTTGGTTTTCATCGCCCTTAAATAATCGCCTAAACTTTTCCAATTTGCATCTAAATACAGTGCCATATTTGGCTCTACATTAAACGAATAATAATTAAGATCATGTAATTCATTACTGACAACTAATGAATCTTTGATAAAATCTTTGATTAAATAAATAGAAATATCTTTTGCTGGTGACTGAGAAGAAACTGCTTTTATTAAGTCTTTTATAACCTCTTGTTTGTTTTGATTTTCTTTGATAAAAATTCCGTGCTCACCACTCACAAAAACATTACCACAGACTAATAATTTTATAGGCTTTAACTTCGGAAAAAGACCTAACTGCCTTCCAAAACATTTTAATCGGTGAAAATTTTTGTTTAACGAGCTTTCAATTTGTTCTAAAGGAAAAAGTATAATTTGAATACTTGCAAAAGCGATAGCATGATTTTCTTTATTAAATAAAACCAGATAAGAAAAGGTAATTTGAGGATTGTTTTTTTCTAAAGAAATTAAATAATCTGGATGAAAATAGACATTTGAATTACATTGTAATTCTGTCCAAATCTCTTGTGTAATTTCATTTACAGAAGAGTAAAAAATGGCGCTATTATTCTTTTTATAAAAAGTCAAATTCTTTTCTTAATTTACCTTCGAAAATACAAAAAGAAAAATAAGCTTCTAACACAGCAGAACAAACTTTTTCTTATTTTTAAAAAGGTATCAATTTAATTGTATTTTTATAAAACTAAAAAACTATACATGCAACCAGGTTTCGATTTTAATTATGCCCATCTTTTTGAAGAAGAATTATTACAAGAAATTCTTTCTATTGGCGAATATAAAAAAGTAAAGGCAGGCACTGAATTAATAGATATTGGTAGTGATATAGAGTTTATGCCTCTTATTATTACAGGAGCTGTAAAAATTTTAAGAGAAGATGAAAAAGGGGATGAATTGGTACTGTATTTTATAGAACAAGGAGATACTTGTGCGATGACAATTACTTGTTGTATTGGACAGAAAAAAAGTAAAATCAGAGCCGTTACAGAAGTAGAAACAGAATTATTGATGATTCCAATTCAAAAAATTAGTGATTGGATGATTAAATACCAATCATGGCAAATGTTTATTTTACAAAGCTATCATGAGAGAATGCAAGAACTCCTAGAAGCAATTGACACCATTGCTTTTTTAAACATGGACGAGCGATTGCTAAAGTATTTAAAAGATAAAGCCATGATTAATAGAAATGAAGTTATTCAAGTAACACATAAAGAAATTGCGAACGATATGCATACTTCTAGGGTTGTTGTTTCTAGACTTTTAAAAGCTTTAGAAATAAAAGGAGAAATAAAACTACATAGAAATCAGATACAAATTTTAAAGCTTTAAGCTTGTGTAACATCTGTTACTATTTAATATAAAAAGCGTTCTTATTTTTACAATAAAAAAAATGAGAACATTAATTACAATTATTTCCGTATTGTTTTTTATGGGTTGTCAAACCTCAGAAAAACCAAATTATGCTAAAGTCACAAAAGAGGTACCTCAGCAAAAAGATACTACAATAAAAGAGCATCCTGGTAAAAAATTGATGGAAACAAACTGTTATGTCTGTCATAACCCAACTGCGAATCACGAAAACAGAATCGCTCCACCAATGATTGCAGTAAAAAAACATTATATTACTTCTAAGACAACCAAAGAAGAATTTAAAGTAGCACTCCAAAGTTGGGTAGAAAATCCAACCAAAGAAAAAGCAAAAATGTTTGGAGCAGTAAAAAGGTTTGGTGTGATGCCTAAGACCCCTTTTCCAAAAAAAACGATAGATTTAATTGCCGATTATATGTTTGATAATGACATAGATCAACCAGAATGGTTTGACGAACATTATAAATCAATGAAAAAAAATGAATAAATTTTCTGAAATAATCAATCAAAAAAAACCTGTTTTAGTAGATTTTTTTGCTGATTGGTGTGGACCCTGTAAAATGATGAGTCCAATTTTAAAAGAAGTAAAAGATTCGCTAGGTGAAGCTGTTTCAATTATTAAAATTAATGTAGACAACAATCAACAATTGGCAGCTCAGTATCAAGTTAGAGGTGTTCCTACATTAATTTTATTTAAAGAAGGGAAACAAGTTTGGAGACAATCGGGAGTTCTTCAAAAAAACGAGATAATCCACATTATTAATTCACATTAGAAATTTGAAGCATAAAAATCAATAGCTATGTTTAACACTTTACCACTAGTTTCTTGGACAAACGGAACCATATTAATTGGAGTTTTTGCTTTAGTTAGTGTTGGCCTGATTGCAGCAGTAATGTTATTAATGTTTACAGACAAGAAGAAGAAACAATGAAAATAATATAAAAGGGACATTATATTTTTTATAATGCCCCTTTTTTTAATTAAAAATTATACTGTAAAAAAGCGGTAATATTTCTTCCAGGCTCTGTAATTGGTGTTATTCCAAAATTACTTTGGTTTGCAAAACTAAAGTTTAAATGATTGTGATAATAAGCATCAAAAGCATTTAAAATAGCAAATCCAACGCTAGTATTTTTTAAAGGATTAAATCCTAAACGTAGATCTACAGTTTGATATCCATTAGTTTTTGTTTCTCCAAAACTAGGTGCGATGTTTTCCTGTTTACTTGTTAAGTTGAACTGAATATTTGCCCAATATGTTGGTTTTTTTACTCCTACTGTTAGTTTTGTATTAAAAGGAGGAGTTAATGGTAAAGATTCATCCAAGTCATTATTTTTAGCATATACATAAGCGAATTCTCCTTTAAAGAAATAATCATTTGAAAAATTAACTTGCGTCATTGCCTCAAAACCTGTTTTATAAGCATTATCTAAGTTTCTAAAAACTTTAGGGTTTACAGGTGGTTTTGTTGGCATAAATTTTCTTGTCAATGTAGGATCAACGATTCCAACAATGTAATTTTCAAAATTTGAATAATAAACTGATGTGGAAAAATTGATATTTCTTTTATCGTTGCTTCCTTTAAGACCTACTTCAAATTGGTTATTTACTTCTGCTTTTAAATTTGGATTTCCAATATATTCATAAGGGTCTGATCCTGCATTAAAATGATTGATATAACGCTCTATCATATTTGCAGATCGAACTCCACGACCATAAGCAGCTTCGAAAGTAAGGTTGCTAGAAATAATTTTTTTCATCGAAACCGTTCCGCTTATATTGTTTTCTGTACGTTTTTTTAAATTATACATAGCTGCAAAATCTGCCTCTGGATCATTTATATTTGAAACAACAATATCATTTCTAATTCCAGCAGTTAGTATGGTTGTAGCGTTTGCCTCCCATTTTGCTTCTGTAAAAATACCGATATCGTTTATATAAGAATCTTGCCAAACTTTATCGTTAAATACCACAGGGTTTGCTAATGGCATTCCCATCATATTTAATTTTACAGTTCTTGTTCTCCCTCCGTCTCTAGTGATTAATAATGCATCTATACCACTAAAAATATTTAGCTTTTTAGATGGTTGCCAATTCAATTCAAATTTTCCCCCCATAGTCGTTGCATTTACAGAAGAAGCAGCTTCTGTCATCATAAATGAAGGCCTATTATTATTTGTCATTAAATGATCTACATAACTGTAATACACTTTTGCAGAAATATTTTTTAATGTTTCTCCAATATTTGATGCTTTATAATCTAACGAAATAATACTGCTATTATCATAGTCTGTATCCATTGGAAGCCCTGCATGTAATACATCTCTACCAAAAGATTGTCTCCAATGAATTTGTAAACGCTCATCATCAGAAAAATTATAACCTAACTTAAGTCCATAATCTGTACTTAAAAAAGAAGAAGGAATTTCTATATCATTTCCGTCTTTATAATTTCCAAAACTTCTATATCCAACATTTCCAACAATATCATATTTGTTTTGTATGTATTGAAGTTGTAGCATGTTTACAAAAGAATTTCCATTGGTTTCATATCCAACAGAAGCCTTGCCATGAAAACCATTTTCTAAATAATTTGGTTTTTGCGTAACCATATTGATGATTCCCCCAAAAGTAGCTCCATATCTTACTGTATAAGGCCCTTTTATAATCTCAATTTTAGCAATTTCTTCTGGAATTATATGTGTGGTTATAGGATCCATTCTATTTGGGCAAGCATTCATGGCTTTTGTACCACCATCATATTGAATGTTTAATTGCTCATATTGACTGGCCCTAAAAGAAGGATCTATAGCATAATTACCTCTTTTAATGACAGAAAAACCATTGATAAAGTTAAACAAATCGGCAACATTTTTAGGTTGCACAACGTTTTTATCATATTTGTTGGAAACAATGGTATGAATTGGATCTATTTTAATATTACCTGTAACAATTACTTCGTCCAGTTTTATTCTTTTAATAGTGTCTAGTTTTTTTTCTTGAGAATAAGACACAGTCGATAGTAGCATGCTGAAAAGCACACTAAATATTTTTTTCATTTTGATTCTTTAAACTTTAATAATAAGATGTTTTTTACTGCTATTAACTTAGGCCGCTAGCAATAAAACCGATAGAAGAAGAATTCAATTGAGGAGGATGAAATAAAGAGGAAGAAACTTTTTTTTGGTATAAATTTTTATAAAAAAAGAACTGTTTTTTTTCTGATCCAAGAGATTTAAAATCAATTGTTAAAAGATGTTCTTTGTACAACAAAACATCTTTAAAATCGATTAAGTGTAATGGTTTACTGTTGTCTTTATCATTTGTTTCAATAACTTTTTTTAATTGACATTTTCCATTACATTCTAATTCAGGTTTGTCTATATTTTCACAATAAGCCTCAATAAAACCCTTTAAATCAACATTGTAGTATATATAGGTGAAAGATGCTCTTAGGCTATTAAATAATAGAAGACCACTTAAAAAGGAACAAAATATAATTCGCCAAGTTTTCACAAGCTCAAAATTAAGGAATACGTTTATTTATTATAATAAATAATACGTTTTTTAATGATGTAAAGAACGTTTTTTTAAAAGAAGTAATGCGTAACAATTGTTACTTAGAAACCACTTTTTCTACACTAATTTTATACTATAATTTAAAACTTAGAAATCATGAAAAGTGTAAAAAAAATCACCCAACTACTGATAATAATCTTATTGACTTCATTTACAAATGCTTGTACAAATAATTTAGATGATACTTTAACAAGTGTTTTAGAACAAAAGGATAAAGAATCATTACTCTTTATGTTAGAAGAAGAAAAATTAGCAAGAGATACGTATACCTATTTAGATAACTTATGGTCTGTCAATCAATTTGCAAATATTAAAAAAAGCGAGCAGAGTCATATGGATGCTATTTCAACACTATTAACAAAAAGCAATGTAGAACATACTATTTTACCTTCAGGTATTTTTGAAAATCAAGAACTTCAAAAACTTTATAATCAATTTGTAATTGATGGAGCAACTAGTCTTTTAAAAGCTTTACAAATTGGAGCTACAATAGAGGATCTAGATATTGTAGATTTAGAAAAGTATAAAAACGAAACAACAAATAGTGCAATTATAGCAGTCTATAATAGTTTACAATGTGGCTCAAGAAATCACTTAAGAAGCTTTGTGAAGGCAATTACTGCAAATTCAGGCACGTATACCCCACAATATTTAACACAAGTAGATTACAATGCTATTGTTTCCGGAAGTCAGGAACAATGTAAATAGTTTTTCAAAAAATCAGCCTCATAAAAAGCACTCTGTACAGAGTGCTTTTTTTTGAGTAACCTATGTTACAGACTTACGCCTTTAATCAAATTAATTTTGCCTCATAAAATAAATAGATTAATGAAAAATATAAGAAACTTCTTTTTTATCCTTGTTTTTGTAGTCTCAGGAAACATGAAAGCACAAGAAATTATTTCTATAAGCAAAGCAAGTGTTTTAGATAAAATTACAGAACAAAACTTAATGCTTAAAATTTCTCAAGAAGAGTTTAATAAAGCTAAAGCAGAATATAGACAAACCAACGCTGTGTATCTACCAAACATTACAGCAAGTCATACTGGAATTTCAACCACAAACCCCTTAATGGCTTTTGGGTCTAAATTAAACCAAGAAATTTTAACTGCAGCAGATTTTAACCCTGTTTTGTTAAATAACCCTAAGCAAACACAAAATTTTGCTACTAAAATAGAAATACAACAACCATTAATTAACATTGATGGAATTTATCAACGAAAAGCAGCTAAGTCTAAAATGAAAGCGATGTCTTTACAAACCGAAAGAGTAGCCGATTACTTGATGTTGGAAGTTGAAAAAGCGTACATGCAATTGCAATTGGCATATAAGGGTGTTTATGTTTTAGAAGCAGCATTAAAAACAGCGAAAGCGAATGCTGAATTAGCAAAGAACAACTTTCAAAAAGGATACCTACAAAGAGCCGATGTATTGTTAGTTGAAGTTCGTGTAACCGAAGTAAAAAACCATTTACAAACGGCAAAAAGTAATGTGCAAAACGCATCTGATTATTTGTCTTTTTTAATGAATAATAAAGGGTATGTGGTATACCATCCAACAGATAGCTTAACAATTCAATCTTTTGTAGTTACTTCTGGTAAAATTTCAAACAACAGAGCCGATATTAAAGCGATGTCTTTAGTTTCTAATGCTTACAAGGCAATGAACAAAGCAGATCAAATGTCTTTTTTACCACGATTAAATGCTTTTGGAAGTTATGAGTTGTATGATAATAAAATTTTTCAAGCAAATGCTAACGGATATTTGATTGGAGCACAATTAAGTTGGGATATTTTTAAAGGATCTAAGCGCTTTGGAAAAAACCAACAAAGCAAAGCAGAATATGAGAAATCTAAATTAGAATACGACCAATACCTTTCTAAAAGTAATTTAGAGTTAAACAAAGCAAAGCGTGTGTTAATAGATGCCGAAAACAAGTTGAAACTAACAAAATTAGCACTAGAACAATCTGAAGAGGCATTAAGAATTCGCTTTAATAGATATAAAGAAGGTTTAGAAAAAACAACAGATTTATTAGGTGCTGAAACCCAATATGCACAAAAACAATTAGAATATTATCAAACAATTTTCGAGTATAATTATGCTCAAAGCTATTTACAATTTTTAACCAAAGAATAAACTTAAAATGAGAAAACATCTATACATCTTTCCCTTAATTGCAACTACTTTATTGATAACAAGTTGTGGTACTGAAAACAAAAACGATAGTGTAAGCACTTCACCAGCAATCATAGTCAAAGTAAACAAAGTACAAAACAATAAGAATGCCTCTTTTTTATCAGTTAGTGGTAAAATACAAGCTGAAAAAAGTGCAGATTTAAGCACTAGAATGATGGGTTATGTTGATAAAGTGCATGTAAATGTTGGTGACAAAGTTATCAAAGGACAATTATTAGTTTCTCTAAAAAATACCGATTTACAAGCAAAAAAAGCACAAGTTAATGCCAATATTACACAAGCAAAAGCGGCATTTATAAACGCAGAAAAAAACTACAACCGTTTTCAAAACTTATACAAGAGTAACAGTATTACCCAAAAAGAAATGGATGATATGACTGCAAGTTATCAAATGGCAAAAGCAGGTTTAGAAGCTGCAAATCAATTAAAAAATGAAATAAACGCACAGTTTGCATATAGTAATATTATTGCTCCTTTTGGCGGAATTATTACTCGTAAGAATATAGAAAATGGCGATATGGCGTCACCAGGAATGCCTTTAATAAGTATTGAAAACCCGAGTGTTTTCGAAGTAATAGCTATGGTTCCAGAAACTGAAATCTCAGAAATAAAAAATGAAACCAAAGTTCGTGTTTTGGTAAAATCTATCAATTCATTGATAACCGGAAAAGTTACAGAAATAAGCGCATCCTCAAAAAATACTGGCGGACAATATTTGGTGAAAATCAAATTAGAAAAATCAACTGGATCCATTTTATCAGGAATGTTTGCAACGGTTCAATTTCCTTCAAAAAGGAAAACAAATAACATGGTTTTAATTTCTAAAGACGCATTAATTTCTAATGGACAATTAAATGGTGTTTACACGGTAAGTCAAAGTAATAAAGCGTTATTACGTTGGTTGCGTTTGGGTAGAACTTATGGAAACCAAGTAGAGGTTTTATCGGGTCTATCAATAAATGAATCCTATATAATTTCTTCAAAAGGGAAATTATACAACGGAGCAAAAGTTACAATTCAATAACAAAATAAAGAAGAACAAATGAAAGAAGGTTTAGCAGGAAAAATAGCCAAAGTATTTATTGGCTCTAAACTTACTGTGCTTTTAATGATCGTATTTATGGTTATTGGCGTGTACAGTTCGTTTTTAATTCCAAGAGAAGAAGAACCACAAATCGATGTGCCTATGGCAGATATTTTTGTTGGATATCCGGGTGCAAGCCCAACAGAAGTTGAATCTAGAGTTATCAAACCTTTAGAAAAATTAATTTCAAATATTAAAGGAGTAGAATATGTGTATTCTTCATCAATGAAAGAGCAAGGAATGGTTATTGTTCAGTTTTATGTTGGCGAAGATATTGAAAGATCGTTCGTAAAACTATACAATGAAATTAATAAACACATGGATCAAATGCCAAAAGGGGTTACCTTCCCTTTGGTAAAAACACGAGCTATTGATGATGTGCCAATGTTGGGTTTAACTTTGTGGAGCGAAAACTACAATGATTATCAATTAAGTCAAATAGCAGAAGAATTAGAGAGTGAAATAAAAAAAGTAAAAGATGTTTCTATTACCAATAAAATTGGCGGAAGAAGCAGACAACTACGTGTAGTGTTAGATAAAGATAAGATGGCAGAAAGCGGTCTAGATTTTTTATCAGTTTCTCAAATGATTGAAGCAAATAATACACAATTAAACGCTGGAAGTTTTAATAAAAACGATACCGAATTCTTAGTTAATACAGGAAAATTTTTACAAATAGCTGAAGATGTTGAAAACTTAGTTGTTGGTGTTCAACAAAACAGACCTATTTATTTAAAACAAATTGCAAAAATTTTAGACGGACCAGAGATTCCACAAAATTACGTGAGCTTAGGTTTTGGTAATGCGAGCAACAAGAATCAAACATACAACTCAGAATATCCTGCAGTTACGATTTCTGTAGCCAAAAGGAAAGGCGCAGATGCAATGAAAATTGCAGAAGTAGTTATTGATAAAATAGCGCGTTTACGAACGACGTTAATTCCAGATGATGTTCATCTAGAAATTACTAGAAACTACGGAGAAACGGCTTCTCATAAAGTATCAGAATTGTTGTTACACCTTATAGGTTCTATTTTTGCAGTAACGCTTGTTGTTATGTTAGCCATGGGTTGGCGAGGCGGATTGGTTGTGTTTTTATCTGTACCAATTACGTTTGCATTAACATTGCTAAGCTATTATATGTTAGATTATACGCTAAACAGAATTACGCTTTTTGCGTTGGTATTTGTAACCGGAATTGTAGTTGATGATTCTATTATTATCGCAGAAAATATGCACAGGCACTTTAAGATGAAACGCTTGCCTTTTAAACAAGCTGCTTTATATGCCATCAATGAAGTTGGTAACCCAACTATTTTAGCAACGTTTACGGTAATTGCATCTGTTTTACCAATGGCTTTTGTTTCTGGGTTAATGGGTCCATATATGGCACCAATGCCAATTGGAGCATCCATTGCAATGATTTTATCACTATTTGTTGCCTTAACAATAACACCGTATTTAGGATATATTTTTTTAAGAGAAAAAGACAAAACTGCCCTTACGGCAGACGGGAAAGGAGCTGATGAAAAACCAGAAAAACCATTAGAAGAAACATTTATTTATAAAGTATATAATAAATTAGAACGTCCTTTATTAGAAAACACGACTAAAAGATGGTTGTTTTTAGGAGGAACTTTTGTGTTGTTAATTGCATCAATGTTGCTTTTTCTTACCAAATCTGTTGCTGTAAAAATGTTACCATTTGATAACAAAAATGAGTTTCAGGTTGTGATAGACATGCCAGAAGGAACTACTTTAGAAAGAACAGCAGTAGTAACCAAAGAAATAGCGCAGTATTTATCAACTAGAACCGAAGTAGTTAATTATCAAAATTATATTGGTACTTCAGCACCAATCACCTTTAACGGGTTGGTTCGTCATTATGATTTGCGTGGAGGAAGCAACATGGCAGACATTCAAGTAAATTTAGTTGATAAAGGAGCACGTTCTGCACAGAGTCATGATATTGCAAAATTGTTCCGTCCAGAAATTCAAAAAATAGCATCAAAATACAATGCAAATGTAAAATTGGTTGAAGTTCCTCCAGGACCCCCAGTTTTATCTACAATTGTTGCAGAAGTCTATGGGCCAGATTACAATGAACAAATTAACATAGCATATCACCTTAAAAATATTTTAAAAGAAACAGAGGATGTTGTAGATGTAGATTGGATGGTAGAAGCAGACCAAATAGAATATCAATTCAAAATAAATAAAGAAAAAGCAATGTTATATGGTGTTGCACCTCAGCAAATATCATACACCCTAAATATGGCATTGTCTAACCGAGCAATTACTAATTTGTACAATGAGGATGCGGTAAATCAAATAGGATTGGTGTTGGCTCTTGAAGAAAAAGAAAAATCGACAATACAGGATATTGCTCAATTAAAAATCAAATCAAAATCTGGAATAATGGTTCCAATTGCAGATTTGGTTGAAATTAATAAAGCTGCTAGTGTAAAAAGCATCTATCGTAAAAATCAAAAAAGAGTTGTCTATGTTATTGCAGATATGGCAGGAGAATTAGAAAGTCCGGCTTACGCAATTTTAGGAATGGAAGATAAATTAAAAGAAATTCCGCTTCCGAAAGGCTATGAAATTAATGAAATGTATTTGGGGCAGCCAGATTTTGAAGATGATTATACCGTAAAATGGGATGGAGAATGGCAAATTACTTTAGAAGTTTTTAGAGATTTAGGAATTGCTTTTTTAGGAGCGATTATATTGATTTATATTTTAATTGTAGGTTGGTTTCAAAACTTTAAAGCACCAATTGTAATGATGGTTGCAATTCCTTTATCATTAATCGGAATTATTTTAGGACACTGGTTTATGGGTGCATTTTTTACTGCAACTTCTTTTATTGGAATGATTGCTTTGGCCGGAATTATGGTAAGAAACTCTGTTTTGTTAATTGACTTTATCAACTTAAGAACCGCAGAAGGTGTTCCGCTAAAACAAGCAGCAATAGAGGCAGGAGCCGTTAGAACAACCCCAATTTTATTAACCGCAGGAACCGTTGTAATTGGAGCGTTTGTTATTTTATTTGATCCAATATTTCAAGGATTAGCCATTTCGTTAATGGGAGGAACTATTGTGAGCACAGTGCTAACTTTGTTAGTTGTGCCATTGGTATATTATATGATTGAAAGAAAAAACTATAAATAATATGAAATTAGTAATCGTAACAGCAGTCAAAGAGTTTCATACTGAAATCGTTAAACTCTTTAAAGAAGGAAATATCAATAACTTTAGCAAACTAGATATTGAAGGATATAAAAACGGAAACGCGGATGCGTTATCTTCAAATTGGTTTGCTGCGGATAAACAAGGGAATGAATCTAATATGTTTTTTTCTTTTACAGAAAGCGAAAACATAGATGCTCTTTTTAAACTAATACATGAATTCAATAACAACGTAGAAACCAACAATCCTATAAGAGCAATTGTTGTTCCTATAGAAAAATTTATATAATCGTAAAATCAATAACATGTTAAATAGATATATTAGAGCAATAGCAGGAACCTTTATAATTTTAAGTGTTGTACTTAGTGTTTACATTAACCAAAATTGGTTGTGGTTTACAGTATTTGTTGGCGCCAATTTGATTCAATCATCCATTACAAAATGGTGTTTAATGGAAACAATTTTAAAGAACGTTTTTAAAATTAAAGAGTAAATATAAAGCCGCGTTTTGCGGCTTTTTTTTATGCCAATTATTTATTCTAAAGAATCTTAACTAATTTTTAACTAAAAAATAAAAAGTTGCATATGCAACTAATAGTATTTTTGCGCCATGAAATCTGAAGAAATTGAAATTGATTTTGAAAACTCAATAGGTCCTTGGATAGGTAGCACTATAAAGGTTATTGATTATTATATACATGAAGAAATCAAAGCAGAAAAATTAGATCTAACAAAAGAGCAAATCATTATTCTTAAAAACCTCTTTTTTAATGATGGTATTAATCAAAACGAACTTGCTTGTTTAACCTTAAGAAATAAATCTTCTTTAACGAGACTGTTAGTCAAAATGGAAAAGAAGAATTATATCATTAGAAAACAAAGCAAAGAAGATAAGAGAATTAACAACGTTTTTATTACACCATTAGGAAAAGAAATGTTTGTACAAACCAGGCCCATGATAAAAAAAACAATGGATATCATGGAAAAAGACATTTCAAAAAAAGAAAAACAAATAATGATATCATTATTAAAAAAAATTCAAACCAACTTTGGCTTAACTATAGAGTCTTTATAACTAATTAACATGAGAAAAATTATTCTTTCAGTACTGGGTTTATTATTAATTGCCGCAGCTTTACTATTATCAAAAAGCATGATTGATAACAAACAAAAACCAAAACCAAGATACAGTAAAACAATAAAAACTGTTTTTGTAGAAAATGTAACAAATAAAGAAATTCCGATTGTCATCAAAGCAAGTGGAAATTTAGTTGCCAAAAATAAAATAGAACTCTTTTCGGAGGTTCAAGGGGTTTTACATACCACAAAAAAAGAATTTAAAGTTGGGGTAAACTTTTTAGAAAACGAAACACTTTTAAACATTAATAGCGATGAATTTTATGCAAGTTTACAATCTCAAAAAAGCAACTTAATTAATAGCATTACAGCGATAATGCCAGACATTCGATTAGACTTTCCAAAAGAGTTTAACAAATGGCAAACGTATTTAAATAGCTTTGATTTAAACAATGCCACACCAAAACTGCCAAGTTTTTCTACAGATAAAGAAAAATATTTTGTTTCGGGAAAAGGAATTACTACAGGTTATTTTAATGTAAAAAACTTAGAAGTGAAGTTAAAAAAGTACAGTATAAAAGCTCCTTATAAAGGCATTTTAACAGAAACTTTTGTTACAGATGGAACCTTGGTAAGAGCGGGACAAAAATTAGGAGAATTTATAGATCCATCTATTTTTGAAATGGAAGTATCTATCAATGCTGCTTTTGCAGATTTACTAAAAATTGGCAATTCGGTTTCTTTAACCAACTTAGAAAGAACAAAAACCTACAGCGGAAAAGTTGTTCGTGTTAACGGTAAAGTAGATTTAGCCTCTCAAACGGTAAAAGCATTTATAGAAGTTGCTCATAAAGATCTAAAAGACGGAATGTATTTAGAAGCCCATGTTGTAGCAAAATCAGAGAAAAATGCTTTTGAAGTTTCAAGAAAATTATTGATAAATAACAACAGCGTTTATACGGTTAAAGACACTATTTTAAAACTTATTGAAGTAAACCCTGTATATTTTAATGCAGAATCAGTAGTGATAAAAGGCTTACCAAATAACACATCGGTTTTAACCCAATCTGTTCCAGGAGCATTTGACGGAATGGTTGTTAAAATTCAAAAAAACAACTAACAGATGAAAAAAATAATTACATATTTCATCAAATACCCTGTTGCAGTGAACGTTTTTATTATTGCGTTTGTAGCCTTTGGTATTATTGGTATTTTAGGAATGAAGTCTTCTTTTTTTCCATTGGTAGATTCACAACTTATAAGTATAAATCTAACGTACCCAGGAGCATCACCAGAAGAAATTGAAGAAGGAGTTGTCTTAAAAATTGAAGACAACTTAAAAGGAATTGTAGGGGTAGAAAGAGTTACATCGGTCTCTAGAGAAAATTCTGCTTCGGTAAACGTAGAGGTTGTAAAAGGTAAAAACATAGATATTGTTTTATCAGATGTAAAAAATGCGGTTGATAGAGTTCCTTCTTTTCCTTCGGGAATGGAACCTCCTGTAATCGCAAAAGTAGAGTCTATTAGACCAACCATTAGTTTTACAATTAGTGGAGATGGCTTGTCTTTAAAATCGTTGAAAGATTATGCTAGAACAATTGAAAATGACCTAAGGAGTTTAGACGGAATTTCACAAGTTTCACTTTCTGGATTTCCTGCAGAAGAAATAGAAATTTCTGTAAGAGAAAATGATTTAAGAGCCTATAATTTATCAATTACAGAAGTAACAAATGCGGTTAGAAATACAAACCTTTTAATTACAGGAGGTAATATTAAAACCACAGAAGAGGATTATTTAATTAGAGCAAGAAACAGATCATATTACGGTGTAGAATTGCAAAATTTAATTGTAAGAACTACTACAGCCGGAAACATTATTAGACTAAAAGATATTGCAGAGGTAAAAGATACTTGGTCAGAAAATCCAGATAGACTTTATTATAACGGAGACGTTGCAATCAATGTAACTGTTAGTAACACCAATAATGAAGATTTAATTACATCTGCAGATAAAATTAAAGAGTACATTAATAAGTTCAATCAACAAAACAGTAATGTTACGTTAAATATTTCAAGCGATGCCTCAATTACATTAAACCAAAGAACACAATTATTGGTAGAAAATGGAATAATGGGAATCATATTGGTTTTGTTTTTCTTGGCACTATTTTTAAATGTACGCCTGGCTTTTTGGGTAGCTTTTGGTTTGCCTATTTCATTTTTAGGAATGTTTATTTTTGCAGCTCAATTAGGAGTTACGATAAATGTATTATCACTTTTTGGGATGATCATCGTAATCGGTATTTTAGTTGATGATGGAATTGTAATAGGAGAAAATATTTACCATCATTACTACGATAAAGGAAAGTCTAAAATTAGAGCAGCAATTGACGGAACCATGGAGGTTATCCCTCCAATTGTTTCTGCAATCTTAACAACACTTATTGCCTTTTCTACCTTCTTTTTTGTGGATGGAAGAATAGGAAGTTTCTTTGGGGAGGTTTCTACAATTGTAATATTAACATTAAGCGTTTCACTAGTAGAAGCTTTAATTATACTTCCTGCACATATTGCACATTCAAAAGCTTTATCGAGAAGAAAAGAGGAATTAGGTATTGAAAAGAAACCTAATAAAATGGAAGCTTTTTTTAGAAATGCAAATAAAAAAGCAGATGGATTGTTAGTTTTTGTTAGAGATACTTATTTTGTTCCTTTTTTACGATTTTCTTTAAAAAATAAAGTGTTTGCTTTTGCCATTCCAATTGCTTTGTTAACCTTTAGTTTTGGAGCTATTGGAGGAGGAACGGTTAAAACATCATTTTTCCCCTCTATTGCCAGTGATCGAATTCAGGTTACTCTAAAAATGCCACAAGGAACCAACGATCAAATTACAGATTCTATTATTTCGGTGATTGAAGATAAAGTCTGGTTAGTGAGTGAAGAATTTACAAAAAGACAATCTGATAATTCAAGAGTTGTACAAAACGTAATTAAAAGAGTTGGACCAGGAACAGCAAACGCAACTTTAACCATAAACTTGTTGCCTGGAGAATCTAGAGAGTTTTCATCTCCAGAAATTACCAATGCAATTAGAGAAAAAGTAGGAAGAGTTTATAGTGCAGAGAGCCTTACTTTTGGTTCTGGAGGAAACTTTGGAGGAAGCCCAGTTGCTGTTTCTTTATTAGGAAACAATATTTCTGAACTAAAAGCAGCAAAAGAATTGTTGAAAGCAGAATTAGAAAAAAACACATTATTAAAAGACATCTCTGATAACGACCCTGCAGGAATCAAAGAAGTTCGTATTAAATTAAAAGACAATGCGTATTTGTTAGGATTGAACTTGCAATCTGTAATGAGTCAAGTTCGATTTGCGTTCTTTGGATCTCAAGCACAACGTTTTCAACGTGGACAAGATGAAATTAAAGTTTGGGTTCGTTATAACAAAAAAGACAGATCTTCTATTAAAAATTTAGACGATATGCGTGTGATTACGCCATCCAATGAGCGTGTTCCTTTTTCTGAAATTGCTACTTATGAAATAGAACGTGGAGACATTGCTATTAATCATTTAAGTGGAAAAAGAGAGATTCAGATTACTGCAGACATGAAAACTCCTGGTGAAAGCGCAACCGATATCTTAGAAGATGTAAAAGTGCGTATTATGCCAGAAATTACCTCTAAATATGCTACTGTAACACCATTATATGAAGGACAAAATAGAGAAGCTAAAAAGACAATTGATTCTGTAAAAATAATTGGACCAATTATTTTAATCTTAATTTATATGGTTATTGCTTTTACATTTAGATCGTATAGCCAACCTATATTATTAATTTTGTTAATCCCGTTTAGTATGATTGGGGTTGTTTGGGGTCATTATTTCCACAATTTTTCAATTGGTATTTTATCGTGGTTAGGAATTATTGCCTTAATAGGTATTATGGTAAATGACGGTTTGGTGCTTATTGGAAAATTCAACACGTATCTAAAGGAAGGAATGAAATACGATGAAGCCCTAATTCAAGCAGGAAAATCTCGTTTTAGAGCAATTGTTTTAACCTCGTTAACTACGGTAGCAGGTTTAGCACCATTATTATTAGAAAAAAGTAGACAAGCTCAATTTTTAAAACCAATGGCAATTTCTATTTCCTACGGAATTGCAATTGCAACCATTTTAACATTGATTTTATTACCATTATTGCTCTCTGTTTCTAACCAAATTAAAGTTTGGATTAAGTGGTTAAAAACAGGAGAAAGAGTAACAAAAGAAGAAGTTGAAAGAGCAATTATCGAATCTAAATTTGTACATGATGAAGCATAAAATATACATACTCATTTTAATAGGAACCCTTTCTTTTCAAGTAAAGGCTCAGCAGATTTTAACAAAAAAAGAAGCGTTAAAAATTACGTTAGAAAATAATTACGGAATTAAAATTGCAACCAATAATATTGCAATAGCAAAAAACAATAAAAATATTTTAAATGCTAATTTTTTACCAACGGTATCAGCATCTACCGGAACAAATTATAGAAGAGACAATCAAGAAATAACAAGACAAGATGGAAGCTCTACAAGTGTTGATGGAGCGGTGACAAAATCATACAACGCATCTGTAAATTTAAACTATACAATTTTTGATGGCTTAGGAAGAAAATACAATTACGAAGCATTAAAAGAAACCTATAATTTATCAGAGCTGCAAGCAAGAGAAACCATAGAAAATACGTATTTGCAATTGTTTACACTGTATTTTCAAATTGCTAGATTGTCAGAAAACAACAACAATTTAAAAGAGGCTCTAAACATCTCTAAGCAACGTTTAGAAAGAGCAAAATACAAACATCAATATGGACAATCAACCAAACTAGAATTATTGAATGCAGAAGTAGATGTAAATAATGATAGTATTGCGTTTATCAATTCTAAGCAACAATATTTAAATG
>JALQYN010000037.1 GCA_023254055.1 Polaribacter sp.
TGTATCAATATCTGTTATTAATCCAGATAATGTATGCGTACAAATTCTAAAGGTATAAATGTCATCAAAACCTATTCCTCCATCTCTGTTGGAGGAGAAAAATCCCAAACCATCTTTGTTGGTTACGTAACCAAAATCATCTAATTGACTATTTAAGGGTTTACCAATATTAATAGGTATTTCAAACGAATTAGTATTAGCTTTCGCTTCAAAAATATCCAAACCACCAAGTCCTGGATGTCCATCTGATGCAAAAAACAAATTATTATCGGCATCTACAAAAGGGAACGTTTCTCTTCCTTCGGTATTGATAGTTGGTCCTAAATTTTCTGGCGAACCAAAATTTCCATTAGAATCGATAGAAACTTTGTATAAGTCTGAATTACCAAAGCTTCCTGGCATATCTGAGGCAAAATACAATGTTTTCTCATCTGTACTCAAAGCAGGATGTGCTGTTTTGTAATTGTCGCTTGAAAAAGGAAGTTCTTTTACATTTGTCCATTCTCCATTTACTAATTCAGCTTTGTAAATTTTTTCCATGATTACTTTGTCGTCACTTTTACGTTTTTTGCCGTCGTTGTAATTGTTTCTAGTAAAATACATGGTTTTGCCATCTTTCGTAAAAATAGGAGAGGACTCATTAAATTTGGTATTCACGGTTTTAGAAAAGTTTTCTACGCTACCTAATCTTCCATCATTATCAATTGAAGCAACAAATAAATCAGTGAAGTTTTGTTTTGTCCAAGCATGAATTTTAGAATACTGGTTACCTTCACTTCGAGAAGAAGTAAATACAATTTGTTTACCAAAAAATGTTGGACCGTAATCATAAAATTCTGAATTAACATCTGTTTTATCTATAGTGTATTTTCCAGAAACAGCATCAATATTAGTTAAGTAATTTTTATTTTCTTGAAATAATTTAGCTCTAGAATCGTTTGTTTTTTGGGCAAATAATTCCATGTATTGATTTGATTTTTCGTAATTTCCTACCGCTTTTAAGGCTTGAGCATATCTAAAATAATACTCAGAGTCTGTTTCTTGATTTAAGGCAAAAAGTTCACCATACCATTTAGAAGCTTTATCTAATTCACTATTAAAATAATATGCATTACCTAATTTTTGAAATAATTCTACAGATTTATATCCTTTTTCAGCCACTTTCTCATAAATTTCGATTGCATCTATATAGGAATATTTGTCGTATTTTTTGTCCGCTTTGTTTAGCTTAGACCCTTGACCGAAAGCACCAACTGTGATACTTAAAACGAATACTAGTGTGTATAATGTTTTCATAATTAGAAAATTTAAAAAAATCTAGGAGCTGAAACACTGCTTTTGTTGAACAACTCGTATCGAAGAAATATCTCGTGTGAACCTGAATTATAGTTAGCAAGTTTCGTAGTTTCTAAATCATATCCATATCCAATGAACCAAGAATTTGAAACTTGGAAACCAGCTAATAAACTTGCTGCTGCATCCCAACGGTATGCTGCTCCAAGTGTAAATTTATCATTAAATAAGAAATTAGCCGACAAATCAACTTGCAAAGGTGCACCTTGAACCATTTTTGTCAATATCGCTGGCTTTAATTTAATATTTCCTGATAAATCAAAAACATGACCTGCAATTAAATAATAATGCATTCTTTCTGAAGCAACTGATTCTGAAGAAAAAGCAGATTCATCTTTATCAAAATGCTTAGTTTCTAAGAAATTAGGAACCGAAAAACCAAAATAAGTTTTATCAGAATGAAAATAAACACCGGCTCCAACATTTGGAGAAAATTTATTTTTATCGGAAGACGGGTTGGTTCTATATTTTTTAGAGGCAAAAGCTAGGCCCAACGCTCTGGCCATTTGCCCTGCAGTACATGATACATCCGCAGCAGAATTATACTGATTCATCTGAT
>JALQYN010000029.1 GCA_023254055.1 Polaribacter sp.
ATGATTTCTTTAAAAGCCAACGTATTGCATCTGGAAAAGCAGGAAGTTCTTGTCCAAAGAAGTATTTAGCGTTAAGTAAAGAATACAAAAAAGAAGGCACTTGTACCGCATCTAAAAAACATCAAGACAAGAAATTAGATGAATTAGAAGCAAAACGCAATAGCATTTCATTCGAAGCTTACACTAAAGAATACGATTCAATCACAGAAAAATCATGTTTGTGCGTGGGATTAGCAAATGCAAGTCATATCGAATTAGGAATTCCAATTAAAGGTCAAGCGCAAGGAGTTGTGGTCTGTCCTGGTCCAAACATGGCTTATTTTTCAAGAGAATTCTCTTTAAAAGAGATGATTCAACACATTTACGGAAAAAAAGAAATCGAAAATCACACCAAAAGACCGAATATGTTTGTTAAGGAATTGGGTTTATATGTTTCGTATTTATCAAACCAAATTAATGAAGCTTTCGAAATAACGCCTCAACAAATTAAAAAATGGGAATCGTTTAAAACCAATCTTTTAAATGGAATTGATTATTACAAATCGGTTTTTGAAAACAGTTCTTATTTTCAAGGTAACAACGAAAGACTAAGAAAAGAAATATTAAAAATGGAATACCAACTAACAAGTTTGGAATTCAACACAATACCCGTTTAATTATGGAAAAACATAGTTATAATTTAAGTTTAGAATGGACAGGGGATAGAAAAGGTATTTTATCATCACCTGAGTTTCCATCTACAATTGAAGTAGTTACACCTCCTGAATTTGATAAAGGAATCGCAGGCCATTGGTCGCCAGAACATTTATTTACAGCTTCGGTTTTAAGTTGTTTTATGACTACTTTTTTAGCCATTGCAGAATATTCCAAGTTAGAATTTGTAAAATTTGAATGCAAAGCTGAAGGAATTTTAGAATCGGTAGAAGGAAAATTTTTGATGACAGAAATTATTTTAAAACCAAAAGTATACATCAAAAATCAAGAGGAAATAGAAAAAACAGAACGCATTTTGCACAAATCCGAAAAAGCGTGTTTGATTTCTAATTCGATTATTACGAATGTGGTTTTAGATTTTGAAGTGTGGGTAATGTAATTTTTATAAATAGGTTGTTGTAAAGGTTGTTTCCAGTTTTGGAAACAGCCTTTTTTGTTCAACAATTGTTAATAATAAAGATAAAAATATCCTTTTTTATGATTGTAATCATACTTTTAAAGCGCTCAATTTCAGAAATTTGTAGTAATAATTTTAATATTAAAATATCATGAACAAATCAATTTTACTTGTTTTATCTCTTGCTTTAGCTGTAGCATGTGGTAAAAAAGAAGCATCTGCTGAAGACAATTATCAGCCAGGTGGAGGTGAAGCAACAACAGAAGCTGCTGATCCAGCATCGTATGATCCAAAACGTGGTGAAGGAAAATTTGACACAGTTGAATTGGGAGCTACTTTAGACCAAGCTTTAGCAAAAAAAGGAGAAGAAGTAGCGGGTGTAAAATGTACATCGTGTCACAAAACAACAGATGAAAAATTAGTTGGACCAGGATGGAAAGGAGTAACCGAAAGAAGAACTCCTCAATGGATTATGAACTTCATTACCAATCCAGATCCTATGATTGACAAAGACCCAGAAGTGCAAGCTCAACTTGAGATTTGTTTGGTTCGTATGCCTAATCAAGGTATTTCAGACGACGAAGCTAGAGGAATTCTAGAGTACATGCGTAAAAATGACGGAGTGAAATAAACGGAAATGGATATTGAGTTGGGTGAAAGCGACTCAATTTCTCAATTTTTAATTACATATATCATGAAAAATAAATTTGTACAAGCAATTTTAGTAATTGCATTAGGAAGTGCTTTGGTTACTTCGTGTAAACCAAAAAATTCAGGGGATGCCGTGAGTGGTGATGCTGCTCAACGTGTTTATGTAGCTCCAGGTAAATACGATGAATTTTATAATTTCGTATCTGGTGGTTTTAGTGGTCAAATGAGTGTTTATGGACTTCCAAGCGGTAGAATGTTGAAAGTTGTTCCTATCTTCTCGGTAGATCCTGAAAGTGGATGGGGTTTTAGTGAAGAAACAAAACCAATGTTAAACACTTCAGAAGGTTTTATTCCTTGGGATGATCAACATCACTTAGAGTTATCTCAAACTAACGGTGAAGTTGATGGTAGATGGATATTTGCTAATGCAAACAACACACCACGTATCGCAAGAGTTGATTTAAAACGTTTTAAAACTTCAGAAATTATTGAGTTACCAAACTCTGCTGGTAACCACTCTTCACCTTTTATTACTGAAAATACAGAATATGTAGTTGCTGGAACTCGTTTTGGTGTACCTGGAGATTACGATAAAGGAGATGTGCCAATTAATACGTATAAAGAAAATTTTAAAGCTCACATCAGTTTTATTAAAGTAGATAAAGAATCTGGTAAAATGGATTTATCTTTCCAATTACGTTTACCAGGTGTAAATTTTGACCTTTCACATGCTGGTAAAGGAAAATCTCATGGATGGTTTTTCTTCACTTGCTACAATTCTGAACAAGCAAATACTCTTTTAGAAGTAAATGCTTCTCAAAATGATAAAGATTTTATCATGGCTGTCAATTGGAAAAAAGCTGAAGAATATATCAAAGCTGGTAAAGGTAAAATTGAAAAAACAAAATATGCTCATAACACATGGAATGACGAAACGCATACAGGAACTTCAGTAATTAAAGATGAAGTTTTAGTTTTAGACGCTATGGCAATGAAAGATATTTGTTATTTAATGCCATGTCCGAAATCACCTCATGGTTGTGATGTTGACCCAACAGGTGAATATATAGTGGGTTCTGGTAAATTAGCAGCATTAATTCCAGTATTTAGCTTTGATAAAATGGTAAAAGCTATTGGTAAAAAAGATTATGAAGGTGATTATGAAGGAATTCCAGTTTTAAAATATAACTCTGTTCTTCACGGAGAAGTTCAAAAACCAGGATTAGGACCTTTACATACTGAGTTTGATGGAAAAGGAAATGCCTATACCACATTCTTCGTATCTTCTGAAGTAGTGAAATGGGATATCAAAACATTAAAAGTTTTAGATAGAGTTCCTACTTATTACTCTGTAGGTCACTTATGTATTCCTGGTGGCGATAGTAAAAAACCATTTGGTAAATACTTAATTGCCTATAATAAAATTACTAAAGATAGATACTTACCAACTGGTCCTGAGTTATCACAAAGTGCTCAGATTTATGATATCAGTGGTGAT
>JALQYN010000075.1 GCA_023254055.1 Polaribacter sp.
CGTTTATTTTTGCAAAAGAAGATTTGTTTTTGGCCTATCAGAACAATTACAATCATTATGTAAAATATTATAAAAACACCTACCAACATGGCGGAATTTCTCTAGAAGAAATGATTATTCCGTGTGCCATTTATGAGGCGAAATAGTTTTACAATTTAAAGATTAAAACATATTTTTGTTACATGAACAAAACCTATTCAATTTCTGAGCTCAACACCATTGCAAAAGAAATCATTGCAACATCAAAAAGTAAAACGCTGCTTTTTTACGGAGAAATGGGCGCTGGAAAAACCACTTTAATCAAAGAGATTTGCAAAGAATTGGGAATTGAAGATGTTGCCAACTCTCCTACTTTCTCTTTGGTAAATGAATATCATACTGCAAATGCTGATGTTGTATATCATTTTGATTTCTACAGAATAGAAGACGAAAACGAAGCCTATGACATTGGTGTAGAAGATTATTTTTATTCAGATGCTTGGTGTTTGATTGAATGGCCTCAGAATATCGAAAATTTATTACCTTTAGAGTCGACCGAGATACATATTTCTGTTTTAGAAAATGGATTTCGAAATATTCAACTAAAAAATAAGATATGAGCCAATATTCTCCGTTTAGCAAAGAAGAGTTACTTCCACAAGAAGAAATGCTAGAAATTAAAAAGCATAAAGGAGAATTGTTTATCGGTTTACCCAAAGAAACACATTTCGAAGAAAAACGTGTTTGTTTAACCCCGGATGCTGTTGCTGCTTTAACTGCACACGGGCATAGAATTGTGGTTGAAACTGGCGCAGGAAATGCCGCAAACTTTAGCGACAAAGAATATTCTGAAGCTGGAGCAAAAATCTCCTACAATGTTGAAGAAGCTTTTGGGTGTAATATCGTTTTAAAAGTAGCGCCTCCAACATTACAAGAAATAGAATACATCAAACCACAAAGTGTTTTATTATCTGCGTTACAATTAAAAACACAATCAAAGAAGTACTTTGAAACACTAGCAAAAAAAAGAATTACCGCGTTTGCGTTTGATTACATCAAAGACGAACATGGATTTTATCCGATTGTAAAATCACTAAGTGAAATTGCAGGAACTGCTTCTGTGTTGATTGCAGCTGAATTACTTAGCAATAGTAATAATGGAAACGGATTGTTAGTTGGAAATATTGGTGGCGTTCCTCCTACCGATGTTGTTATTATTGGCGCCGGAACTGTAGGTGAATTTGCTGCTCGTTCTGCTTTAGGATTAGGTGCCCGTGTAAAAGTTTTTGACAATTCAATTACCAAATTAAGACGCTTACAGCATTGTTTAAATACACCTATTTATACATCTACCATACAACCGAAAACATTATTAAAAGCCTTAATGCGTTGCGATATTGCTATTGGAGCTATAAGAGGAAAAAATCGTTCACCGATTATGGTCACAGAAGATATGGTAGAACAAATGAAAGAAGGGGCTTTAATTGTAGATGTGAGCATTGATTGTGGTGGCTGTTTTGAAACTTCAAGAATTACCACACATAGCGAACCTACTTTTATAGAACACGGAGTTATGCATTACTGTGTTCCAAACATTCCGTCTAGATATGCAAGAACAGCATCCGTTTCTATCAGCAACATCTTTACTCCATATTTATTAAGTATTGCTGAGGAAGGCGGATTTGAAAATGCAGCACGTTTTGACAAAAGCTTACGAAACGGCATGTATTTTTACCACGGAATTTTAACAAGCAAAACAGTTGCTGGTTGGTTTAATTTACCTTTTAGAGATATTAATTTATTGATCATTTAATCCGTTTAATTTCCTACTTTTGCAATCGTTAAATATTTAATGATGAGCTGGCCGAAACGTGTTTTATATTATTTACTTGGATTTTCTATTGGAGGTGTTGTTGTCTACTTTATTTGGGTTGGAAAAGATGTCTCTTTTGATTACGGAATGGACGCAAGAACGCTAAAAACAATACGTATTAGAGAAAAGGTATATTCTTCTGAAGCGAATACTATTTTACAAAAAAACAACTTAGATACACTTACGGTAAATGCAATTCTTAAAAATGGTGATGTTCATTTTAGTGAAAGTAAACCGAGAATAAAGCCTTGCCCAGAATACTTAATTAGCGGAAAAGATAGCCTAAAGAATATTCAATTATACATTAAACGTTGTGATTCTATTGCCACTATTCAGAAAGTAATTGTAAAATAATTGAAATCAAAATATTAAAAAAGCCTCATTTAAAAATGAGGCTTTTTTTTATTACTTTTTAATTCCAGGTAAATTAACTGGTTTCTTTATTTGCCAATGGAAAACCGGAGCTTTCTTTTTGGTAGGTGCTAATTCATCTAGTGTATTCGCATCATACAGAATTCCGTTTTTTATTACATATTTCAACGAGTTCGTATTTCTTAAATTGTCTAAAGGGTTTTTATCCATAATTAAGATGTCTGCTACTTTACCTTCTTCAATAGTTCCTAAATCGGTATCCAACCCTAAAGCTTTAGCTCCATGAATGGTAGCTACTTTTAAGGCATCTAAGTTTTTCATTCCTCCACTTGCAACAGACCAAAGTTCCCAGTGAAAACCAAGTCCTTGTAATTGTCCGTGACTTCCAACTCCTGCAATTCCATCTGCTTCTACCAAATCCTTCATAAATTCGGCATGCTTTTGAAATACATGTTCTTCATCCATAAACCATCCTGGTCTTCTTCTAGATTTACTCGCTAATTCTTCATAAGGAGTAAAATATTGCATTTTTGTATCGTGATACGGATTCTCTCTAGAATAATAATAATTTTCTGCCCAAGGTCCACCGTAAGAAACTAATAAGGTTGGTGTAACTGCAATTTGAGAAAATGCAACACTTTTAATCACATCATTGTAAATTGGATAAATTGGATACGAATGTTCGTGTCCAGGATAACCATCAAACACCTCTGTCATATTCATTTTAAAATCTAAAGACCCTTCTGTAGTTGGCATTAGTTTTAATTCTTTAGCCGCCATAATAACCCACTGACGTTGTTGTCTATTACCGACAACATACATTTTAATGTATTTCGTATTGTAGTATTTACTGTATTGTGTTAAAACATCTTTAGCATGCTCTAAGCTCATAATGTTATAAGCCCAATAACCAACCCCCGGACCTGTGCTGTAAACTCTTGGTCCGTGCATCATTCCTGCATCTACCATATCTGAGTAGGTTAACACATCTGTGGTTGCCGTTTGTGGGTCTCTAGTTGTCGTTACTCCATATGCTAAGTTTGCAGAGTAAATCCAAACTTGATTTTTATGAACTCCCCAATTTGGCCACATATGCGCATGTGTATCTACAAATCCTGGAGTAATGGTTTTCCCTGAAACATCTATAACTTTAGCACCTCTAGGGATTGTAAAACTTCCTGATGCTCCTACTTTTTGAATTCTATTGTTAACGATTAAAACATCTCCATTTTCAATCACTTGACTACCATTCATGGTAATAATACGCCCCCCTTTTAACAGAATTGTACCTTTAGGTGTTGCTTTTTTATAGCCAACTTTTATTGGATATTCATCTGCTTTAAATTTTGGAGTTTCTTTTGGTTTTTTATCAGTTTTCTTTTCTGTTGATTTTTCCTTAGCCTTTTTCTTTTTCTCTGTAGCTAAATTGTCTGCAAAAGCTTTCCCTTTGGCTAAATCATATACAAAATGACTTGCCCCTAAAGACCAATGAACTCTTTTGCTATCTGAAGACCAAGCAGGAAATTCTCCTCCCATTATTGTAAGTTTGTTTGCAGGAAAAGCAGCTTTATCTGCATTTGCTAAAGAAATTGACGGTGTTTTTCCAATTTTGGGTATTAACACTGAATAGATATCATTATTAATTTTTGCTAATGCATTTCTACCATCAGGTGAAATTCTAATTTCTTGAGGTCTAGAAGCTCTATTATTTTCTCTCCAACCTTCAATTTCACTTGGTAAAATTCCATGTTCTTCTCCAAAAACATCTGAAGAACCATAGGTGGTAATTCCAGTTAATTTTAAGTGTGATTTTTCATCTGTACCATCCCAACGAATTGATATTAAACCTTTACTACCATGATTCATATAGACTCTATCATCAATTTTAGTGAAATGAATATTTGCTCTTCCTTTTGTTCGATCAATTACAGTTATATCTCCTCCATTTGAAGGTATCCATGCTATTTCGCTTACAGGATTAGAATTGCCTATTGCATCTTCAAAACTTTGAGTACTTCCTTTTAAAAAAGCAATTCTATCAGAATTATAAGACCAAGCTGGTTTGGTATAAAAACCTGATTCTTTTGTTAATTTTTCAATTTTAGCTCTACCCGAAACATTTACTTTATACAAATGTCCTTCTCCATGTTTCCAAGTTGTAAAAACAAGATTTTTACTATCAGGCGACCATGAAGGTTGCGCTTCTGTAAAATCATTTTTTGTCAAACGTTTTGGCTTTCCATTTGGAAAATCCATTACATACAACCTATTCAATGCTGTAAATGCCAACATTTTCCCGTCTGGTGACGGAACAGCATCTCTAATTTGAGTTACAAAAGCGTCAGGTGCATCATCGATTGGGTATTTAAAAGAGACCATTGGTCCAATCTCAATTTCTACATCTACATTAAAAGGAATTTCTGTCGCTTTGTTTGATGCTAAAGAAATAGTATATATTTTTCCGCCATAAGAAGTAATTAAATTTTTACTATCTGGAGTAAAATCCATTCCAGGTAAAACTCCTAAAGTAGCCATAGATTCTTGATCATCTCTTTGAATTGGATATGCCAACCATTTTTCTTCTCCACTTTTTAGATTGCGAAGAATCAAGCCTGTTTTATCTTCAAATCGGCTACCAAATACTAACCAATTTCCGTCTTTAGAAAGCGTTGGTGTAAATGATGAACCGTATTTAGAGGTAATGGTTTCTGTAGATCCATCGTTACGATCAAATGTCATGATTTGGTATTGTGGCAACTGAGCATTGTAGTTCCATGCTCCACGTCTTGCTGAAAAATAAATCAATCTACCATCAGCCCCAAAAGCAGGGTCAATCAATTTTAAATTGGCAGGTGCAGAAACTAATTTTGCTCCAGAACCACCATCTTTATGATACAGATAAGGTTTTATATTTCTTCTACCTTTTACTCCCAAAACATAATCTCCATCTGGACTCCAATCTGCAGAAAAATGTTTTTGATTTTTATCTTTTGTTATTTGGGTTTCTTCATTCGTTTTTAAATCACGAATCCATATATTTTCTGAACCACTTTTATCTGAAATAAACACAATCGAATTTCCGTCTGGACTATATCTTGGATGTACATCATAGGCCATCCCTTTCGTTATTCTTGTTGCTTTACCTCCAGTAATAGGAATGGTATAGAGATCTCCCATCATATCGAAAATAATTTCTTTTCCATTTGGATGAACATCTAAAGACATCCATGTTCCTTGTTGCGTATTAAAGGACAATTTTCTTTCTGGTTCAAGTGGCAGTTCTTTAGTTGCTGCTTTGGTTGAATCTTTTTTCTGTTCAACCTTTTCTTGCGCAACTAAAGTCGTTGTCACTAATGTTAAAACAAGAAAAAACTTGATAAATAGTTTGATTTTCATTCTTAAAGTGTTAAAGTTAAAATGCTGAATAAATATACATAAATTATTTTTTCGATAGATCTTGATACCGTTCTTTTATTTTATTGATACTCTTAATAGATTTTTGAACCCATTCAAAATACAACACTTGCTTTTCAATTTCAGACAATTTCCAGTTGATATTTGAAGCTCTTAATTTGGTAGTAATATCTTGCAAAATGATCGCAGCAGCTACAGAAATGTTTAAACTCTCTGTAAAACCAACCATGGGTATTTTTAAAAATCCATCTGCTTGATTCATGGTATATTCTGAAACGCCTTCTTTTTCTACTCCAAAAACAAATGCTGATTTTTTGGTAATGTCGAATTCGTGCAACATGCAAGAATCGTTATGCGGTGTGGTGGCTATAATTTGATAACCTTCATTTCTTAACGCATCTATACAATCTTGGGTATTGGTAGCAGATTGATTGTATTTTTTAATATCTAACCATTTTTGGGAACCTTTTGCAACATGGCGTGAAACTCTACTCGAGTATTTATTTTGGATAATGTGCACATCTTGCAATCCGAAAATATCACAACTTCTAATGACAGCGCTAGAATTATGCGGCTGAAATATATCTTCTAAAACAACTGTAAAATGCCTAGTTCTATTTTCTAAGACTTTATGAAATGTCTCTTTTCGCTTATCACTTACAAAATCTTCTAGAAAGTTTAAAAGTTGAGTATCTATCATACTATTAAATGCTTTTTACAAACATAGCATAAAAATCATATTTTAGCTTAAAATTTATTGAAATGAAAAATGTTGTAGTATTAACTGGAGCTGGAATTAGTGCAGAAAGCGGACTTAAAACGTTTAGAGATGCTGATGGATTGTGGGAAGGACATGATGTGATGGAAGTTGCTTCTCCCCAAGGTTTTTATAAAAATCCTGATTTAGTCTTGGATTTTTACAATCAACGAAGAAGACAATTACAAACTGTACAACCGAACAAAGCACATTTTAATTTAAAGGAATTAGAGAAAAAATATGCCGTTTCAATCATCACTCAAAACGTAGACAATTTACACGAACGTGCTGAAAGTAAAAACATCATTCATTTGCATGGTGAATTATTAAAAGTGAGAAGCACATCTAATCCTGCTTTAATTTATGAATGGGATAATGATTTAGTGCTAGGAGACGTATGTGAAGAAAAATCGCAATTAAGACCTCATATTGTTTGGTTTGGAGAAGAAGTTCCTTTGTTAGAAAAAGCGGCAGAAATCACTCTTCAAGCAGATATTTTAGTAGTTATTGGAACTTCTATGCAAGTATATCCAGCTGCAAGTTTAATCAATTACACAAAACCAAATATTCCAATATATTTTATTGACCCAAATCCATCAATTACAGAAAGTCAGTATAAAAATCTTACCATTATAAAAGACGTTGCTAGTTCTGGAACTGATAAACTAATTGAGTTATTGTGTTAGATAGTTATTACCAATGAGGTACGATTGAAGTAATCTGTTGAATGAAAGATTGCTTCGTAAACCTGTCTGCCGACAGCCAGGCTCGCAATGACGAATAAAAATTACTCGAGCACCTGGAACATAAAATAGCCTTGTCATTCCAGCGTAGGCAGGAATCTATAGTTTGTTTTTTGGATTCCTGCCTTCGCAGGAATGACATCTCGAGTTATTTAGAGATTAATCGATTAAAATATTCGTACAATTCTCCTTTAGAAATTGAGCTTCCTTTCTCTATCAAATCAAAGACTTCTGAATTTCTTTCTGATGTGTATTCTTTTGTTCCATTAAAATATTCAACAACATCGTCTGTTGGATTAGACAATAACCATTCAAAACCTTCTTGCTCTAGCAAGTTGATGTCTTTATTTATTTTCACAAAGATTCTGTGAATTTCACTTTCATCACATTTAAACAAATTGATGCTCTGTTTAGAAAAGTGTTCTAGGTACGCTGTTTTTGTTAATACATCATCCCAAACAACATCAGAAAAAACATTCATTTCATCTTCTACAACTTGAGGTTTCTCTTTTTTTAATTGATTCCACTCTTTTACATCAATACTTTGTGATGCTAAAAAAAGGGCGAATTCTTCATGCAAAGATTCAAATTGTTCTTTGGTTAATTGTCTGTATTTCATGGTTGTATTTATTGTGCTAAAATAAAAAAACCTATCAAAATGAATTGATAGGTTTTACATATAATTTAATCTGATTGTTTACTCAGCAACAACGTCAAAAGTAATTTCAGCAACTACAGCTCTGTGTAATCTTACAGTCGCTTCGTATTTACCTAATCTTTTAACTGATCCACCAGCAACTTTAATAAATTTTCTATCTATTTCAGTTCCTGTTTTTGCAATTGCTTCAGCAACATCTGCATTGTTTACAGAACCAAATAACTTGTCTCCTGAACCAACTTTAGATGTAATCTTAATCTCTAATCCTTTAATTGCGTCAGCTATTTTAGTAGCTTCTTCAATTATTTTAGCTTCTTTAAAAGCACGTTGCTTTAACGTTTCTGCCAATACTTTTTTTGCAGAAGAAGTAGCTAATACTGCATGTCCTTGTGGGATTAAAAAGTTTCTACCATAACCGTTTTTTACAGTTACAATATCATCTTTAAAACCTACATTTTCTACGTCTTGTTTTAATATTAATTCCATAATACTTCTTCTTTTTATTTTAACATATCTCCAACGTATGGCATTAAAGCTAAATGACGAGAACGTTTGATAGCTTGTGCAACTTTACGTTGATATTTTAATGATGTTCCTGTTAAACGTCTAGGTAAAATTTTACCTTGTTCATTCACTAAATACATTAAGAAGTCTGCATCTTTATAATCGATGTACTTCATTCCGTTTTTCTTAAAACGACAGTATTTAGATTCTTTTTTAGTTTCAATGTCAAGCGGAGTTAAGTATCTTACTTCTCCCTGCTTATTTCCTTTTGCTTGTTGATCTATAGATGACATATCTCTTATTTTTTAGCAGATGTTACACGTGCTCTTCTCTTTTCAGCCCAAGCTGCAGCATGCTTATCTAATTTAACAGTTAAATAACGCATAACGCTATCATCTCTTCTAAATTCAAGTTCGAATGAAGAAATTTCTTCTCCTGCGATTTTGAATTCAAATAAGTGGTAAAAACCACTTTTCTTCTTTTGGATTGGATACGCTAATTTTTTTAAGCCCCAATCTTCTTTAGAAATCATTTCGGCACCTTTAGAAACCAAATAGTCATTAAACTTTTGTACTGTTTCCTTTATCTGAGTATCAGATAAAACGGGATTCAAAATGAAAACAGTTTCGTAATGATTCATAAGTAATTGTTTAAAATTATTTTAAGGCTGCAAATATAGTGACTTTTTTTGATTAAACAATATATCTTTTGTCTATAAAAATTGTCTTATTTTAGTTGCAAATAAATATCAAATGCAAATACCAGAATTCCCAAACTTAATTCACTACGCAATACCTGTTTTTATTGCTACTGTTATTATTGAAGTTATTTTAACGGTAAAAGTCAAAATGCAAGAATACGAATACAAAGATGCCGCAACTTCTATTGCTATGGGATTAGGAAATGTTACCATTGGCTTGATAAGCAAAACGCTTGTATTAGGTGTGTTTTATTTCGTTTACAATTCGTTTCATCTTTTTGATATTCCATTTGTTTGGTGGGCTTGGGTGCTTATTTTATTTGCTGAAGATTTCGCATATTATTGGTTTCATAGAATTAGCCATGAAAATCGTTTTTTTTGGGCAAGCCACATTGTGCATCATTCTTCACAGAAATATAATTTAAGCACTGCTTTACGACAAACTTGGACAGGTAGTTTTATTTCTTTTATCTTTTGGATTCCTCTTGTTTTAATAGGTTTCCATCCGGTTATGATTTTGGTTCAAATGTCGATTAGTTTATTATACCAATATTGGATTCACACAGAATTGATAACAAAATTACCCAAATGGTTTGAGTATATTTTTAACACACCAAGTCACCATAGAGTGCATCACGCAACAAATCCACAATATTTAGACAGAAACCATGCAGGAATTTTTATAATTTGGGATAGATTATTTGGCACTTTTGAATTGGAAGTTGAAAAACCTGTCTATGGACTAACCACAAACATCAACACTTTTAACCCTATTAAAGTTGCTTTTTTAGAATGGTTTGACCTGTTTAAAGATGTATTCTCTTCTAAAACCTCCATTTTAAACAAACTAAATTATTTTTTTAAACCTCCGGGCTGGAAACATGACGGGTCAGGAATTTTGTCTTCTGACATGCGAAAAGAATGGGAATCAAAACAAAAAAGCGAAAGATAAATCTTTCGCTTTCTTTATTAATTCTTAAAATTTATTAATTTAAATCGAAACGAATTCCCATTGATATGTTTCTAACATTTGTGTTTTTAAATAATGGATTCAAGTCATATTTTACATAAAAACCAGTACTTCTATACGCTAAATAAGCACTTACACCATAATTAAAAACATTCATATTAAAGTTGTCTTTTTGCAACTCTTCTACACGTGTACCATTTGTATTAGTATATTCTATATATTGGCGTGTACCTAATTTAAATCCTGCAAAAGCCCCAATTCCTAATCGTACAGATTGATTTGTTCTGTCTCGTTTAGCCCCATCAGAATACTCTCCGTTTCTAGAAAAATCCCACTCAAAATGTACAGGGAAATTCATTTGAACATGACGCAATCTGTTTTCTGATAAATTTTCTGGATGAATTACTAAATCAGTTTTATTGCCATTAACAACATGATACATATTATTTTCTAATCGTAAATTATTCCATAAAAAAGAAATTCCATATTTGAAATACAATTTAGATGCTTCTCTATCCATTCTAGTTTTCCAAGAAAAACCTAATTCATAAAAATGCGATTGCCAAAATTGGTAGTTAGAATTTTCTAGTGAAGATAATTGATTATCTACCAAAACATTATTTACCCCCATTGCAAAAACAAACTGTGTTGTTGTGCTTCTATTTCTTTTCCCTTTACGTTCCCACTTTTCTTTTCTATCTAACCAACGTCTATTTCTTCTAGAGTCAAAATCCTCATTATCTCTAACACGAATATTAAAAGTTCTTCTACCTATTGTAAAAGAATTTTTATCATCAAAATAAGTTTCTTTTTCTTTGCTTTTTATTTTTCCATTTGCTTTTTCTTGAACTATAAATTGCAATTTTTGTTCTTCAACGGCTACTTTATCTGAAATAACTTTAGCATGAAAATCTGCCGCTTCTTTTTTTAATCGCTGAGCTTCTTCTGAAGTTATTTCTTTAGCTTCTAATCGTTTATTAATTTTTTCTACTTTCTCTTTTAAAGAAGCCTTTTCAGTTTTTGTAATTAACTCAATTCTATTTGAGATTTTTTTCACTTCATCTTCAAAAGTTTTCTCTTGAGAAAAAGCAATAGTTGTACAAAACAACACTAGTATTAGTAGTATTTTTTTCATTTTTTATCTGTTTAGATTATTATCTTAATTATGTATTTGGAATTTGTTTTTTAATTATTTCTATTAGCAATAGCACTTGCTAATCCTGTAATTTTACCTTTTACAACTTGCATAAAACTTTTCTTAAAGGTTTCTTCATCAATCTTTTTCTCTACATCAGTCAACAAGGTATTTGCATCTATTTTTAAGTTTGTTTTATTCAATTCTTTTTGGATGTTTATTAAGAGGTCATTTCTATTAACATCATACTTCTTATAATACTCGTTTACATCTTTACCTGGATTTGTAACCGCATATAGCAAAGCATCACTATTAATTTTTATAGTACTATTCTGTAAATATTTCTTTGTTTTATTCGGAATCACAATTGTGGTTTCAGCTACTTTAGTAGTTGTCTGATCAACAGATTTAAGTAAAGAGTTTACATCAATTTTAATTCGATTTTCAATAGGCGATTCTTTATTTTCTACTTTAATATTGGTTTTGTTTTGAGCCAATACAATCGGATTTTTCTCAATTATTTTTGCTTGTTTAATTTGAGGTTTTTTCTTTTTAACGAGAATGTTTTTTTGTGGTTTCTTCTCATCTACTATATCCTTTTTTACAATCACTGTTTCTACAGGAGCCGTGTTTTTAATTGTTGGCTTTACAAATTTTGTAGTATCAATTATTGGTGATGTTACAAAAGTATTTGGTGTAATTGGTTCAGCATCATCATCAGAATTCATAAAAAAAGCTACTGAAATTAATAGTAGAATTGATGCTGCATAAGCAGTATATAAAAACCATTTTTTGCGTTTCTTTTCCTGAGCAATATCTAATCGGTTGCTCAATCGCTCCCAAGAAGAGTTTGATGGCTGAATTGTTCTAGATTTTAACGAATCTCTTACAATTTTGTCGATATTATTTGTCTCCATTTGCTGTTTTATTCATTCTAACATATTGTTCTTGCAACCATTTTCTCGCTTTAAATAATTGCGATTTTGAGGTGCTTTCTGTAATGTTCAACTCTTTTGCAATCTCGGCATGTTTATACCCTTCTACTGCGTATAAGTTAAACACCATTTTATAGCCCGTTGGCAATTCATCAATTAACTTCTGAATATCTTGTAACTCTGTAGCTTCTAAACTATCTATAGTTTGTTTTTGAAATACATATTCTTCATCCGATAATTGTACTGGATTCTTTTTTCGCAAATACGAAATACATGTATTTACCATTATTCTTCGAATCCATCCTTCAAAACTCCCTTCATTTTTAAATTTAGAAAGGTTTGTAAAAACTTTTAAAAATCCAGATAACATCAAATCTTCTGCGTGATGTACATCTTTTACATATTGCCTACAAACACCTAACATTTTAGGTGAATACAACTCAAATAACTCTTGTTGTGCTTCTCTTTTTTGTTTAATGGCATCAGCAATTAACTGATTTGTTTGGTTATGTAATGGTATAATTTTCAATCCGGATTGATGTTTTTTAAACGTCTTACAAATATATAGACTACAAGAGTTCTAAAATGGTTGCTTACGATTATAAAAAAATGCTTTTTTTTTAATAAAACTACTATAAAGACGAACTGAAATTGATTTTGCAACAGTAAATTAACGCTTTACCAAAAAACAGATTCCACTAACATCCACTGAGTTAGATGTAATAAAAATTGTATCAATAGAGTTTACTGAATATAAACGCTTTGCAGCTGAAGTTAAATCGTGATTAAAAAGTAATTGTAAAACTTCTTGAGAATTGAAAATGAGCAAATCTGCTAATATCTCTTTATGATTGGTATGCATTTCTTGTAATGTTGGAAAACCTAAGTTTTTGTAAGCAATCAGTTCTTCTAAATCCATTTGGTCATCATCTTCAATTTCTGTTTTTCTAAACTCATTAAAATACTTTTCAATAATGTTTACAAAAGCAGGTGTTTCAACTTCTAATTGATATACTAAAGGTTCGTGTTCTTTCCACCTTTGAAATTGACCGAAATTCAAATCTGGAACATGCATAAGTTCTATGGCTATTGGTTTATTTTGAATTTTAACTTGCATCTTTTTAATAAGATAATTTTTAATTGTTAATTTTTAGTTTAATGTCATTTAAACTCAAAACTAAACACCAAAGACTTAAAACTAGTTTTACTGCGCATCTACATCAACGATAAACCGAATTGGTCTAAATTCTTTAACTGATTGAAACGTGTTTTTAATTTTTTCGATATGTTTCTTTGTTTCTGCCAAGTTTTGTTTTGGCGGAATTTTAATTGTAATATTTTTAATATATTGATTACGAACTCTAGAAACTACAGGGGCAGTCGGACCTAAAACATGCTCTCTAAATACATTTTGTAATGCCCTTGCTAGCCAATTTATTCCACTATCAACCTTTATATAATCTTTGTGTTTTAAGGTAATTTTTATCAAGCGATAATACGGCGGATAATGATACTGCCATCGTTCTTGTAATTGTTCTTTATACATTTCTGCATAATTGGTGGTAGAAACTTGTTGCAATATTTGATGGTAGGGATTATAGGTTTGGATCGCTACATTTCCTTGTTTTTTTGAACGCCCTGCACGTCCAGAAACCTGCACCATCATGTCGTAGCTACGTTCATGTGCTCTAAAGTCTGGAAAATTTAACATATTATCGGCATTTAAAATTCCAACTAATGACACATTTTCAAAATCCAATCCTTTTGATAACATTTGTGTACCTACTAAAATGTCAATTTCTTGCGCCTCAAAAGCACCTATTATTTTTTGGTACCCATGTTTTCCACGAGTAGTATCTAAATCCATTCTACCAATAGTGTAATTTGGGAAAATTTCTTTCAATTCTAATTCAATTTGCTCCGTTCCAAAACCTTTTGTGTCTAAAGTATTACTGCCACATGCGGCACAATTGTTTGGCATTGCTCGCTGATAATTACAATAATGGCATTTTAACTCGTTTCGGTATTTATGATAGGTTAAACTCACATCACAATTTGGGCATTGCGGAGCAACACCACAGGTTGTGCATTCTACAACTGGAGAAAACCCACGCCTATTTTGAAACAAAATAACTTGTTCTTTATTTTCTAAAGCTTCAGTAATTAAGGTGATTAAACGATCAGAAAAATGACCATTCATTTTCTTTTTATGTTGTTTTTCTTTGATGTCTATCAATTCGATTTTTGGCAATTGCACATTTCCAAATCTGCGATTTAATTCCACCAAACCATATTTACCTTTTTGCGTATTAAAATAACTCTCTATGGATGGCGTTGCAGAACCCAGTAAAATTTTTGCTTTGTGTTGGTGCGCTAACACAATGGCCGTGTCTCTTGCATGATAACGTGGCGAAGGCTCAAATTGTTTGTAGGATGTTTCATGTTCTTCATCAACAATAATCAATCCCAAATTTGAGAAAGGTAAAAACACAGAGGATCTTGCTCCTAAAATAATTTGGGCTTTTGATTTATTTTCCAATACATTGTTCCAAACCTCTACACGCTCATTCATTGAGTATTTTGAATGAAATACAGATATTTGGTTTCCAAAATAAGCTTCTAAACGTGTAATAATTTGGGTTGTTAATGCAATTTCTGGCAATAAAAACAAAATCTGTTTACCTGAATTTAAATTATCCTCAATCAGTTTGGTATATACTTCAGTTTTTCCTGAACTTGTAATTCCGTGTAATAAAACAACCTCTTTTTCTTGAAATGAGCTTTTAATTTCTGCCAATGCAGTTTCTTGAAAATCGTTTAAGTTTTTTAAATCGTTGGTACTACCTTCAAAATGAATTCTGTCTGTTTGAATTTCATACAATTCAAAAATTTCTTTATCAGCCAACGCTTTAATAACAGCTGTAGAAACGCCTATTTTTGTTTCTAAATCTTTGGCTTTAATTGGCTTTTTATCAGCATTTAATTGAAAATAGCCTAATACTGCTTCTCGTTGTTTTTTTGCCCTGTTTAACTCTTGTAATAAGTTTTGCAACGCTTCATTAGAAGTATAATTAGCCTTTAACCGAACATATTTTACCATTTTAGGTTTGTATTGTTCGTAAATTTCTTCTTTGATAGAAACCGCTTTTTTCTGAATCAATTCGTTGATTATTGGTAAGACCTTTTTCTTTCCCAAAATATCAGCAACTTGATGTATGGTAAGCTGAGATTGATGTTGTAATGCTTCAAAAATTAAAAACTCATCATCATTTAAATTATTTTCTTCTGTAAATGTTTCGTTTCTTAAAACAATCGTTTCACTTTCTAACAAAAATGCTGACGGTAAAGCTGCTCTATAAACATCTCCTAAGGAACACATATAATAACTAGAAATCCATTGCCAATTTTGTAATTGAACTTCCGTTACAATTGGTTTCTCATCCAAGATTTGTAGAATTTCAATCGCTTCGTATAACTCTGGTTTGTTTTGATGTACCTTAAAAACCAATGCCGTGTACATTTTTGTGTTTCCAAAAGAAACTGCAACACGCATTCCTTTTTGCAAAAAATCAGCTTCTGCCTTTGTAACCGAATAGGTAAAGGTTTTCTGAATTGGAATGGGTAATATGACGTCTATAAAATGGATAGGAATTTATTTAACTACTTTGTATCAAATATAAAAAGGTTTGTCGGAGTAAAAAAGCCTAATCATTTTTTGTAATATTGTAGCAAACAGTCTATTATGAAAAAAATCTTTTTTTTACTTTTTGTTGCACTTTCTTTTTCTGCCTTTACGCAAACTGATTCGGGAGATTTAGAAGTTTATTTAAATACTAAATTAAGCAACATTCCAGGAGATACAGGAAATAATTACAAAGTACCTACTAGCGGTGAATTAACAACTTGGGGAACAGTAATTACTGCCATTTTAGCTGATGATCTTGCAACAGCAAGAACCCAAGCAGCAACTATTAATTATCAAATTGTAGAATACACAAATACATCGCTTTCGTTAAATAGAATTTTTTATGTGTTGGAAGAAAAAAACACACAGACTAATTATTGGGGAACCTATGTGTTTAGCAAGACTCCCGATAGAAATAATTTAATCTTACAATCTCCACACTCATCTCATGATTTTAACACAGGAAAACAAGCTATTTATGCTTTTAATAGATTAAATACTATTGCGCTATTTTTAAACGGAACACAACGCTGTAATAATTCTACCGCATCTACTTGTGCAGGAACTACAACTGTTTGTTCTGGAGTTTCAGAAGCCTTTAAAGTTTCTGACATGGCACATAACACTAACAATATGTTTCAAAAAACAACGGAAGTTTTATTCAATTCTATTGCAAATTCTGTATTTGTTCAATTACACGGGTTTTCTAAAAAAAGCACCGATCCCTACGTAATTATGACAAATGGAACCGATATAACACCAACAACAGTTGATTATGTGACAATGATAAAAAACGAGTTATTTACTATAGATAATTCTTTAACTTTTAAATTGGGACACATAGATACTGACTGGGATCGATTAAGAGGGTTTACAAACACACAAGGGAGATTTATCAACGGGAGTGCAAACCCTTGTAATACATCAGCCTCTGAAACTTCTGGAAGATTTATTCATATAGAACAAGAAAAATCCAAATTAAGACAAGATGCAAGTGGTTGGGAAAAAATGAATGCAGCTTTAGGTAATGTGTTTGCCAAAACCCTTGCTGTAGATGAATTTTCTAAAAAAGTAATTTTAAAAACAACAAATCCTTTTACAAATTCTATCTCGTTTTCTGCAAAAAACATTACCAAAGTTGAATTGTTTAATGTTCTTGGTAAATCTGTATATAGTAATAATACAACTGATGAGAACATCCAAATCAACACTAAAAAAATGAGTTCTGGAATCTACTTCTTGAAAGTTCATATTGGAAATGCCACTTACACTAAAAAAATGATTCGTGAATAGTACAGATTGGGAAAAAAGGGGTCGATTTATTTCAATAAATAATCATTCTGTATTTGTAATAGATGAAGGGAGTTCTTCTGAAACACTTGTAATTCTTCACGGATACCCAACTTCATCTTTTGATTATTATAAAATATTACCAAAATTAACTGAAAAATATCGTGTTATTATTCACGATCATGTTGGTTTTGGCTTTTCTGATAAACCACAAAACTATTCGTATTCTTTAATAGATCAAGCTACAATAGCCTTAGAATTATGGGAAAAATTAGGGATCAAAAAAGTAACACTATTAGCTCATGATTACGGAACAAGTGTAGCAACTGAAATTCTAGCAAGACACAACAACAATGAAATTGATTTAGAAATTGATAATTTGATTTTATGCAACGGTAGTATGCATATAGAATTGGCTCAAATGAGAACGATTCAAAATTTACTAAAAGGTAGATTCGGTAAATATGTTGCCATGCTTACAAATTTTACAATTTTTAGCAAGAACCTTCGAAACGTCTATTTTGATAAAAGCAAAGTCACTAAAGATGAATTGCGCCAAATGTGGCAACAATTAGAATACAATAACGGAAAAAAAGTGATGTATTTAATTAGCAGATATAACAACGAACGGTATACACATTGGAATAGGTGGATTGGCGCCTTAAAAGAAACTCAAATTCCGACAAAACTTGTTTGGGCAGAAAATGACCCTGTGGCAGTAAAAGAAATGGCAGAATTATTAACTACTGAGATTCCAAATAACGAATTGTTTTGGTTAGAAAATTGTGGACATTTCTCTATGTTAGAGTGTCCTAATAAATGGGCTGAATTGGTTTTAAAGTAATAGATTTTGTATACTTCTGTTTTTAGTTTATTTTTATAAATAATTTTAAACTTTATTTTATGATTATCTATGGATCAAAGTTAGCACACTTAAAATCAGAGCAATCTAGAAGAATAACTTGTGAAAGCTGTGGCTCAAAAGGAACTGTTGTATTTAGTGTTTTTAGTAAACATGTGCATATTTTTTGGATTCCGCTTTTTCCGGTTGGAAAAAAAGGTTTTTCTGAGTGCCAGCATTGTAAAAAAGTTCTAAAAACTAAAGAAATGCCAAACGACTTTAAACAAGAATATAAAATTATCAAAAGTGATAGCAAAGTTCCTATTTGGCAATTTTCTGGTCTTATTTTAATTATTTTAATAATTCTTTGGGGAGTGTTTGATGGTATTGCTTAAAAAAAGGAGCTGTAAACTCTAACTAATATTTGCCCACAATCCACTTTTTTTCTGTAGCTGTGTAAACGTATGTAGCGTAATATTGTTTTCTGGTTTCGATAAATTAGCATCATCAGATAATATATCAATTGCTGCATTTCTTGCAGAAACTAGAATTGAAGTATCTTTTACAATATCCGCTATCTTTAGATTTAACACTCCGCTTTGCTGTGTTCCCATAATATTTCCTGGTCCACGTAATTTTAAATCTACTTCTGCTATTTTAAAGCCGTCTGAAGTTTCTACCATCGTTTTTAAACGCGTTTTTGCATCGTCAGAGATTTTTACATCCGACAATAAAACACAGTAACTTTGGTCTGCCCCTCGCCCAACTCGTCCACGCAATTGATGTAATTGACTCAAGCCAAAACGTTCAGAACTTTCAATTACCATTACACTTGCATTGGGCACATTTACACCGACTTCAATCACAGTTGTTGCCACCATTATTTGTGTTTCTCCTTTTACAAAACGTTGCATTTCATATTCTTTATCTTCAGGTTTCATTTTTCCATGCACAATACTTATTTGATATTGTGGTGTTGGAAAATCTCTAGAAATACTTTCATAACCATCCATCAAATCTTTATAATCCATTGCTTCAGATTCTTGGATGAGTGGATACACTACATACACTTGCCTGCCTTTGGCAATTTCATCTTTTAAAAATTTAAAAACCGCTAAGCGATTGCTATCAAATCTGTGTACTGTTTTCACTTCTTTTCTACCTGGTGGTAATTCGTCAATAACAGAAATGTCTAAATCTCCATATACAGACATGGCTAAAGTTCTTGGAATTGGTGTAGCTGTCATTACCAAAACATGAGGTGGTAACTCGTTTTTCTTCCACATTTTTGAGCGTTGTGCAACTCCAAATCTGTGTTGTTCATCAATAATAGCAATTCCTAAGTTTTTAAAAATCACTTTATCTTCTAGCAATGCATGTGTTCCTATCAAAATATGCAAAGTTCCGTCTTCTAATTGTTGATGAATTTCTCGCCTTTTTTTTGTTTTTACTGAGCCAGTTAATAAGGCAATATTTATAGGAGCATCTTTCAATAATTCTTCAAGAGCATTAAAATGTTGTGTTGCTAAAATTTCTGTTGGTGCCATTAATGATGCTTGAAAACCGTTGTCTATTGCTATCAACATTGTTAATAAGGCAACAATGGTTTTTCCAGAACCAACATCACCTTGTAGTAACCTATTCATATGAATTCCGGTTGCAACATCTTTGCGAATTTCTTTCAACACACGCTTTTGTGCATTAGTTAAATCAAACGGAAGGTAGTTGTTATAAAAAGTATTGAAATGATCTCCAATATTTTCAAAAACATAGCCTTTTAACTTTGATTTTCTAATGATTTTCTTACGGATAAGTTGTAGTTGAATAAAAAATAATTCTTCAAATTTTAATCTATACTGTGCTTTTGCAAGATTTTCTTGACTTTTAGGAAAATGAATATTTAACAAAGCCTCTTTTTTTGACATCAATCCATACTGACTGATAAAATTTCCTGATAATGATTCATGTATATTTCCATCAAGTTCAATAAATAAATTCTGTAACAATGTTCTAATTACTTTATTGCTTATATTTTTTTTTCCTAATAATTCGGTTGATGGATACACAGGTTGCATTGCTGTTTGAACTTTCTTTTTATATTCAGAAAGTAATTCCATTTCTGGATGCGGCATAGAAAACGTATTGTTAAAAATGTTTAGTTTTCCATAAACAACATAAGGAACATTAGGTTTTAATGTATCATTTATCCATTTTACTCCTTTAAACCAAACCAGCTCTATTGTACCTGTTTCATCAGTAAACGTTGCCACTAATCTGCTACCTCGTTTTTGCTGCACGGTTTTAACATTCGAAATTTTCCCAACAATTTGAACATCAGCATTGCTGTTTTGTAGCTGATTAATTTTATAAAATTGTGTTTTATCAATATATCTAAAAGGGAAAAAATGCAACAAATCGGCACATGTTCTAATACCAAATTCTTGCAACAACAAACTAGCTCTATTTGCTGTTACTCCGTTTACATATGTTATGGGACTTTTTAAACTAATCAAGGTTCAAATTTTCTCTTTTAAAAATATCTAAATTACATATTTTGTAACGAATGATAAAGAGAATATTCTTTTTTAGAGATTTCAATAAAAAGAAAAATTAATCTCATCTTTATTCTTACATTTGCAAGTCCTAAGAAACTACAACTTTTTAGTGATTAATATTCTATAAATGAGACTACACAGAAATTTAACATATGCAGTAATAGATAGTTTACGCGATGTTTTTAATGAAGGAGAATATGCTGGTAAAGCAGTAGAAAAAGCATTAAAAAGAGATAAACGTTGGGGAAGCAGAGATCGTAAATTTGTAGCAGAAACCATTTATGAAATTGTAAGATGGAAACGTTTGTATGCAGAAATTGCCAATGTAAAAGAACCTTTTGATAGACCAAATTTATGGCGATTATTTACGGTTTGGTGTGTATTAAAAGGCATCCCTCTGCCCGATTGGAATCAGATTGAAGAAACACCAACAAGAAGAATTAAAGGTAAATTTGACGAACTTTCTAAAATAAGAAAATACAGAGAATCCATTCCAGATTGGATGGATGAATTGTGTGTAAAAGAATTAGGTGAAGAATTATGGACTAAAGAAATGGAAGCTTTAAACACACAAGCTGATGTTGTGTTAAGAGTGAATACCTTAAATATTTCTAAAGAAAAATTACAGAAAGAGTTAGAGGAAGAAAGTATTTTTACAGAAATACTTCCAAATCATCCTGATGCTTTAAAATTGGTAGAAAGAGCAAATGTTTTCAAAACCGATGCCTTTAAAAAAGGATATTTTGAAGTCCAAGACGCTTCTTCTCAATTAGTGGCTAGTTATTTAGATGTAGAACCAGGCATGAAAGTAGTTGATACTTGTGCAGGTGCAGGAGGTAAAACACTACACTTATCTGCATTGATGGAAAATAAAGGGCAAATTATTGCCATGGATATTTACGAAAGCAAATTGCGTAAGCTAAAAGTAAGAGCAAAAAGAAACAAAGCACATAACATAGATTTACGTGTTATAGATTCAACCAAACCCATTAAAAAACTATACAATAAAGCAGATAGGGTTTTAATCGATGCTCCTTGCTCTGGCTTAGGTGTTTTAAGAAGAAATCCAGATTCTAAATGGAAACTACAACCAGAGTTTATAGACAACATTAAAAAAACACAACAAGAAGTTTTACAACAATATTCTAAAATGCTAAAGCCTGGTGGTAAAATGGTTTATGCAACCTGCTCTGTACTTCCATCAGAAAATCAGGAACAAGTAGCTAAATTCTTAAACTCAGAAAACGGAAAAGAGTTTACACTACTCAAAGACAACAAAATATTAGCCTCAGAATCTGGTTACGACGGATTTTACATGGCCTTGTTAGAAAAGAGTACCACTTTATAATCTAATATTCGTTTTGAAAAATATTATAAAAAGCAGCTTTTATGCTGCTTTTTATATGTTCAAAACATCGTGGATAACTCCTAAATTATGTGCGCTTTTTACTATTCAATTTAAAGGAATTATCTTAAATTTGCGTACAGTAAAACAACCTGTCTACCGATCAGGCAGGCACACAAACACACTATAAATGATTCTTTTCTTTGGAAACCAAGACCGTAAAGTGTTTGCTGTTCAAACAGCAAAAGAAGTATCGGCAGAAAACATTTCAAAATTAAATTGGCTTTTTGGAAATCAACCTAAAATAAACGCGGCGTCTATAGACGCTTTTTTTATTGGTCCACGTGCCGCAATGATTACTCCTTGGAGCACCAATGCTGTTGAAATTACTCAAAATATGGGTATCGATGGAATCATTAGAATTGAAGAATTTATTGCTTCAACAAAAGATTTTTATGATTTTGATCCGATGATTTCTCAAAAATTTGAGCATTTACATCAAGCTATTTTCACCATCAATGTGACACCAGAAAAAGTCTTAGAAATAGATAACATCTCAGATTACAACAACAAAGAAGGATTGGCATTAAATGATGAAGAAGTAATCTATTTAGAAGACTTGGCAAAAAAGTTAGGAAGAAAATTAACAGATTCTGAAGTCTTTGGTTTTAGTCAAGTTAACTCAGAACACTGTCGCCATAAAATATTTAACGGAACATTTGTTATTGATGGAGAAGAAAAACCGGTATCATTATTCAAAATGATTCGTAAAACTTCAGAAACAAATCCAAATGACATCGTCTCGGCGTATAAAGACAATGTGGCTTTTGTTAAAGGTCCGAAAGTGGAACAATTTGCTCCAAAAAGTGCAGACAAACCAGATTATTACGAAATCTCAACATACGAATCTGTCATTTCATTGAAAGCAGAAACACATAATTTTCCAACTACAGTTGAACCATTCAATGGTGCAGCAACAGGTTCTGGGGGAGAAATAAGAGATCGTTTGGCTGGAGGAAAAGGTTCATTGCCATTAGCAGGAACTGCAGTGTATATGACCTCTTATTCACGATTAGAAGAAAACCGTCTTTGGGAACAAAAGATGAATGAACGTGACTGGTTGTATCAAACACCCATGGATATTTTAATCAAAGCTTCAAACGGAGCATCAGATTTTGGAAATAAATTTGGACAACCTTTAATTTGTGGCTCTGTACTTACTTTTGAACATGAAGAACATGCTCGTAAACTTGGTTTTGACAAAGTAATTATGCAAGCGGGTGGAATTGGATACGGAAAAGCAGAGCAAGCTTTGAAAGATGTGCCGAAAGAAGGTGACGAAATTGTCATTCTTGGTGGCGATAATTATAGAATCGGAATGGGTGGAGCTGCCGTTTCATCAGCAGACACAGGAGAATTTGCATCGGGAATCGAATTGAATGCTATTCAGCGTTCAAACCCAGAAATGCAAAAAAGAGCTTCAAATGCCATTCGTGGCATGGTAGAAAGTGATGTAAACACCATCGTTTCTATTCATGATCACGGTGCGGGAGGGCATCTAAATTGTTTATCAGAATTGGTGGAGGAAACTGGTGGATTGATTGATTTAGACAAGTTACCAGTTGGAGATCCAACCTTATCTGCTAAAGAAATTATCGGAAACGAATCGCAGGAGCGTATGGGATTGGTTATTTCCGGTAAAGATGCTGAAACTTTGAAGCGTATTGCTGAGAGAGAACGTTCTCCTTTCTATGAGGTGGGTGAAGTTACAAACGACTTCAGATTTACTTTCAAGTCGGAATCGACTGGTGCTAAACCAATGGATTTGGAATTAGGTGATATGTTCGGAAGTTCTCCTAAAACAATCATGAATGATAAAACGGTAAACAGAAATT
>JALQYN010000076.1 GCA_023254055.1 Polaribacter sp.
AATCTTTACACCACCAATATATCTTTTCCCATTATAATCGAAAGTAAATACAACATCGGGTGAAACCGTGATTTCTACCCCATTAATCCAAGTAGACTTTACTGGCCTCTTTTTAATTATGTTAAGATTGTGGTTTTTTAAAATTTCAGGAAGTTCAATATTCAAATACTTTCTCATTGCTTCCATAGAAGCAGTCTTGTTTTGAATTTGCCTTGGTTTTTCAACAACTTTATCTTTCAGTCTTTCAAGCCCTTTAATAATTGCATCATTATCTCCATTTTGAGAGATTGATTTCTTTATACAGGCTCTTGGTGTTTGATACCAACCAACTTTAAACACTGATGGATTCTTTTGATCTTTAATAATTCTTCTTTTTTTTGATTCTGTTCCCTTAGAAAAAGCAACTAAAGGATTAATTGAAATCTTATATTCCATATTTTTCTCTGTATTTTACTTATTAACCTTTCTTTTTTTTGTTAATAAGTCTGTTAGAAAGCAAAAACAAAGGTCATAAGGCTTCATTTTTTCTTAAAAAAATTTTAGAAAAATAACTTGGTGGTAAGAATCCGATTTCGTAATATTGAAGAACGAAAGGGAGATGAGTTAATCTCAAAACTCTTTTCAAAATAATTAAAATTTTAGCCTCTCAAGCAAAAAATTTAAAAATTACACCAAGAAGCGATATGTCCAGTATCGCTTTTTTTATGTTTAATGTTTACTCTTTTTTTTATAATTTCTGTTTCTTTAATCTTTCATAAAAAGAGAAGCATTGCTGCTTCTCTTTCACCCCTTTAATTTAATCATTTGTCTTTAATGAGACAGTTTTTGTAGATATGATTAAGACCCACACATTAAGCAATCGTCTGGTCCGGCATTTTTAGATGCCTCTACCATTGCTTTAAATTCTTCAGCAGACATTGGTTTATCTTCTGCTTTTTTCTCTTTTGATAAGGTAAACTGCGTTGCGTTTACTGCCGATTTTGTTCTTAAGTAATACATTCCGGTTTTTAATCCAGATTTCCATCCGTAGAAATGCATTGAGGTTAATTTTCCAAAATCAGGATCTTGCATAAACAAGTTTAACGATTGAGATTGATCGATAAAATACCCTCTATGGCGTGCCATATCAATAATATCTTTCATACTCATTTCCCAAACAGTTCTGTACAACTCTTTTAAGTCTGCAGGAATTGCATCAATATGTTGTATTGATCCGTTTGCACGCATAATATCTTCTTTCATGTCATTGTTCCACAACCCTAATTCTACTAAATCTTCAAGTAAGTGCTTGTTTACAACGATAAATTCACCTGATAAAACTCTTCTGGTATAAATGTTAGAAGTATAAGGCTCAAACGCTTCATTGTTTCCTAAGATTTGAGACGTTGAAGCTGTAGGCATTGGCGCAACTAATAACGAGTTTCTAACTCCGTGCTTCATTACGTTTTTACGCAATTTTGCCCAATCCCAGTTTCCACTTAACTCGTCGTCTTTTATTCCCCACATATTAAATTGGAATTCTCCTTCTGACATCGGAGATCCTTTAAAAGTAGAATATGGTTCTTTTGCTTTAGCAATTTCCATAGAAGATGTTACTGCTGCAAAATACATGGTTTCAAAAATATCTTGATTCAGTTTTTTTGCTTCTTCTGATGTAAAAGGCAAACGTAAGTTGATAAAAGTATCTGCCAATCCTTGAATTCCTAATCCTACTGGTCTGTGACGGAAGTTTGAATTTTCTGCTTCTTTAACAGGATAGTAATTCATATCTATCACCGTATCTAAATTACGTGTTACTTTTTTAGTTACTTCAAATAGTTTTTTATGATTGAAAAACTTTTCACCGTTTTCTTTTTCTGTAACAAACATTGGTAACGCAATAGATGCTAAGTTACATACAGCAACTTCATCATTTGCAGTATATTCCATAATTTCTGTACATAAGTTAGAAGAACGAATGGTTCCTAAATTCTTATGATTTGTTTTACGGTTTACTGCGTCTTTATACAACATGTACGGAGTACCTGTTTCAATTTGAGATTCTAAGATTTTCTCCCAAAGTTCTCTTGCTTTGATTGTTTTTCTTCCTTTTCCTACTTTTTCGTATCCTTCGTATAATTTTTCGAATTCATCGCCATAGGTATCAAATAAATGTGGACATTCATTAGGGCACATTAAGGTCCATGTACCGTCTTCTTGAACACGTTTCATAAACAAATCTGGAATCCACATTGCATAGAATAAATCTCTTGCACGCATTTCTTCTTTTCCATGATTTTTCTTTAAATCTAAAAAGTCGAAAATATCTGCATGCCAAGGCTCTAAATACATTGCGAAAGAACCTTTACGTTTCCCTCCACCTTGATCTACATAACGAGCCGTATCGTTAAATACTTTTAACATCGGTACAATTCCGTTTGATGTACCGTTTGTTCCTCTAATATAAGAACCTGTTGCTCTTACATTGTGAATAGACAAACCAATTCCTCCAGCAGATTGAGAAATTTTTGCTGTTTGTTTTAAGGTGTCATAGATTCCACCAATACTATCATCTTGCATTTGCAATAAGAAACAAGAAGACATTTGTGGTTTTGGCGTACCTGCATTAAACAATGTTGGTGTTGCATGGGTAAAGTATTTTTTACTCATTAGCTCATACGTTTCAATCGCTTCGTCAATATCATTTTTATGAATCCCAATAGAAACACGCATTAACATATGTTGTGGACGTTCTACAATATTTCCGTTCAATTTTAATAAATAGGAACGTTCTAATGTTTTAAAACCAAAATAATCGTAATTAAAATCTCTATTATAGATAATTGTAGAATCTAATTTTTCTGCATTGTCTTTGATGATTTTGTATACATCGTCTGCCAACAATGGTGCTTTTTTTTCTGTACGTGGATTTACATAATGATATAAATCGTCCATAGTTTCTGAGAACGATTTTTTGGTGTTTTTATGTAAGTTAGAAACAGCGATTCTTGCAGCTAATTTTGCATAATCTGGATGAGCTGTTGTCATTGTAGCAGCAGTTTCTGCAGCTAAATTGTCTAACTCTGAAGTTGTAACTCCATCATATAAACCTTCAATAACTCGCATGGCAACTTTAACGGGATCAACAATTTTGTTTAATCCATAGCACATTTTTTTTACTCTTGCAGTAATCTTATCAAACATTACTGGCTCTCTTTTGCCGTCTCTTTTTAGTACATACATAGTTAATTATGGTTTTATTGGTTTATGTTGCTGTCAAAACATCCACTTTTTGACATTCTTTTTTATTTTATTAATTGATTGGCTAAGTTTTAAAAATCTGAATCGAAACTAATACTTCCTGTTCCTCCAGATTTTACACCTGCTTTTTGATATTCTGATACTCTTTTTTCAAAGAAGTTTGTTTTTCCTTCTAATGAAATCATTTCCATAAAATCAAAAGGATTTGATGCGTTGTATTCTTTTTCACAATTGAATTCTCCAAGCAATCTGTCTGTTACAAATTCTAAATACTCTGTCATTAACTTGGCATTCATACCAATTAAACTTACAGGTAAAGATTCTGTGATGAATTCGCGCTCAATATTTAAGGCATCAACAATAATTTCTCTGATACGCTCTTTTGGCACTTTGTTTACAATATGGTTATTGTGTAAGTGAACCGCAAAATCACAATGCATTCCTTCATCTCTAGAAATTAACTCGTTAGAAAATGTTAATCCTGGTAATAAACCTCTCTTTTTCAACCAGAAAATAGAACAAAAAGCACCTGAAAAGAAAATCCCTTCTACGGCTGCAAATGCTATTAAACGCTCAGCAAACGAATCAGATTCTATCCATTTTAATGCCCAATCTGCTTTCTTTTTAATTGCAGGAAAGTTTTCGATTGCATTAAATAATTTATCTTTTTCTACCTCGTCTTTAACATATGTATCTATTAATAAAGAATAGGTTTCTGAATGAATATTTTCCATCATAATTTGAAATCCGTAGAAAAATTTCGCTTCAGAAAATTGTACTTCATTCACAAAATTTTCTGCAAGATTTTCATTTACAATACCGTCTGAAGCAGCAAAAAATGCCAAAATATGTTTGATAAAAAAACGCTCATCTTCTGTTAATTTATCATTCCAATCTACAATATCTGCATGCAAATCAATTTCCTCTGCTGTCCAAAAACAAGCTTGTTGTTTTTTGTACCAATCCCATAAGTCGGTATGTTGAATTGGGAAAATTACAAATCTATTATCATTTGGTTGCAAAATTGGTTCTGTAGCAGACATTCTTCTTTAAAAAATTTAGTTATTAAAAAATTTCGAGTTTTTTGTCGAAAAAGACGTTAACAAAGATTGGAAAAATTGACTGAAAAACGAAGTTATACTTATCCACAAAAAGTTGAAGTTTTTAACAAAACGTTCACATTTAGCGTTTTTCTGATTTTTAAAAAATCTTTTTAACTATTTGATTTACAGCTGTTTAATTTTTCATTTTTTTGTGACACCCTAATTTTATTGACTTCTTTAAAAGTTCTGAAAAATAAAAAAAGAGAATTTGTAAATTCTTTTTTTGCCTTTTCGAGTTTGTTTTTTTTCAAAAAAAAATGACTCCTAAAATAGGAGTCATTTTTATATTAAAATAAGGTTTTTTTTACTCTTTTATAGTTGCTGTTAAGTTTATAGTAACCTCAACTTTAAAGTCCATTGCTCCAGCATCAGAAAGTGCATCTCCAGAAAGAAGAAGAGTTGCGGAGCTATTATTTAATAAAGTGCTTTCTAATTGGTTTAAAATCATAGAATCTGAAATGGTAAAAACAGTTTCTTCGTTTACAGCTTGAGACACATTTAAATTTGTTATTGAACTCACAACTGTATTGTCAAGTTTTAGAGTCCCCGCAGATATCATTCCTGCAGTATTTCCTACAAAATCTTTAAATTTATAGGTAAGAGAATTGATTTTAATTGCGGTTATTTTATCTACATATTGAGCCAAATCTCCGGTGGTTAAATCAAGTGTTTCAGAACGACTATAAGAAACGGTTGTTCCTTGTGTCTGTGGAATGTTAAAAGCAACACTTTCTGTTAAATTGTTATTTACATTTAACTCTAATAACTCATCTAAACTAGCACAAGAAACTGTAACAGCGGCTAATAATAGTAATACTATTGTTTTTTTCATGATCCTTTATTTTTTTAAGTTCTTTTCGGCAATGGTTTCTAGTTCCGCATACCAATCTTCTCCAAATTTACGAATTAAAGCTTGCTTAACAAACTTATAAACAGGAACTTGTAATTCTTTTCCTAACGTGCACGCATCATCGCAAATTTCCCATTTATGATAATTTACAGCAGAAAACTCAGAATAATCTCTAACTCTAATTGGATATAAGTGACAAGATACGGGTTTTTTCCAGTCTATAACTCCTTGATTGTAGGCTTCTTCGATTGCACATAATGCAGTGTTGTTTTCATCAAAAATAACATACGCACAATCTGCATTATTTATTAAAGGAGTTTCTAATTCTCCAAAATCACTTGTTATCCAAGTTCCTTGACTTTCTATAATATCAATTCCTTCTTGTCGTAAAAAGGGTTTTACTTTCGGGTAAATCTCTTCTAAAATTTTAGTTTCCTCTTTTTCTAAAGGAGCCCCTGCATCTCCATCAATACAACACGCACCTTTACATGCAGATAAATTGCAGACAAAATCTTTTTGAATAACGTCTTCTGAAACGATTGTTTTTCCTAGTTGAAACATGTCGCAAAAATACATTTATTTTTTACGAATTCTTTATATTTACACATAGTAAAATAAAGAGAATGGATACTTTTGATGTTTTAATTATTGGTGGTGGAGTTGCAGGCATGCAATGTGCTTTGGTGTTAGGCTCTGCAAAAGAAAAAGCGTTTGCTCAAGATAAAAAGATTGGAATTATCATACATCAGAAATCTTCTCATTTACAAAACGCCTTATTTAATAATACAATAGGCATAAAACCAGGAACCCTTGGAAGTGACATTCTTACCGATGGGAAAAAACACTTAACAGAAAAATACCCTCATATTTTACAGATTCAAAATGAAAAAGTAATTGCTATTACTTCCTCTGAAAATGCATATCTAATCACAACAAATAAAGCAATTTACTTTTCAAAAATTGTTGTTTTAGCTTTAAACTACTCACGTCCATTAACAATAAAAGGGCTAGAAGATTTTGTAGTACCTCATAAAAGAGCAAACCCTAAAAAGGATAGAATTCAGTTAAAAAACGAACATTTTTTAATTAAAGATGGGCTATATGTCTGTGGCACTATTGCCGGATTAAGAAGTCAGTTTTCAATTGCGGCTGGTAGCGGAGCAACAGTTGCTACAGATATTTTAACACTTTGGAATGATGGAGAACACACCAAAGTGCATGATAAAGTGTAAAAGAAAAAACCAGCGAATTCGCTGGTTTTTTTATAAAATAATATAATCTTTAAAGTTTATTCTACCGTAACAGATTTTGCTAAATTTCTTGGCTGATCAACATTTTTCCCTAACATTACAGCAATATGATACGACAATAATTGTAAAGGTATAGTGGTTAACAAAGGTGTTAATGCTTCTTCTGTGTCTGGAATTTCAATTACGTGA
>JALQYN010000025.1 GCA_023254055.1 Polaribacter sp.
AAATAGATGTTCTCCACAAGACATATTATCAACAGCATTTCTATCTTCTTGCACTCCAAAGATTGCTATTTGAACTGAATCTAATTCTGGAAAGTCGTTTTGTGATGAGTGTACTTGAATATTCCTACCCAAACTTTGTGCAGACTGAAGCACTAAGTGAGCAATGATCGTATCTTTTATAGGGGTTAAAAAATCGAAATTCATGTACTTAAATATCCTTAAAGGAATGCAATATAACTAATTGCTATTTATTTTTAGTAGTTTTTTTTCTTGTTGTTTTTTTCTTCGGAGTTTTTGCTTCAATAATTTTTTCTACTTCGTCTAAAGTCAATTCAGTAGCATTGGTTGTTTTTGGCAATTCAATTTTTAATTTTCCTTTGATAATATTAAATCTACCCCAACGCGCTTTCTCTACTCTAATCCCAGATTCTTCCCAATTATGAATTAATTTATTTCTTTCTTTCTGCTTTTTATCTTCAATTAAAGTTTCTAAATCTTGTTGCGATAAATTATCAAAATCGTACTTTTTATTTACATTGATAAAAATAGAATTCCATTTAATAAATGGACCGAAACGTCCAACTCCTTTTTGAATTGGCATTCCTTCATATTCACCAATCGGAGCGTCTGCTTTTTGTTTTGCAACAATCAATTCAATTGCTCTTTCTAAATCAACTTCCATCGGGTTTTCACCTCGATCTAATGAAACATACATAGATCCAAACTTAATATATGGACCAAATCTTCCATTTGAAACTACAACTTCTTCGGCTTCATAGGTACCTAAATTTTTTGGTAATAAAAATAAATCTAAAGCTTCTTTTAAAGTTATTGTTCCTAAATTCTGGTCTTTTTGTAGGCTTGCAAACAACTTTTCATCATCATCTCTATCACCAATTTGAGCCATGGCTCCAAATTTTCCTAAACGAACTAATACCGTTTTTCCTGTTTCTGGATGGGTCCCTAAAATACGTTCACCACTTTCTCTTTCTGCATTTTCAGACACAAAAGTTACTGTTGGATGAAATTCATTATAAAAACCTTTAATCATTTCAATCCAATCTTCAGCTCCATCAGAAATATCATCAAATGAAGATTCTACTTTAGCTGTAAAACCAAAATCTAAAATGTTAGAAAAATTTTCAACCAAAAAGTCGGTTACAATATTTCCGATATCTGTTGGTATTAATTTTCCTTTATCTGATCCTGTTTTTTCTGTTAAAATGGTACTTGTAACGGTTCCAGATTTTAGTATAAACTGCTCATAATCTCTTTCTACTCCTTCGGTTTCTCCTTTTTCAACATAACCTCTTCTTTGCACTGTAGAAATTGTTGGTGCATAAGTTGAAGGTCTACCAATACCTAATTCTTCTAACTGTTTTACTAAAGAAGCTTCGGTAAATCGGTAAGGTGGACTTGTAAAACGTTCTGTTGCAGTAATAAACTCATAAGACAATGTTTCTCCAACAGTTAAATTAGGTAACATTCCCGCTTGCTCTTCTTCATCGTTATCGATCCCCTCTAAATACACTTTTAAGAATCCTTCAAACTGAATCATTTCTCCGTTTGCCGTAAATATTTTATCGTTTTTAGAATTCTCTACTTTAACATTTGTGCGTTCTAATTTAGCATCACTCATCTGAGAAGCAATTGTTCTTTTCCAAATCAAATCATACAATCGGTCTTGATCATATTCAACATTTATAGAACTACGCTGCATTTCTGTAGGTCTAATTGCCTCATGCGCTTCTTGTGCTCCTTTATTTTTTGTTTTAAAAACCCTTGGTTTACTATATTCAGATCCGTAGTTTTTTGTAATCTCTTCTTTTGCTGCATTTCTTGCATCATCAGATAAATTTAAGCTGTCTGTTCTCATATAGGTAATTAAACCAGCTTCGTACAAACGTTGGGCAACTTGCATTGTTTTTGCTACCGGATATCCTAATTTTCTTGACGCTTCTTGTTGTAATGTTGAGGTTGTAAAAGGTGCTGCTGGAGACTTCTTTGCTGGTTTTTTCTGTAAATCTAAAATCTTAAAATCTGCCATTACAGATGATTTTAAAAACTGTTCAGCCTCTTCTCTAGTATCAAAACTTTTAGGAATTGACGCTTTAAATGTTTTTCCTTCTTCATTAGAAAATTGTGCAACAACTTTAAAACTTGCAGATGTTTTAAACTCCTGAATACTACGTTCTCTTTCTACAATTAAACGAACTGCTACAGACTGTACTCTTCCTGCAGACAAACCTCCTTTAACTTTTCTCCAAAGAATTGGAGACAACTCATATCCAACCAATCTATCTAGTACTCTTCTTGCTTGTTGAGCATTAACCATATCATAGTTAATATCTCTTGGGTTTTCAACAGCTTTTAAGATGGCATTCTTTGTGATTTCATGAAAAACAATCCTTTTTGTATTTTCATTCTTCAATTGTAATTGCTCTTTTAAGTGCCAAGCAATTGCTTCTCCTTCTCTATCTTCATCACTAGCTAACCAAACAGTTTCTGCTTTTTTTGCTAACGCTTTCAGCTTTTTTACCACAGCTTTTTTATCGTCAGAAACAATATACTCAGGCATAAAATCGCCTTCTACATTAATTCCTAATTCTTTGGATGGTAAATCTGCAATATGCCCAAAACTAGACTCTACTTGAAAATCTTTTCCAAGAAATTTTTCTATTGTTTTTGCTTTTGCAGGTGACTCAACTATTACTAAATTCTTTGCCATAAATCTTCTCGATTGAAATAAGTACACCTTATATATAATAGGTGATTTTGGATTGCAAAAGTAGGAAGTTTTTTTTTATAACAAATTTTACTATTCATTTTTAGCTCGTTTTAAGCAAAAATTGAATGATAATTTTCTGCCAATATGTCACTTTTTTTAGAATTTGGTCGTATATTTGCCTTTCATTTTTGAATATGAACATGGAACAAATTGAAAAGGTTATTGATGAAAATTTGCAAGGAAAAGCACTTGTAAAAGAACATAAATCTGAAAACACGAAGAAACTTTTTATAGAAAGCTATGGTTGTCAAATGAATATGAATGACAGCGAAATTGTAGCTTCAATACTTTCAGAACAAGGATTTAACACAACTCAACATCTTGAAGAAGCAGATTTAGTTTTGGTAAATACTTGCTCTATTAGAGAAAAAGCTGAACTTACTGTTAGAAAGCGTTTAGAGAAATACAATGCTGTAAAAAAGACCAACCCAAAAATGAAAGTTGGTGTTTTGGGATGTATGGCAGAACGATTGAAAAAAAAATTTTTAGAAGAAGAAAAAATTGTTGATTTAGTAGTTGGTCCAGATGCATACAGAGATTTGCCAAATTTATTAGAAGAAATTGAAGCAGGAAGAGATGCAGTTAATGTTATTTTATCTAAAGATGAAACTTATGGAGATGTTTCTCCTGTTCGATTAAATAACAACGGAGTTTCTGCTTTTGTATCGATTACAAGAGGTTGTGATAATATGTGTACATTTTGTGTGGTTCCGTTTACTCGAGGTAGAGAAAGAAGTCGTGATCCACAAAGTATTTTAGAAGAAATCCAATCCATGGTTGATCAAAATTACAAAGAAATCACATTGCTTGGCCAAAATGTAGATAGCTATTTATGGTATGGTGGCGGATTAAAAAAAGATTTTAACAAGGCATCAGAAATGGCGCAAGCAACTGCTGTAGATTTTGCACAACTGTTAGACATGGCTGCTACTCGTTTTCCAAAAACACGTTTTCGTTTTTCTACTTCTAATCCGCAGGATATGAGTTTGGACGTAATTCATGTAATGGCTAAGCACAAAAATGTCTGTAAATATTTGCACTTACCTGTTCAAAGTGGAAGTACAAAAATGTTGAAAGCAATGAACAGACAACACACCAGAGAAGAATACATGGAGCTGATTGATAATATTCTGAAGATTGTTCCAGAAATGTCTTTATCACAAGATATGATTATTGGGTTTTGTGGAGAAACTGAAGAAGATCATCAAGACACTTTAAGTTTGATGGAATATGTGAAGTATGATTATGGGTATATGTTTGCTTATTCTGAAAGACCTGGGACTTTAGCAGCTAAAAAAATGGAAGACGATGTACCTTTTGCTGTTAAAAAAAGAAGGTTAGCTGAAGTTATAGAATTGCAAAGAGAACATAGTTTATTTAGAACCAAACAACATTTAGGGAAAACTGAAGAATTCTTAATTGAAGGAGAATCTAAAAAATCTGATTTACACTGGAAAGCAAGGAACACACAAAACATGGTAATTGTTTTTCCAAAAGAACACTATAAAATAGGTGATTTTGTAAATGTAAAAGTAGAAGACTGTACTTCTGCCACATTAATTGGGACCGCAGTTGGTTATTCAGATAATAATTAAATAAAGCTACAAAAGCACAAAGTTGCAGAACAACAAAGTTTAATTTAATTTCGAAAACTTTGCTTCTTTGAGACTTTGCGCCTCTGAAACTAAAAAGAAAAATGGAAAACTTACAAGTAATTAAACAACGTTTTGGAATTATTGGAAATGACATCCAACTCAACAGAGCTTTAGAAAAAGCAGTTCGAGTTTCTCCTACAGACATTTCTGTTCTTGTTACTGGAGAAAGTGGTGTTGGAAAAGAAAATATTCCTAAAATTATACATCAATTATCACATAGAAAACACGCAAAATATATTGCAGTAAATTGTGGTGCAATTCCTGAAGGAACTATTGATAGTGAATTATTTGGACACGAAAAAGGTGCTTTTACAGGAGCATCGGCAAGCAGGAAAGGATATTTTGAAGTTGCTGATGGTGGGACAATTTTTTTAGATGAAGTAGGAGAATTACCCTTAACAACTCAAGTTAGACTGTTGCGTGTTTTAGAAAATGGCGAATTTATTAAAGTGGGTTCATCACAAGTACAAAAAACAAATGTTAGAATTGTTGCTGCAACAAATTTGAAAATGGCAAATGCCATTCAGAAAGGAAAATTTAGAGAAGATTTATACTATAGATTAAGCACTATAGAAATTTCTTTACCTCCTTTAAGAGATCGTAAAGAAGATATTCATTTATTGTTTCGAAAATTTGCAGCAGATTTTGCTCAAAAATACGGAATGCCAACAATACGATTGGAAGAAAATGCTGTCAATTTACTAACAAATTATCGGTTCCCTGGAAACATTAGACAGTTAAGAAATATTGCCGAACAAGTTTCTGTAGTAGAAGAAAACAGATTGATTACTGCAGAAAAACTAATTCAATATTTACCAAATAACCAAGGAAATTTACCTGCTGTAATTGGCGGAAATACTGGCAGTTCTAGTTCAGACTTTGCTAACGAGCGAGATATTATGTACAAAATCTTGTTTGATATGCGAAATGACATCAACGATTTAAAAAAGTTAACTTTAGATATTTTGAAGAATGGCAGCATTGATGATTTACAAGAAGAAAACCACAAGTTGTTAGAAAAAATTTACAAGGAGCAACATTCAAGCACAGGGAATGTAGAAGTGGTTCAAATTCCTAAATCCACAACTAAAGAAAATGAGACCAATTACGATTTTATTGAAACAATAGAAGAAGATGAATCGTTATCTTTACAAGACAAAGAAGTAGAGATGATTAAAAAATCTTTAGAAAAAAACAAAAACAAACGAAAATTAGCAGCCAAAGAACTTGGCATCTCTGAACGAACCTTATATAGAAAAATTAAACAATACGATTTGTAAAACATTCTTTTGTTTATCTTTGAAATTGGTATGAAAAAACTATTTTACATCGCTGCTTTTTTTGTTAGTTTAACACTAATAACTTCTTGTGGTTCTTATTCTTTTACTGGAGGAGACACTGGTAAAGCAAAAACTTTACAAATAGATTTTTTTAGAAACAATGCTCCTTTAGTAGAGCCGTCTTTAAGTCAGAAATTTACTCAAGATTTTCAAGATTTATTTTTAAGACAAACCAATTTAAACTTGGTAAATTCAGGTGGGGATTTACGTTTTGAAGGAGAAATTACAGGATACAGAATTGCACCCATGAGTGCTACTGCTCAGCAAACGGCAGCACAAAATAGGTTAACGATTACTGTAAATGTTCGCTATTTTAACAAGTTTATAGAAAAAGATAATTTTGAAAAAGCTTTTTCATTTTATTATGATTATCCTGCAAATACTCAGTTAATTGGTGGCGCATTAGAAGCTGCTTATAAAGAAATTATAGAAAGAATTACGCAAGATATTTTTAATGCATCTGTTGCTAAATGGTAAACCTAATATGAACACAAAAAGCTTTACTGAAATATTAAAAAACCCGCAACAAGTTTCTTCTGAAAATACAGCAGCAATAAAAACGATTATTGATGAATATCCTTATTTTCAAGCTGCGAGAGCAATTTATTTAAAAGGCTTAAAAAATAAAGATAGTTTCAAATACAATACTGAACTAAAAATAACGGCAGCATATACAACTGATAGGGCTGTTTTATTCGATTTCATCACTTCTTCGGAGTTTGCTAAACCAGCAAAACTTAAATCTAAAGAAGTACATCAACAAATAACAAAAAAAATAGTTTCAGAAGAGTTAATTGACATTAAAGAAAAGTTGGCTGTTGGAAAACCATTGTCTTTTTCAAAAACCGAAACACATTCTTTTAATGAATGGCTCCAGTTAGCTTCTCAAAAGAAGATTGACCGAAACACGAGTCAAAAAGAAACGATAGATAAAACGACTATTATTGATAATTTCATCAAACAAAACCCGAAAATACCTAAAGTTTCTAAAGACACAGAAAAGAAAGAGGTCTTTTTAAAAGAAAAACACGATTCTTACTTAATGACCGAAACATTAGCTAAAGTATATTTAGAACAAAATAAATACGAAAATGCAATCAAAGCTTATGAAATATTAAGTTTGAAATATCCAGAAAAAAGTGGTTTCTTTGCAGACCAAATTAAAAGAATTAGAATTTTACAAAAAAATAAATCATGAATACATATACAATCATTTTAATTTTGATATTAATTGTAGCCATTGCATTAATATTAATCGTTATGGTACAAAATCCAAAAGGAGGAGGATTATCTTCTTCATTTGGTGGCGGTGGAGCACAATCTATGGGTGGTGTACAAAACACAAACAACTTTTTAGATAGATCTACATGGACGTTGGCAATTTCAATGTTTGCTTTAATTTTATTAGCAAATTTTGCAATTCCTAGAGCAAGCAACAACAATCCGCAGTTAGAAAATACATTAGAAAATGTAAATACAACTCCGACACAAACAAATACAACTCCAGTTACGACGAATGATAGTCTTAACAAATAAGAGTTTATAAAAACTATATAAAAATGCCAACGTAAATGACACGTTGGCATTTTTTATATCTGCACATTTTATAAAGAAATGAGCATAACGTAAAATTGGCAGTTTTTTTTGAATGGCATAATTTCTGACTACTGTTAGTACATAATAAATTTATTAATCAAAAAAACATAAAATGGGATTAAACATTAAACCTTTAGCAGACAGAGTTCTTGTAGAACCAGCTGCTGCAGAGACAACTACAGCTTCAGGTATTATTATTCCTGATAATGCAAAAGAAAAACCTCAAAAAGGAACTGTTGTTGCCTTAGGTAACGGAACAAAAAAAGAGCCTTTAACTGTAAAAGTTGGTGATACTATTTTATACGGAAAGTACGCCGGAACTGAATTAAAATTTGAAGGTTCTGATTACTTGATTATGAGAGAAAGCGATATTTTAGCAATCATCTAAATAGCTTTTCGCATTTGGCATATAGCCTTTAGTGAAATTTAAAAAAATATTGTAAATCATTTTAGCTAAAAGCAAATTGTAAACAGCTAAAAGCAAAAATTAATAAAAATGGCAAAAGACATAAAATTTGATATTGAAGCACGTGACGGTTTAAAACGTGGTGTTGATGCATTAGCAAATGCAGTAAAAGTAACCTTAGGTCCAAAAGGAAGAAATGTAATTATTTCAAAAGCATTTGGAGCTCCAACAGTAACTAAAGATGGTGTTTCTGTTGCAAAAGAAATAGAATTAGAAAATGAGCTAGAAAACATGGGAGCTCAAATGGTGAAAGAAGTGGCCTCTAAAACCAATGATTTAGCAGGTGATGGAACAACTACCGCAACCGTTTTAGCGCAAGCAATCGTCAAAGAGGGTTTAAAAAATGTAGCTGCTGGTGCTAACCCAATTGATTTAAAACGTGGAATCGACAAAGCTGTAACTGCTATTGTTGCAGATTTAGATAAACAATCACAAAAAGTTGGAAATTCATCAGAAAAAATAAAACAAGTTGCTGCTATTTCTGCAAATAACGACAATACGATTGGAGATTTAATTGCTACAGCATTTGGTAAAGTTGGTAAAGAGGGTGTGATTACTGTTGAAGAAGCAAAAGGAATGGATACCTATGTAGACGTTGTAGAAGGAATGCAATTTGACAGAGGTTATTTATCTCCGTATTTTGTAACTGATGCAGATAAAATGATTGCCGATTTAGAAAATCCATATATTTTATTATTCGATAAAAAGATTTCTAACTTACAAGAAATACTTCCAATTTTAGAACCGGTTGCACAATCTAGCAGACCTTTATTAATTATTGCAGAAGATGTAGACGGACAAGCATTGGCAACATTAGTGGTAAACAAATTACGCGGTGGATTAAAAATAGCTGCTGTAAAAGCCCCTGGGTTTGGAGACAGAAGAAAAGCAATGTTAGAAGACATCGCTATTTTAACTGGTGGAACAGTAATTTCTGAAGAAAGAGGGTTTTCTCTTGAGAATGCAACATTAGATTTATTAGGGACTGCAGAGACTGTAACGATTGACAAAGACAATACTACTATTGTAAATGGATCTGGAGATGCTGACGCAATTAAAGCAAGAGTAAATCAAATTAAAGCACAGATAGAAACTACAACTTCTGATTATGACAAAGAAAAACTGCAAGAACGTTTAGCTAAATTAGCTGGTGGTGTTGCCGTTTTATATGTTGGGGCTGCTTCTGAAGTAGAAATGAAAGAGAAAAAAGATAGAGTTGATGATGCTTTACATGCAACTAGAGCTGCTGTTGAAGAAGGAATTGTTGCAGGTGGAGGTGTTGCTTTAGTACGTGCTAAAAAAGTGCTAGAAAAACTAACAGCTGACAATTTAGATGAAGTAACAGGGATACAAATTATTGCAAGAGCTATAGAATCTCCATTGAGAACTATTGTAGAAAATGCAGGTGGAGAAGGCTCTGTAGTTATCAATAAAGTACTTGAAGGCAAAAAAGATTTTGGTTATGATGCGAAATCAGACGAATATGTAGATATGTTAAAAGCGGGAATTATTGATCCGAAAAAAGTAACACGTGTTGCTTTAGAAAACGCAGCTTCTGTTGCAGGAATGATCTTAACCACTGAATGTGCATTGATAGATATTAAAGAAGACAACCCTGGTGGTGGAATGCCTCCAATGGGTGGTGGAATGCCAGGAATGATGTAATACGAATAGATCAAATACGTATAAAAAAGCCTCGAGAACTTCTCGAGGTTTTTTTATGGAATAATTTTTGCAAAAATATACAATAAACTAACTATCTTTAAGTTATGAGAAAAACGATTCACCTATTTATTTTTCTATCAATGTTGACTGCTTCTTGTTTTGGGCAAGAAAAGAAATCGTTAGATTCTTTATACATCAATTATTTTAAACTAACTAGAGAGATCCCATACTTACACATAAACAAAAGCACGTTTATTGAGGGAGAAGAAATTTGGTTTCAAGCCTATGTATTAAATCAGAAGACAAAAAAACTAGATAAAAGCACCCGTAATTTATATTGTACTATTTATGATGAAAAAGGTAATTTTAAACAATCAAAATTACTTTTTGTAAAAAATGGTATTGCTGATGGGAGTATTAAGATTGATTCAACTTTTACCAAAAACACTTATTACATCAAAGCATCAACAAATTGGATGCGTAATTTTGAAGAAGTCGAATCTTTTATCCAAAAAATACAAATTCTTGGGAGTAAAAAATCTTCAGAAAAAACTATTGGTTCAAATAGCAATTATGATTTACAATTATTACCAGAAGGTGGTCATTTAGTTGAATCTACAAATGCAGTTATTGGTGTTATTATAAAAGATAAGAATAACAAAGGCACAAAAATAAAATCTGGTGTTTTATTAGATGATAAAAACAACGTTTTAAAACAGATAAGTACCAATCAATTTGGCTTGGGAAAAGTGAATTTTTATTACAACCCAAATAGCAATTACAAGGTTAAAATTACAACACAAGACAATGAAGTTATTGTGAAAAATATTGAACCTGCAAAAAAAACTGGTATTACTCTTAACGTTGTAAATCCAAATTCCACGATTATTAAATTGACGATGCAGACCAATAAAGAAACTTTAAAAAACTCTGCAAACAACAAGTATCATATCTATATACACAACACCTCCTCTATCATCAAAAGCTCATTTTCTTTAAAAAAGGACACCTATTCTTACAACTCCTTTTTATCTGTTAAAAAATTACAAAAAGGGTTAAACATCATTACTGTTTTAAATGATAAAATGCAGCCAATTCTAGAAAGGGTTTTTTTTAATAATCATAATAACTTGTATTCTAATATTACATTTAAAACTGTTTCCAAATCTAGGGATTCACTAACAGTAATGCTAAATAAGGACAACATACAAAACCATTATTTAAGTGCTACTTTTTTACCTGAAAGCACTAAAAGTTATTCTTTAGAAAACACTATGTATTCTAAATTTCTTTTAAAACCATATATAAAAGGGGATGTTGAAAACAGTTCGTATTATTTTAAAAATACTAACAGAAAAAAACTAGCAGATTTAGATTTGTTGCTATTAACTCAAGGATGGAGCAAATACAATTGGTACAATATTTTTAACGCTACACCAAAGCAAAGATTTGACTTTGAAGTTGCAATGAATGTAAATGGTGTAGTAAATATGAATAATTTAGATAAAGACGCAAAAGTGGTTTTATTTTCCTCTAATAGTGCTCTTCTATTAACTGCTCCTATAATTAACAACAAGTTTTCTTTCAACAATATTTATTTATCAGATTCTACCAACGTTAGTTTCTCTATCCAAGAAAAAAACAAGCTTAAAAAGCCTCAAATTTATGCTGATTTTTCGCCAAAACTAAACACTAATAATATTGTTTTAAACAACTATAATAATTCCAATGCTCTCAACCTAAATATAAAAGATTTTATAAAAGAAAGAATTCTTCTAGAAGAAATAGAGATTAAAGGAAAGTCAAAATTGAAATACAAACCAAGAAGATCAGGTGCATATCAAACTTTTAAAGTTTCAGACGGTTTAATTCCTAAAAGAACTAACATTCTTACGTTTTTAAGAACTCGTGGTTTTAACATAAGAGCAGATAATTCTCAAGGAGCTTCTATCTCAACAAATAGAGGTAGTAATAGAGGTCCAATTAGCATTTTAGATTTAGGCGGAGGAAACAATAATAATATTAGTACACCAGGCATTACTGGAGATTTTGTTAAAGTGTTTTTAGACAACACTCAGATTGTAAGTCAATATGAAAATGATTTATATATGATTAATCATTTAAACGTAGAAGATTTTGACGAAATACATTATTCAAAATCTTTTGGTGGTGAAATCTATTTATTTACAAACCCTAATGGTAAATTTACCAATAAAAAAATGTTCTTAACAAATGCATTACCATTTGGCTTTTCTAAATCGAAAGAATATTACCAACCAAAATACTATTCGACTTCATCAGATATTTTTAAAAATTACGGAACCATTTTTTGGAAATCAAAAATCTTAATGGATAAGGATACCTATACTTTTAAAGTCCCTCATTTAAATCAAAAAAATATAAAAATTTATATTGAAGGGATTACGAGCGAGGGCTCAATAATTTTTGAAGAAAAAGCTATTCAATTAAAATAAGTATCATAAAAAAACTCGAGAATTTCTCGAGTTTTTTTATGTCTTTTAATGATTTTCGTGTGAATCGGTTTCTTCTTTCACCTTCTTTCTCAGCTTCATTTTACACACTGGACAATTTCCTTCTTTCTCATAGGTTTTACCTTTTTCACAGTCCATTGGACATTGATATACATCTTTAGAAGCAACTGTTTTAGTTTCTTTTTCTACTAAAACTTGTTCTTTTTTTTCTTCTTTTTGTTCTGTTTTACATGCTGTAAACACAAAACTCATTGAGCAAACAATTGCTATTACAAATACTGTTTTTTTCATTTTTTTATTTTAAAAATTGTAAACTATCTTTTTTTGTTTTTATTAGAACTTTTTTAACCGATTCAATTTCATATAATAAAAAGCAGGAAAAAGTATTAGTAAAAACAAAGGGTGAATTAAAAATCTTCTTATATAAAAAGGCAATAAATAACCCTCTTTAAAATCGCCTTTTAATAAAAAACCAAAGATAACGATTAGTATTAAAAAAGCAAGAATTAAAAAAAATCCCGCAAATTTTACATAACTTTTTTTGTTAAAAGACAAATAAATAATCCCTAAAGTAATTAATGAGTTTAATATATACCGAAACAACATATCAACTAACAACTTCAAATTATTTACTTCTGGCATACTAGAATACAAATAATCATTTTGAAAATAGAGAATCAATGGATCATAAAACAAATTATTTTCAAAAGCCCTAATTAAAAACAACGTTGCAATCAATACAAATAGCAAACTATATTTTAGCGATTGTTTCATTTTTTAAGATGTGAAAATTTTTGAACCCAAATTACCCATAACAGAAATGTTGTTCCATAAATAATTGCAGGAAAAACTAAATTATGCAATACCATTTGTTGATTTGGATAATTATATAACATCATTGTTAAAAAAGCAATTCTCAAAATATTAATCAAATAAATAATGAAACTACCCACAATTGCATAAATTATTGTTGCTCTTTTGGGACCAGAAAATGCAATAATAAAAGCAATAAATAAAATAATAATGCTAATAGAATTACAACCTTCTATTACTCTTGCCACATAATTATCATTTACCAATAGTTTTACAGACATTTCTGCATTGTGCTGAACACTGGTAGCCTGATAACCTAAAGTAGTTAAAACCGAAACCGTTTGATCTGCTACGACACTTGTTATTGGAGCACATTGAAAACCCGTATCTTTAACCTGATATCTATTTAAGTAAATAGCATAAATAGCAAAAAGCAGAAAGTATACTACAAAAAATTTAACTAAAAAAAGGGTACTATTTTTATACTTATTCAACACAAAATTTATTTATTTTGCAGCATTAATAACCAAGCTTAACAAATTTAAGTAATTTCAACTAAAACAACATGAAACTAGATACTTTAAAACAAAATATTTCTTTATTAATTGAAGGATCAAATAGTAAAGAAAATAAATTACAAGCAATTTGTGATTATTTAGAAGCAGAAGTAACTTATTATGATTGGGTTGGTTTTTATTTTAAAAATGGTGATAAAAATGAATTGAAATTAGGCCCATTCACGGGAGAACCAACAGAACATACCATTATCCCATTCGGAAAAGGAATTTGTGGTCAAGTTGCTGTTAGCAACCAAAATTTTGTGGTTCAGGATGTGAACTCTCAAGATAATTATATTTCTTGCGGCTGGAAAGTAAAGTCAGAAATCGTAATTCCAATTTTTGTCAAAGGAGAAAATATTGGACAAATTGATATCGATTCGCATACCGCTAATATATTCACAAAAAAAGATGAAGAATTGCTAGAGTTTGTTTGCAGTAAAGTTTCAACCTTACTAGAATTTTAAATTTTAAAAAATTTTTATATATTTGTTTTTATAAATAACAATTTTGTTAAATCATTAACCCCCCTTATAATGAAAACAGAAAGTACACCTTCTTACGTCTTTTATAAAGGACGTTTTCAAAAAGAAAACACAGAAAAGCAATCTTTTTTAGAGAAATTTACAGAGCGTTTTAGAGAATTCTTAGAAAGCGCAGAGTAGCAACCTTATTTTTTTAAGTCAAAACTGCAGGTAAAAATCATTGATTTTGAATGGATTAATATGCAGTTTTGACTTAAATAAAGCAGTCAGGAATTGTGAGTCAGTTTTCTTTTTAGAAAAAAAATTAAAATAAGAAAATTGCTTATTGGATGAGAAATAAGTAACTTTTAATTTTACATTAGTATTGAATAAAACCCCCGTAATGATGAAAAAAAAATTTTTTGCTTTTAAAAGACTTTTCATAAACACTTCTAAAGAAAAAATAGAAGAAGACAATGAAATTTTTGAAGAATTCACTGAAAACTACAATCAATTAGTTGCTGATTTCAAAGCAAGTTTAGCTCATTAATTTTTACTTATTTAACCTTGTAAAAACTTTTGAATTTTAGTAGCTTTGTGTGCTTAACAACCTATCAAAATGACCAGCACAAAAACTATTAAATCTGCACTAATTTCTGTTTTTCATAAAGACGGACTTCAACCTTTGGTTGAAAAACTAAACGAACAAAATGTAACTATTTATTCTACCGGAGGAACAGAGAAATTTATCAAAGACTTAGGGATAAATGTTATTCCTGTTGAAGACGTAACATCTTACCCTTCTATTTTAGGCGGCAGAGTTAAAACCTTACATCCCAAAGTTTTTGGCGGAATTTTAAATAGACAAAATCATGATGGCGATGTTGCTGAAATGGAAGAATTTCAAATTCCACAACTAGATTTGGTAATTGTTGATTTATATCCTTTTGAAAAAACAGTTGCCTCTGGTGCATCTGAAGTAGACATTATTGAAAAAATTGACATTGGGGGAATTTCATTAATTAGAGCTGCAGCAAAAAACTTTAAGGATACCGTAATCATTTCTTCAATGCAGCAGTACAATGATTTTCTAGCATTGATCTCTGAGAATAATGGCTCAACCTCTCTTACAGATAGAAAAAAATTAGCCAAAGATGCGTTTAATGTTTCGTCGCATTATGACACAGCTATTTTTAATTATTTCAATAATCATGAAGAGCCAGTTTTAAAGATTAGCGAAACAAATGGACAGGTTTTAAGATATGGAGAGAACCCACACCAAAAAGGATTTTTCTTCGGTGATTTAGAAGCAATGTTTGATAAATTACACGGAAAAGAATTAAGTTATAATAATTTATTAGATGTTGATGCTGCTGTAAATTTGATGTTAGAATTTAAAGGAGAAGCACCAACATTTGCAGTTTTAAAGCACAATAACGCTTGTGGTTTTGCTCAAAGAGAAACGATTAAGCAAGCTTATGTTGATGCATTAGCTGGAGACCCTGTATCTGCTTTTGGTGGAATTTTAATTGCAAATACAGAAATAGACAAAGAAACAGCAGAAGAAATTCATAAACTTTTTTGTGAAGTAGTTATTGCTCCATCTTATTCAGATGATGCTTTAACTGTCTTAAAAGGGAAGAAAAACAGAATTATTTTAGTTCAAAAAGAAGTTGCACTTCCAAAAACAACAATTAGAACTTGTTTAAATGGTGCTTTAGTTCAAGATAAAGATTATATTACAGACTCGTTAAAAGATTTAACTTACGCTACCAACAATAAACCATCAGAAAGTCAGTTAGAGGATTTATTATTTGCTTCTAAATTGTGTAAAAACACAAAATCGAATACAATAATATTAGTTAAAAACAAACAATTATTAGCTGGAGGTACAGGTCAAACAAGTAGAGTTGACGCATTGAAACAAGCAATTGAAAAAGCCAAAAGTTTTAACTTTAGTTTAAAAGACGCTGTTATGGCAAGTGATGCTTTTTTTCCGTTTCCAGATTGTGTAGAAATAGCAGGAAATGAAGGAATATCAAGTGTTATTCAACCTGGAGGCTCTATTAAAGATCAATTAAGTATCGATTATTGTAACGAACATAATATTTCAATGGTTTTAACCGGAACAAGACATTTTAAACACTAACAAATAACTATTAAATATTGTGTAATTTGAACACAGAAATTTAGTAGATTTGTAAGAATAGATTAAAAAAAATAAAAAAAAGATAATTTTATGGGTTTTTTCGATTTTATGACGGAAGATATTGCGATCGATTTAGGTACCGCAAATACACTTATCATTCACAATGGTAAAGTGGTAATAGATAGTCCGTCAATAGTTGCCCGAAATAGAATCACTGGTAAAATTATTGCTGTTGGAAAAGAAGCCAACTTGATGCAAGGAAAAACGCACGAAAACATAAAAACAATTCGCCCATTAAAAGATGGAGTAATTGCAGATTTTCAAGCGTCAGAAGAAATGATTAAAGAATTTGTAAAACAGATTCCATCTATTAAGAAGAAATTATTTCCACCAGCTTTACGCATGGTAATTTGTATCCCTTCTGGAATTACAGAAGTTGAAAGACGAGCTGTACAAGATTCTGCAAGACACATGAATGCCAAAGAAATTTACCTAATTTTTGAGCCAATGGCAGCAGCTATTGGTGTTGGTATAGATATTATGGAGCCTAAAGGAAACATGATTATTGATATAGGTGGAGGAACTACAGAAATTGCTGTAATTGCATTAGCAGGTATTGTCTGTGATCAATCTGTAAAAGTTGCAGGCGATTTGTTTACAAGTGATATTATGTATTATATGCGTACCCAACACAACTTATATGTTGGAGAAACTACTGCAGAAAAAATTAAAATAAATATTGGTGCAGCTACTGAAGATTTAGATTCTCCACCAGAAGACATGTTAGTTCAAGGTAGAGATTTATTAAGCGGAAAACCAAAACAAGTTCAAGTTTCCTATAGAGAAATTGCAAAAGCTCTAGACAAATCTATTTTAAGAATAGAAGATGCTGTGATGGAAACCTTATCTAAGACTCCACCAGAACTAGCTGCAGATATTTACAATACAGGTATATATTTAGCCGGCGGAGGCTCTATGCTTAGAGGCTTAGACAAGCGTTTATCTAGAAAGACAGACCTGCCTGTATATGTTGCAGAAGATCCTTTAAGAGCTGTTGTTAGAGGAACCGGAATTGCTTTAAAAGAGATTGAAAAATACAAAAGTGTATTAATGAAATAAACACATTTGACTCTTTTCTATGCAACAATTAATTTATTTTTTTAGAAAGTATAAATATTTTCTGTTTTTTTTGTTGCTAGAGTTTATTGCCCTCTTTTTTACAATCAACAACAACAACTTTCATAGAAGCAAATTTATTAGTTCTGCTAATGAAATAACTGGTGGATTGTATGAAAAGACAACACAAATTTCTAATTACTTCAATTTAAAATCTCAGAATGAAGAATTGATTTTAGAAAACAAAAACTTAAAGAATTTATTAGAAAAATACACTTCTAAAGAAGACTCTACTGTGCGTGTTTCTGTTATAGACACAATCAATTATCAACAAAAATACACATACACAGAGGCTAAAATCTATAGCAATAACTTTAACAATCCAAATAATTTCATCCTACTAAACAAAGGAAAAAATCATGGAATTAATATTGAAATGGCCGTTGTAAATAGCAAAGGAATTATTGGTATCACAGAAGATGTAAGTGCTAATTACGTTAGAGTTCAATCGATTTTAAATAGCAACAGCAAAATTAACGCAAAGTTAAAAAACAGCTCTCATTTCGGGACATTGATTTGGGACGGAAAAGATTACAATATTGTTCAATTAGAAGATATTCCCAGACAAGCAGCCATCAAAGTTGGAGATACAATAATCACTGGAGGGAAGTCAACTATATTTCCTGCAGGGATTTTAATCGGTACCATTCAAAAAATTAATACCGAAAGCAGTAACAATTCTTTAGACATCAAGTTATTTAACGACATGAGTAATATTGACAACGTTTATATTGTTACAGCCTTAGACAAAGAAGAAATAAGAACTTTAAACAACACTATAAATGAATAAAGCTCTTTACATTACTTTTTTATTTTTATTTCTGTTGTTTCTACAAGTCTTTTTACTAAACAACATTTTGTTTTTAGGATATATAAATCCATATTTATATGTTGCTTTTGTTATTTTTTATCCTTTAAAAAAAGAACGATACCTCTTTTTATTTCTTTCCTTTTTATTAGGGTTATCAATTGATTTTTTCTCTGATTCTGGAGGAATCAATGCTTTTTCACTATTATTTATTGCCTATTTAAGACTTTTTTTGATTCGAATTATTTTTAAAAAAACCGAACAAGATTATTTACTCTTTAATTTAGATCAAGAGCCTTTTGGTAAAGTTTTTAATTATGTGATAAGTTTAGTTGTAATACACCACTTCATTTTATTTTCTTTAGCTAACTTTAGCACACAAAACTTTTCAAGTGTTATTGTAAACACTTTGTACTCAAGTATTTTTACTTCAGTTTTGTTTTTTTTAGGAACTTACATAATTAGAAAGAAAAAATAAATGAAGCGCAGCTCTTTACTTTACTTTTTTATAACTCTAGCAGGGCTCATCTTAATTGGAAGGTTATTTCAGTTACAGGTTATTAATGGAGCAGATTTAGATCCAAATCATAATGCCGCTGTAAAAGTAATTTACGATTATCCTGAACGAGGATATATTTATGATAGAAACGGGAAATTACTGGTAGCCAATCAACTGTCTTATGATGTTATGGTTGTACCAAATGAAGTAGAACCCCTAGATACCATTGAATTTTGCAACTTATTAAAGATTAATTTAGATTATTTTAAAAGAAAATACAAAACTGCTAAAAATTATTCACCTTGGCTTCCTTCTGTTTTTTTGAAACAATTGGCTAAAGAAGATTTTGCTTTTTTACAAGAAAAGCTACATAAATTTAAAGGTTTTTACATTCAAAAGAGAAATATTAGAAATTACCCTATTAGTTCAGCTGCAAATGTTTTGGGGTACATAAGTGAAGTAAACGAATTAGAAGCCAAAAACAATCCTAATTTTCAACAAGGAGAATTAATTGGAAGTAGTGGTGTAGAAAAATCATACGATTCAATTCTACGAGGAATAAAAGGAAAAAAGTTTTTACATAGAAATCGATTAAACAAAATTATCGGAAAATATAAAGACGGTGAATATGATACGCTAGCTGTAAACGGTCAAGATATTACCTTAACAATTGATAGTGAACTTCAGCAATATGGAGAATTATTAATGTCTGGAAAACGTGGTGGAATTGTTGCTATAGAACCCAAAACAGGGGAAATACTAGCACTTATATCTTCTCCTACGTACAATCCAAATATGATGGTTGGAAGACAAAGAGCTTACAACTCAACCATTCTTATGGATGAAAAAAACCTCGACAAGCCCATGTATGATAGAAGTCTACAGGCAACATACCCCCCAGGTTCACCTTTTAAACTTATCAATGCTCTTATAGGACTGCAAGAAGGTGTTATTGATGAAAACTCTGGAGTATATTGTTATGGTGGTTATAGATATGGAAATAGAAAAGGTGCTTTTCAAAAATGTCATTGTGATATTTTTGGCGGTCCAATTAGATTACATACTGCTATTTCTAAATCATGTAATAGCTATTTCTCTACAACGTATCGAAAAATAATTGACAATGCAGAAACAGCAACTGTTGGGATGGATATTTGGAGCAATCATGTAAAAAGTTTTGGGCTGGGAAACTATTTAGGATACGATTTACCTTCAGGTCAGAAAGGATTAATTCCAGATGGCAATTATTATGATTCTCGCTACAAATATTCTTGGGGACCAACTACAAATATATCCAATGCAATTGGACAAGGTGAAATTTTAACCACACCAATTCAATTAGCAAATGTTACTGCTGCAATTGCCAATAAAGGGTATTTTTTCACACCACATGTTTTAAAAAAATCAAATGGCAAAGACATTACAAACCCTAAATATACAAAACCTAAAAAAACAACTATAGATTCTAAATATTTCGACCCTATCATAGAAGGAATGCACGAAGTTTTTAAAACTGGAACAGGAAAATGGAGCAACATAAAAGGAATTGACATTGTTGGTAAAACAGGGACGTCAGAAAACTTTACCATTATTGATGGTGTTCGAAAACAATTAAGAGACCATTCTATTTTAATTGCTTTTGCTCCTAAAGATGACCCTAAAATTGCAATTGCTGTTTTTGTTGAAAATGGTGGTTACGGATCTACAATTGCAGCACCAATTACAAGTTTATTGATAGAGAAGTACTTAAACAAAAAAATAACAGGCAATAATAGAAAGTGGATAGAAAACAACATGATTAATCTTAGTTTAAGAGACATCTATGATCAAAAGGAAATAGTTCCAAAAACAACATTTAAAGATTGAGAGCAGAAAAAAATAATATTTTTTATGGTGTAGATTGGATTTTAATAATTCTTTACATTGCATTAGTAGGTTTTGGCTGGATGAATATATATGCAGCTACAACGAATGATGCAAACTCTGATGTTTTGGACTTCTCTACCAAATACGGGAAACAACTTTTATGGATTATCTTATGTATTCCACTAATCATTTTTATTCTTTTTTTCAATTCAAAATTCTACGAAAAATTCGCAAGCATACTATATTTAATAGGCATTCTTTCTTTACTGGGGCTTTTTGTTTTTGGTAAAAACATTAATGGCGCACAATCTTGGTATGCATTTGGAAGTGCTAGTTTACAGCCCTCAGAATTTGCAAAAGCATTTACGGCTTTAGCCGTAGCAAAATTGTTAAGTGACCGACAATACAACTTAAAATTAATTAAAAATCAAATAAAAGCATTTATCATCATTTTTTTACCTGCAATATTAATTGCATTACAACCAGATTTAGGTTCAGTTTTAGTATATCTATCATTCTTTTTTGTTTTGAATAGAGAAGGCTTAACATTGAACTATATTATATTTGGTTCAATTGCGATTGTTCTTTTTCTATTAACCTTGCTTTTTGGTCCTATTGCAATTATTTTTATGGTGTTTGGCTTATTATCTATTTTAGTAGTTTACTTTTTAAAAAAACACAAAGGCTATTTAAAATTTAATTGGCATAAAGTTCTGGGGATATATTTGATTTTTGGATTGTATATTTTTAGTTCTGGATATATATTTAACAATGTATTTGAGCAACACCAAAGAGATCGGTTTGAAATTCTTTTAGGCATCTCTAAAGACACTAAAAAAATTGGATACAACACAAATCAATCTTTACAAGCGATTAGTTCTGGAGGCGGATTTGGAAAAGGGTTTTTACAAGGAGAAAGAACTCAAGGAGATTTCGTTCCTGAACAACATACAGATTATATTTTTAGTACCGTTGGTGAAGAATGGGGGTTTTTAGGAAGCTCTTTGGTTATCATTTTATTTATGCTACTACTCTATCGGATTATTTACTTAGCAGAAACACATAAAAATAAATTTGGGAGAATTTACGGATATGGATTGGCTTCAATTCTGTTTTTTCATGTTATTATAAACATCGGAATGGTAATACAATTATTACCAACTGTAGGAATTCCTTTACCATTTTTTAGTTATGGTGGATCTTCTCTATGGGGATTCACCTTACTACTTTTTATCTTTATTAAGTTGGATGCTAATAAAAGTTATGATTGGTAACACAAAAATTTATTTATAAAAACAAAAAGCGTTCTGAAAGTTCAGAACGCTTTTTTATGATTATTTAATCTAGAAATTAAAGAGCAGCTACGTGCTTTGTTAACTTAGATTTTAAATTTCCTGCTTTATTAACATGAATAATGTTATTCTTTGCTAACTTATCTAGCATAGCAATAACAGAAGGCAACATTGCTTCAGCTTCTTTCTTATCTTCAACTGCACGCAAGTTTCTTACAGCATTTCTTGTTGTTTTATGCTGATACTTGTTTCTTAATCTCTTAGCCTCGTTACTTCTAATTCTTTTTAAAGCTGACTTATGATTTGCCATAATGTTTATTTTAGTTTAATTTAAAACTTGTAGTCCGTACGGGAATCGAACCCGTGTTACCAGGATGAAAACCTGGCGTCCTAACCCCTAGACGAACGGACCATTACAATCTTATGCCGATTGCGGGTGCAAATATACAACGTTTTTAAAACTCTGCAATAAATTTTTAATTTTTTTTATAGAATTTTAATACGCCTTTGCAAACAACACTTTTCTCCTCGATGGTTTTCCTGAAAACACACAAATTCCTTCTTCATATTTAGCATCATTCGGAATACATCTTATCGTTGCTTTTGTAATTTCCTTTATTTTGTCTTCTGTTTCTTCTGTTCCGTCCCAATGTGCCAAAACAAAACCCCCTTTATTTTCAATTACTTCTTTAAATTCATCAAAGTTTTTAACTTCAGTAACATGATTGTTTCTGAATTGAACTGCTGTATCAAAAAGGTTATCTTGAATTTGATTTAATAAGTCTTCAATAAAATCAACAACAGTATCTTGAGAGACTGTTTGTTTTTCTAGAGTGTCTCTACGCGCAACCTCTACTGTGTTATTTTCTAAATCTCTAGCCCCAAATGCTATTCTTACAGGAACTCCTTTCAATTCATATTCTGCAAATTTCGCTCCGGGTCTAAATGTATCTCTATCATCAAACTTAACAGAAATTCCTTTTTTTCTAAAAGCTTTTACCAATTCTGATACTTTTTCTGATATAGCATCTAATTGCTCTTCATTTTTATAAATTGGTACAATTACAACTTGAATTGGCGCCAGTTTTGGTGGAAGCACCAAGCCCAAATCGTCTGAGTGGGTCATTATTAAACCACCTATTAAACGAGTTGAAACTCCCCAAGAAGTGGCCCAAACATATTCTTGCTTCCCTTCTTTAGAAGTGTATTTTACATCAAACGCTTTAGCGAAATTTTGACCTAAAAAATGTGATGTTCCAGCTTGAAGCGCTTTTCCGTCTTGCATTAAGGCTTCAATTGTAAATGTTTCTTCTGCGCCAGCGAAACGCTCACTATCTGACTTAACACCTTTAACAACTGGCATTGCCATAAAATTCTCTGCAAACTCAGCATAGACTTCTTGCATTTGTTTTGCTTCTGCAACTGCTTCTTTTTTTGTTGCATGAGCAGTATGCCCTTCTTGCCATAAAAACTCTGCAGTTCTTAAAAACAATCTTGTACGCATTTCCCAACGAACAACATTTGCCCATTGATTTATCAATAAAGGTAAATCTCTATAAGACTGAATCCACCCTTTATAAGTGCTCCAAATAATTGCTTCGGAAGTGGGTCTAACCACCAATTCTTCTTCTAATTTTGCTTCTGGGTCTACACGAAGCTTACCTGGTTTATCAGGATCATTTTGTAATCGATAATGGGTAACCACTGCGCATTCTTTTGCAAATCCTTCCGCATTTTTTTCCTCTGCTTCAAACAAACTTTTAGGTACAAACAATGGGAAGTAGGCATTTTCATGTCCAGTTTCCTTAAACATTCTATCTAATTCTGCTTGCATTTTTTCCCAAATAGCATATCCGTAAGGTTTGATAACCATACACCCTCTAACGGCAGAGTTTTCAGCTAAATCTGCTTTAACTACTAATTCGTTATACCATTTAGAATAATCTTCTTTTCTAGTCGTTAACTTCTTACCCATATTTAAAAGTTTGGCATAAAACTTGTTATCTTTATAGTGGATTTAAAATCCTGCACAAAACTAATGCAAAAAGATTAGTGTCCCAATCAAAGTTTAGTTTTTTTGCAAAACAATATTAATCTGATTAACACAAATTATGAAATCTCAATCGTATTCTAAAAAAATACCACACTATATAGGGCTTGTTATTTTAACAAATTTAATTTTAGTCTCGTGTGGAACTTATCAAAGTGTATATAATAATGACGGTATTTATGATGATGAGCCTATTGAAGAGAGAGTTGTTATTGTTAAGGATACAAAAAAGCATACTAAAACCGAGGAAAGTTATTTTAAAGATGAGATTGAAGCTTTTGACGACATCAATGATGGCGAAGTTTTCACAGATGTTGATGACTATTCTTCTTACGACAATGTAGATGATAATTATGATAATGATCCTTGGGGATATTCTACCAGTAATGATGACAGTGTTGTTATCAATATTAATGTAAGAAATAGGTTTAGAAATTATTGGGATTTCTATGATTATGATAGCTATTGGGGATATCAATGGGGATTTAGATATGGTTTTTATGGAGCTTATACCTATTATCCTTATCACTACTCTTATTACAACAATTATAGATTTTATAATTTTTATTATGGTCCTTATTATTTTAACAGACCGTATTATAGAAACACAAGGTTTTACAACAACAATTATAACAGAAACTATACATATACAAAACGAAACTCTACAAACACATCAAGCAGAAGAAATTCATCTTTTTATAAAAACAACATTTCAACAAACAGAAGAGCTTCTTCAATAAACAGTAGAGTTAAGTCTATTTTTAATAACACAAAATACAATACTAGAAGAAGAAATAATTCTGTACAAAATAATAGTTCGAGAAGAAATTCTACAAACACAACTAGATCTAATACAAAACGAAATTCTTCTGTAAATAACAGATCAAAATCATCAAATAATAAAAACTATAATACAAGAAGGAGTTCTTCGAACTCAAACAAATCATACAGATCTAACACTTCTTCTAAAAGAAGTTCATCTGTAAAAAGTTCTAGCTCAAGAAGCAGTAACAATTCTTCGAGAAGAAGAGGAAACTAAAACTACGATTTAAATTTAAAAAAATGAAAAAAGCTACACTATTTGTACTCTTTTGTGCAATCTCTTTGCCTAATTTTTCGCAAAGTTTAGGATATGAAGATTTGGCAATCTTATTTTCAAAAGACAATAATACAGGTACAGCAAGATATAATGCTATGAGCGGAGCATTTGGCGCTCTAGGTGGAGATGTTAGTGCTGTAAAAATAAATCCAGCTAGTGGAGCTATTCTTACCAACAGCTTATTTTCTGCATCTTTAAATTCTAGAGCTACAGAAATCAATGCTAATTACTACGGGAATTCTACAAATACTCAAGAAGATTATTTTAACTTTTCTCAGGCAGGAGCTGTTTTTGTATACAGTAATTATTCAAATAATAATTGGTCTAAATTTGCTTTTAGTTTTAATTATTCTATGAAAAGTAATTATGACACCCGTTTTATAGCAAATGGAAATAGTGGTTTTGCAACATTTACTGAGTTTCCTCTAGATACTGGAAATCCTAAAACGCAATATTTAAATTCAGATTCTCAACAATTTAACACTACTTATAGCGGGAAAATGGAAGAGTATAATTTTGCGATTTCTGGTGTATATCAAAACGATTTATATTTAGGAGCAGCAATAAATACATACGATTTAAAATTTTCTCAACAATCTTTTTTAAATGAACAAAACAATGATGGATCTGGTAACACAATAAATGCAAAGTTTTACCAACAAAATAATACTGTAGGGACTGGATTTTCGATAAGTGCTGGTGCTATTTACAAGGCCTCTAAAAGTTTGCGATTAGGTTTTTCTTACCAAACGCCAATTTGGTTTACAGAAATAAACGAAGAAACCAATATTTTAAACAATGATGGTTTTTTAGGCGATACAGAAATCATAGCGTCTAATAACACAACTATTTATGACAATACAACGGGGAACTACTTTCCTGTCCAAGCTTATTCATATAAATTAAAAACACCAGGGAAAACAACTGCAAGTATTGCCTATATTTTTGGGAAAAATGGATTGATCAGTGCAGATTATACAATAAACAACTATAAGAACTTAAAACTTTCTAATGGAGATTTTACTACAGAAAATCAATTTTTCAATAACAATCTAAGAAATACCTATACATTAAATATTGGTACAGAATGGCGTTTTAAATCGCTTAGCTTACGTGGTGGATATCATTATTCTCAAAGTCCAGATGCAAACGCAATAGAATCAGACAATATTAAAGGTTATTCTTACGGTGCAGGATATAGTTTTGGAAATGTAAAATTAGATGTTGCATATCAAAATAAAACAAACACACAGTTGTATAATTTTTACCCACAATACAACCAAGTTAATGCAGCTGATTTAAAAATAGACAATCGCATTTTAACGGCAACATTAAGTATTAATTTATAAAATAATTAATCCTAAAAACATATCTGACCTCATTGGAAATAAACCTTTGAGGTCTTTGCTATTCATTCATATTTTTACCTTAATTTTGCTGAACATTTGTTCGATGAAAACCAATCGAATACTATCTAAATTATCATGAGCAAAACATCTATTTCTATACAAAATACAAACAACGATTCTATCATTAAATTTGCTAGTACTTCTATTCTAATTAATGGTGGGAGTTATGAGTTTAATAATATTGACGAAGCAAAAAATGCCCCGTTAGCCCAACAATTATTTTATTTACCTTTTGTTAAAAAGGTTTTTATTACGGCTAATTTTATTGCAATTCAAAAATATGATATTGTTGAATGGGCTGATGTTCAAGAAGAAGTTAGAGAACAGATTGAAGCCTATTTGAATGATGGAAATAGTGTTGTAACAGAAATAGAAACTACAAAAAAACAAGCTATTGAAGTTTATGCAGAAGTAACTCCAAATCCTTCAGTAATGAAGTTTGGAACCACAAAATCTTTAACAACTACAGATGTTGAGTGCAAAAATATTGATGAAGCAAATGCAACATCGCCATTGGCACAAGCATTATTTCATTTTCCGTTTGTAAAAGAGGTTTTTATTTCAGAAAACTATGTGTCAATTACAAAATTTGACATGGTTGAATGGAATGAAATTTACCCAGAATTAAGAACTTTTATTCTTAACTATCTACAAGAAAACAAAACAATTATTAAAGAATTACCTAAAGTAGAAAAAGAAACGAAAGCATCTGAAAATCTAACTCCAGAAAACCTTGATGAAACCTCGGCGAAAATTGTGAGTATTTTAGACGAATATATAAAACCTGCGGTTGCTTCAGATGGTGGTAATATTGCTTTTAGATCTTACGATGAAGAAAGCAAAATTGTGAGTGTAATTTTACAAGGAGCATGTAGTGGTTGTCCGTCATCAACAATTACGTTGAAAAACGGAATTGAAACCATGTTAAAAGACATGTTGCCAAATCAAATTAATGAAGTTGTAGCAATAAACGGATAAGCAAATGTCGGCAGAACACATCAAACCATACAAAGATTCAGAAAAAGGAAAAAAAGAACAAGTAGCTCAAATGTTTGATGCTATTTCTGAAAATTACGATGGGTTAAATCGAGTTATTTCTTTTGGAATTGACGTAAAATGGCGAAAAAAAGTTGTTGCAATTGTTGGAGAAAACAATCCGAAGCAAATATTAGACATTGCAACTGGAACAGGTGATTTAGCCATTATGATGGCTACATTAAATCCTGAAAGAATTGTTGGCTTAGACATTTCAGCCGGAATGTTAGAAGTTGGAAAGCAAAAAATTTCTAAAGCTAACTTATCTGACAAAATAGAGATGCTAGTTGGAGATTCGGAAAACATGCCTTTTGAAGACAACACTTTTGACGCAATTACTGTTTCTTTTGGTGTTCGAAATTTTGCGAATCTTGATAAAGGATTGACAGAAATTAAACGTGTTTTAAAACCGAACGGAAAATTGGTTATCCTTGAAACTTCTGTTCCAACAAAATTCCCTTACAAGCAAGGGTATCGTTTTCATACATCAGTAATACTTCCAGTTGTTGGTAAATTATTCTCAAAAGACAAAGTAGCCTATTCGTATTTATCAGAATCTGCAAATTCTTTTCCTTTTGGAGAAAAATTCAACAATATTTTACTAAAAAATGGGTTTACTACTGCAACAGATAAACCTGTAACTTTTGGTGTAGCATCAATTTATACCGCTACAAAGTAACATATGAAAAGATTTCAATTACTTTTTTTAGGAGCTTTTCTCCTTCTATCAAGTTCTCTGTTTGCACAAAGAGATCGAGTAGATTATTTACCTAATTTTGACAAAAGAAAATTGCATTATGGTTTTTATCTTGGGTTAAATCAGAACGATTTTAAAATTGATTATAAGACAAGTAATTATGCAAATGCTAACATTAGTGTTGCTGCAACTAGTGGATTTAATGTTGGTTTAATTGCAGATTTACGCCTACATAAAAACATTAATTTACGTTTTGAGCCTGGTTTAATTAGCAATTCAAAAACCTTAGCTTTTACCCACATCAATACAAAACAAGACAGTATTCGAGAAATTGGATCTACTTACCTACACATTCCTTTTGTTTTTAAATTTAGTACTGACCGAATGGACAACGTGAGACCCTATGTATTAGCAGGAATTTCTTACGACTATAATTTTTCTAGCAACGAAAGAAATGCAAATGACAATTCTGGTGTAGAGTTTAGAATGACAAAGCATAATTTTATGTATGAAATCGGAATTGGAATCGATATTTATTTATACTTTTTTAAGTTTTCTCCGTCTATTCGTGGCGTTTTTGCACTGAATAATGAATTGAAATATGACAACAGTGCAACTAGTCAATGGACATCTCCAGTAAATTTTTTAGGAACTCGTGGTGTCTTCTTAAATTTTGCTTTTGAGTAATTTAACTTCTCTTAAACTCACTCAACAATATTGCAGTTGCAGTAGCAACATTTAAACTTTCTGTTTCTTGAATATCACCAAACCTCGGAATTGATATTTTTGTGTCAACCATTTTTCTAATTCCGTCTGAAATTCCGTTTGCCTCGTTTCCCATAACCAAAATAGCTTCATCTGGCAACGCTACTTTATAAATGTTCTCACCATCCATATCTGCAATAAAAGTAGGTAATTCTGCTTCTTTTAAATAATGAGTCAAATCTGTATACACAATTTCTATTCTAGCTAAAGAACCCATTGAAGCTTGCACAACTTTTTGGTTATAACAGTCTACTGTTGTTGTAGAACAAACCAATTTCTGAACTCCAAACCAATCGCACAAACGTATAATTGTTCCTAAATTTCCGGGGTCATTTATTGCATCGAGTGCAACAATTAATCCCGTATTTTTTGTTGGAAGTTTTTCGGGAATTTTAAACAAACCTAAAACTTTATTTGGTGTTTTAAGTTGACTAATTTTCTTTAATTCATCCTCATTAACTTCAACATCATTAGCTCTTCTAGAAGAATTCAAAAAATCGCTAGTTGCAAAAAGTTGTTCAACATCGAAAGTAGAATTCAATAATTCATTTACAACTTTAACCCCTTCAGCAATAAATAATTTATGTTTTTGTCGATACTTTTTTTGCTGTAAACTAGTTATAAGTTTTATGTGATTCTTTGATAAACTCATTAATTAATTTTAAATTAGAAAAACCATCTAAAAATAGTACTTTTGAACCAAGTTATAGTCTGTACAAAGCTAATGAAAAAAGTTTCTTATTATCTTTTTATCTTTTTAATAATTGTTTCTTGTAACTCTGTAAAAAGAGTTGCAGAAAAAGAGCGATTGTTAAATTCAACTACAATTTTGGTTGATGGCAAAAAAAACAGAAATAGCGATTTATTAGATTATGTATTGCAGAAACCAAATTCTAAAACTTTAGGAATTCCGATTTCATTATATTTTCATAATCTTGGAAATCCAAATGCTCCCAAAACTCCAAAAGCTTGGGCTACATTGCATCCAAAAAAGTACAACTTTTTTAAAAGCTTATTTTCAGAAAAACAAAGTATAGGGGTTGCTAACTCATACATGAACTTTAATAAGTGGTTTTTAAACAATGGGGAAGCACCAGTAATTGTTGACGATTTAAAAACAAAAAGAACAGTTACAAACTTAAATTCTTACTTTATTACACAAGGGTATTTTAAAAACAAAGTAAGTGCAAAAACAGACACTTTAAAAAATAGAAAAGCAAAAATTACCTATATTATTACTAAAGGAAAACCATTTTATTTAGATACTATTTCAATACAAATACCATCTGCTGTTTTAAAAACAATTTATAAAACCGATACACTAAATACGTATCTAAAAACTGGCGATCGATACAACGATCAAAACTTCAGAAAAGAAGCGGAAAGAATTACAAAACTATTTAGAAATTCTGGTATTTATAATTTTATTGACAGTGCTATTAAATTCGAAGTAGACGACACAAAAGCCAATAACAAATCAAATGTTATTATATCTATTGCAGAAAAATACCTTACAAATGAAAATGAAAAAAATATACTCAAACCTTTTGAGGTAAGGAAAGTTGGAAAAATTAATGTCTATACAGATTATTCTTTCAATACTGAAAGTGAACCCTATTTAGATTCTGTTTCTTACAACGGAATTACCTTTTTTGCACACAAAAAATTAAAATACAACCCTAAATATTTATCGCAATCTATTTTTATAAAACCGAATCAAATTTATAGTGATACTTTAAGAAATTTAACAAGAACACATTTAAAATCTCTTAAAAATTTTAAATCTATAAATATTAAATACACAGAAGCAAAAGACTCTTTACTAGTTGCTGATATTAGATTAACTCCAATTGAAAAATACACCATTGGTACGGACACAGAATTAACACATTCTAATATTAGAAAATTAGGGATTTCAGAAAAATTTTCAATTACAGATAGAAACACTTTTAAAGGAGCAGAATTGTTTAAGTTCTCGTTTATTGGGTCATTCTTTAATACTTCAACTCAATTTGGTAGCTCAACGGGTTTCTTTAACGCTTGGGAAGTTGGTGTGGATGCTTCACTAGAAATCCCTCGATTTCTTGCCCCATTTGGATTAAATAAATTAGTTCCGAAAGAGATGTCTCCTCGAACCATTTTTTCAATTGGTACAGGAATTCAAAAAAACATTGGTCTTGATAAACAAAACATTACCGCAATAGTTGATTATCAATGGGATTTTAACAAACGAAAATCAATAA
>JALQYN010000026.1 GCA_023254055.1 Polaribacter sp.
GATAGTTACGCAATTAGATTGCATAAAAAACTAAATGGAAATTTAATTTAAAAAACATTTCACTAACTTTAGCAACGTAAACTAAAAAACGAATCAATTATGAATAAAAAACTACTTTTCGCCTTTGCAATTGTTCTTGCGGCTTTCTCAGTGTATTTTATTGCTACTAAAGAAACAGCAACAGAAAAAGCAAGAATTAAATATGCGAATTTCATAAAGAATCATCCGTATACAAAAACGCTTCAACTTACTAAAAAAGAGAGAAAAGCAAATGGAATTCCGCCTAATAAATATTTTGAACAAGAATATTTGTTAGAAATGAATCCCAATACTGGAAGAACCCACCCAGAAAATGTTTTTGAACTTCAAAAACAATTAAAAGCTAACCGTAAATTACAGAGAGTACCTGGGGATGCAGTTGATAATATGTGGGTAGAAAGAGGACCAAATAATGTTGGAGGACGAACTCGAGTTGTGATGTTTGATCCAAACGACGTAACTCATAAGCGGGTATTTGCTGGTGGAGTTTCTGGCGGTTTATGGGTAAATAATGATATAACCAATGCAAATTCTTCTTGGACACGCGTTGGAATTGATGAGAACTTATCAATTAGTTGTATGACCGTTGACCCAAACAACTCTCAAATTATGTATGTGGGTACTGGTGAATCGTATACGGGTGACCAAGCTGTAGGGAATGGTATTTGGAAATCCACAGATGGTGGAACCTCTTGGGTAAATGTGTATTCTGATACATTTAATGCAGATGTAACACAAAGAGTATTTTATATCAATGATATCAAAGCAAGGAATAATGGAGGAAACACTGAGGTTTACTTTGCTGTAGCCGGCGCATATTATGCTGAAGGGGAGGAATGGGTTGCCTTTCAAAAAACTGGATTATACAAATCGATTGACAATGGAACAAATTGGAATAAAATAACATTGCCGGCTATTCCTGGTAGCGCAACCCCTTATGAACCCAATGATATTGAGATTGGTTCAGACAATACTATTTGGATTGGTACAGAAAGAAATCCATGGGGTTTTGGAGGAGGTACTATTTTAAAATCAACTGATGCAGCAGGAACTACATTTACAGCAGTACATTCAATTACCAATGCAAGAAGAACAGAAATAGCCGTTTCAGGAACTAATGCAAATACAGTGTATGTATTAGCATATGTGAGAACAGTAGACGGAGGAGGTAATACAATTGCTCCTTATTTAAGTATGCTAAAAACAACAGATGGTTTTACAAATACTACCGCAGTAACACTTCCATCTGATGCAGATAATGATATTTCTAGTAACGATTTTACTCGTGGTCAAGCTTTTTATGATTTAGTGATTGAAGTAGATCCAACAGATGACACAAAAATTTATGCAGGGGGTATTGACTTATTTAGAAGCACAAACTCAGGTACTTCCTGGAAACAAATTTCTAAATGGTCTAATAACAATAATTTAGCAGGATTAAATGTTCCTGTAGTACATGCAGATCAACATGGTTGGGCATTTCATCCTACAGATGCCAATAAAGCAATTATAGGGAATGATGGCGGTGTGTATTATGCAAGTTCATTGTCTGGTGCAGAAACGACAACAAATGCGATTTCATCGAGAAACAAAGACTATAATGTAACGCAATTTTATCACGGAGATATTGGACAAAATGCTGCAAACGTGTTATTAATTTCAGGTGCTCAAGATAACGGAACACAATTCATGAATGGTGCATCAGCAGGAATTAATAGTTCTATTGAACCAAAAGGAGGAGACGGTGCTTATTCTTTCATAGATAGAGATGGCGCCTATTTTTTAGCATCTTATGTATATAATGATGTAGAAGCTTTTCCTTTGCCATATAATGGAAATAGAATAGAAATTATTGATGATGATAAAGCAGGTTCTTTTATCAATCCAGCAACATTAGATGATAATTTAGATATTTTATTTACAAATTTTTCTAAAACCATAGCAGGGAATAGAAGCTATAATTTAGCAAGATTCACTAATTTATTAACCGTTCCTGTTAAGACAGAATTTACAAATGTTTTATTAACTGGAGAACCAACAGCATTTAAAGTATCTCCTTATGAATTAAATTCTACAAAACTTTTTGTAGGAACTAATGATGGAAAATTATTGCGAATTCAGAATGCTAATTCAGCTGGTCCAGTTTGGAGTGATATTACAGGTGGTGCTTTTCCTGCTGGAAGTGTATCTTCTATAGCTTTTGGTGCAACAGAGAATGAAATTATAGTTACGTTCCACAATTATGGAGTTGCTAGTATTTGGTATACTTCAAACGGAGGAACAACCTGGGTAAGCAAAGAAGGTAATTTTCCTGACATTCCTGTAAAAGCAATTATGATGAATCCATTAAATAATGATGAAGTAATTATTGGTACAGAATTAGGTGTTTGGAGAACAGGTAATTTTAAGGATGCCAACCCGAGTTGGTCACAATCTTATAACGGAATGTCTAATGTAAAAGTGACATCATTTAGTTTAAGAACTGCAGATAATACGGTAATGGCAAGCACTTTTGGTAGAGGAATGTTTACAGGACAATTCTTTTCAGCAGCGGCTTCTGTAGATGATGTGGTAAAAGACAATAAAGTGTTTACCATGTATCCAACTGTTTCTAGTGGAGAGTTTACAGTTTTTGCAAAAAACACGGTAGGAAAAGCAACACTGATGTTATTTGATATCAACGGAAAACAAGTATTTTCTAAACAAATAGATTTTACGCAACAAGAAAAACAACCGGTTACTGTAAATTTAACTTCTGGTGTTTATATTGTGAATTTAGTTGATACGAACAATAGAAAAGCAACTGGTAAAGTAATTATCAAATAAAAGAAATATTCAATTTAAAAAAAGCAGCATTAAAATAATGCTGCTTTTTTTATTTCTTTAGAAATAGACGCTGTATCAATTTTTGCTATTTTATGTAATTCAGCAACTGTTCCTTGGTGGATAAATTTATCTGGAACGCCAAGTATTGTAATCCTGTTTTTATAGTTATTCTTTGTTGCAAATTCTGAGATAGCGCTTCCAAATCCTCCAGCAATGGTTCCGTCTTCTATTGTAATTAGAGTACCAAAAGAATTGAAAACAGCATGTAATAACTGTTCATCTAATGGCTTTACAAAACGCATATCGTAATGTGCTACCGAAACTTTTTGATCTAGATTTTCAATTGCTTCTGTTACATTTTTTGCAATGCTACCAATAGACAAAACAGCCACCTCATTTCCTTCTTTTATACAGACTCCTTTTCCAATTTCTATGGTAGAAAACGGTTGTTTCCAATCTATTAAAACCCCTTTTCCTCTTGGGTATCGAATGGCAATTGGGTTTTCTAAGCTTAATTGCGCAGTGTACATGATATTACGAAGTTCAACTTCATTTCTTGGGGCAAAAACAATTAAATTAGGAATACAACGTAGATATGCCAAATCAAAAACCCCATGATGTGTTGCACCGTCTTCGCCAACCAAACCCGCTCTGTCTAAACAAAAAATTACCGGGAGTTTTTGTAAGGCAACATCGTGAATTATTTGATCGTAAGCGCGTTGTAAGAAAGTAGAATAAATAGTGCAAAAAGGAATGATTCCTTGTGTTGCCATTCCAGCAGCTAAGGTTACCGCATGTTGTTCTGCAATACCTACATCAAAAGTCCTTTCAGGGAATTTTTCTAAGAGAAATGTCAATGAACTTCCAGTAATCATAGCGGGAGTTATGCCCACAATTTTGTTGTTTTTTTCTGCAAGTTCCACCAAGGTTTTACCAAATACATCTTGGTATTTTTGTGGTTCTATTTTTAATTCTTTCGGAATGATTTCTCCAGTGATTCTATCAAATTTACCCGGAGCATGATATTGTACTTGATTTTCTTCTGCTTTTTGCAACCCTTTTCCTTTGGTAGTGATAATGTGTAAAAATTTTGGGCCATTCACTTTTTTCAAACGAGTTAATTCTGCAAGTAATTCATCTAAATTATGTCCGTCAATTGGACCAGAATAATCAAAATTTAACGCCTTTATAATGTTGTTTTGAGCGGCAAGCCTTTTATCTGATTTTACTTTGGTTAGGTATTCTTTTAAGGCACCCACAGAAGGATCAATACCAATGGCATTGTCATTTAAGATCACCAATACATTTGCATCCGTAACTCCAGCATGATTCAAAGCTTCAAAAGCCATTCCGCTTGCAATAGAGGCATCACCAATAACAGCAATATGTTGCTTTTCATTTTCTCCTTTTAGTTTAGAAGCAATTGCCATTCCTAATATTGCAGAAATTGAGGTAGACGAATGTCCAACACCAAAAGCATCGTACACACTTTCGTTTCTTTTTGGGAAGCCCGAAATTCCGTTTAACCGTCTATTGGTATCAAAAACAGCTTTTCGTTCAGTGAGTATTTTATGTCCGTATGCTTGATGCCCAACATCCCAAACCAATAAATCATTTGGGGTATCAAACAAATAATGTAGTGCAATGGTTAGTTCAACAACCCCTAAACTAGCCCCTAAATGCCCTTCTTTAGCAGCAACAATATCAATGATAAATTCACGCAATTCTTTTGCTAAAACCGGCAACTGACTTGGTTTTAGTTTACGTAGATCTTTAGGATTGTAAATTGTATCTAAAAGTTTTGTTGACATGCAACAAAAGTACGAGTTTTACATCTGATTTGCTTTTTGTATTATTGAAAAAATATTTTTTTACGATGATAAATCCTTTTGATGATGTGTATTTTATGAAAAAAGCTTTAGATGAAGCAGCAATTGCTTTTGATAAAGGGGAGGTTCCTGTGGGAGCAATCATTGTTTTTAAAGACCAAATTATTGCTAGAGCCCATAACTTAACAGAAACCTTAAATGATGTAACAGCGCACGCAGAAATGCAAGCATTTACGGCTGCAGCAGATTATTTAGGTGGAAAATATCTAAAAGACTGCACCTTGTATGTAACCTTAGAACCTTGCCAAATGTGTGCCGGTGCAAGTTATTGGACACAGATTGGTAAAATTGTATACGGTGCTTCTGAGTTAGAACGCGGTTTTATAAAGTTAAAAACAACCATTCATCCAAAAACAAAAGTAGTTGGCGGAATTTTAGAAAATGATTGCAGCAGCCTTTTAAAACGCTTTTTTATAGAGAAACGAAATTTAAACTAAAAAAAAACGTAAGGATAAACGGAATGTCAGTTCGAGTGATTTCTGTTAGATTGGGCAAAGTCAAAATCAAAGAAAATCGTATCGAGAACATTTTTTTAAACAAAATTTTTATTCTCGATATTAATTTTTCTCAAAACACATAATCGTTTATGTTAGTTTCCAGTAATTTTCACATTGTCTATTTGCACAGTGGTTGTCACTCCTCCGTCTCCACCAAAATATTGAAAAGCAACATGTACAGTTCCGGTTAAACAAGATAAAGAGATGCTACCAGATTTGGTAAAGAAATTCGAGTAATCATTACTGGGACCTTCAGAGATGTCCGCATTTATTTGAGTCCATGTGGCTGTTTTTAGATCTCCACTAAAATCAGAAGAAACAAAAACCTTTAACGCTTTTCCATTATCATAACCTGTGTTGGTATCAAAAGTTAAGGTTTCGTCTATGGTTGCATCTAAATCTATGGCTGGCGAAATTAACCAAGTTTCTAAAGGGTTTTCTGCTGTTGCATAAGCAGAAATTTCTATAAGTCTATTGCCGTTTTTTGTTTTTGGTTTAAAAATAGTTTTACCACCATTATCGTTGATGTTTAACCAGCCTGCACTTAGTAATTGTGCATTGGTTTTAATATTTTCAAAAGATTCATCTAGTAAAACAGTATTTCCAGAAGCTGAATTGACAGTGCAATTTAAAAAAGCGGGATCGCACCTGGTTGTGTTCGTAAAATCAATATTTGAAGGAGAATTGACGATAGCAACCAAAAATTCTGAAGCAAAATCCTTGCTTAAAATAAAATCAATTTTTCCTTGTCCTTCAGGGATTAAAGTTGATTTAAAACTAGAAAATGTACTAGTTTGTAAACGTAAAACATGCTCTGATCCACATTCAAAAAGGTATCTGAATCCATCATATTCATCGTATTTTTCTCCTGCAAATGTTTTTCCTTTTTCAGAACTATCAAATTGAGCATTTTCTAGTTGAACAAAAGTGTTTATAGTTGCATCTGTGATACTTTCTATCGAGATTTTTTGAGGGATTATTTCCTCAATGGTTGCCGTTCTAAAAAGATGATTATTGATTGCCGTTGTTGGAATCTTTGCGGCTCTATCACCTTCTAAAAAACCTAGCGAATATTTCCCCGGAGCTAAATTTATAGGGTTTACTTCACTTTGGCCGTCATCATAGGAAACGGATAAGCCATCTAATTTGATGTATATTTTTTGACCCATGGTATACAACGTATTTAAATCTGATTTATTGATTAAAATCTCAATTCCTGCAGTAGGGTTTTCTGGTTTGTCTTGTACAATTAATTTGTTATAAAAATTTCCGGTAGCATCAGACGAAACAACATAAGCCTCTATAAATGTCGGACTATTTTCGTTTTCAGGAAATGTAAATACTAATTTTTGATTTGTGAAAAACTCTTGCTGTAAAGCCGTTTTTACTTTTTGCAACGTTGAATTAGGGGAAATGTTTGGCTCATTAATAGTTAGATTAGGGATTGTAAAATCGTTTTCTTGTATACAAGAATTTAGAGCAAATAGGAATATGAATAGTAAAACGAAGGTGTAATTTTTAGTTGTTTTCATAGCGATAATTTTTTAGTAAGTATAGTTAATAATTAAAATCTAAGACTGAGGTTTAGAAAGTAGGTTGCTCCTCTACCGTACCAATATTTGTTGCCAAATAGTGGTTTTGATAAAGCTTTGTCATCTCTTAATTCTCTATAGTTTGCATTTCTACCTTGTTCAAAACCTCCTGTTTTGTATTGGGTATTTTGTAAGTTGCTTACACTTGCAAAAAGATTGATAAAGTAATCATCAATTTTCCAGGATTTTCCACCAACAATATTGATTACATTATAGCTGTCAAACTTTTCTTGTGTCAACAACTTTTTTGCCAACTCTGGATCGTAATCGTTGAAAGGAATTCCATCATCATCAGTAAAATTGTTTGTTCTGGTTAAAGGAGCAACATCTACATAAGCATTTCCAAAGAAATTGATTGTAGCTCCAAACCACCAATAATCTGGGTCTCTGTATTCCAATCCAATAGAATAGGCATGTTGTGGCCCAGTGGCTAATTTGTAGTTTTTTAAGTTTGAAGCTCTTGATGTAAATTGAAATCCATCTACTTCAGATTTTAACGTTAATCTAGGGTTGTTATCATACGTATATTGCCCAATATTTGCGGCACCTTTTAATTTAATTGTTGCTGTAACTTGTGCTTCTAGACCCAACTCTATACCCAGATGTTTTTTATCTATTTCGGTTAAAATTTCTTGCACAAACGCCGTGTATTCTGATCCGCTTCCTCCAATTCCGTCTGCATAGTAAAATGAAACTTCGGTAGCATCTTTAATTTTCGCATAATACCCCGAAATTTTTGCTTGCAGTTGTTGACCTCTGAAAATATAGCTTGCATCAGCGGAAAAGATTTTTTCACTTGTTAGGTTTTCAACAACATCATTGTTAATTCTAGCGTTCGAAAAAGTATTGCGCAATGTTGGTGCTCTCGTTAGATAACCAGTATGTATATTGACTAAATGACGTCCAGTAAACTTATAGGTTGCACCGCTTTTGAAACCAAAATTTGTAAATGTTGGTTTTGTAGATTTTCCTAATGATGCACTCCCTAAGGCAAACTTTCCATTTTGGTAAAATCCTTCTCTTTGGTGTGTTGTCTTTGAAAGACTTACTGCTGTAAAAAAATCTATTTTATTGTATTTAAATTGTGCTTGCGCAAAGCCATTTAAAATAGTTGTAGTTAAATTATAATGGTATTTAAAGGTGTCTCCAACGGTAACCTCTCTGTTTGGGTTTTGTAAATCATTTTGTTTTAAGTTATTGGTATCTGCAAAAGAATCGACATCTAGATACTTTGTTCCTCCTAACAAATCGGTTACTTGGGCAAAATTGTTTGAACTAAAGTTTCTGTATTGTATAGAAGTATTGAATGTTGCATTTGCATTAATTTCTGTTTCGAAAATTGAATTTATAGAAAATTGCTTGTCATCATTTCTATCTTCATATAATACATAGGCAGCATATTCTTCATTAAATGGTTTTAGATTTCCTTGGTATACACTGTTCCAATCTAATTGACCATTATTGATAAATGTTTTTTCCATTTCATACACATTACTATACCCTTGCTTTAAACCATAACTTGGCAAATTTTGATAATATGTTGGATCTGGATTAGCACCGCCTAAGCTCACAATTGTAGGTATCCCATTTATCGTTCCGTCAATTTTACTGCCGGTATAATCAATTCTACTATTTCCAACTTCACCAAACTGATAGGCAACATTGGTGTTTAACGTTGTGTAATCGTTCATTGTCCAATAATGATTTAATAAAAGAATGGGCTCAACAATTTTTTTATTTCTTGAATTCCTCATTTTATCATTTTGCATGCCCCAATACGAATTGTATTGTATCCCTTTTAGGTCATAAACTTCTTGTGTGTTTGCAGATGATTTTCCTCTTTGATTTGGAGCATAAATTGAAGTAAAATTTAGGCTATGAGAATCATTAATTTTTTTCTCCACTGAAGCAAAAAACGAGTTTGAGTCGTAGAATGTACCTTCATTAAAACCACGATCTCCAGTTCTTTTACTTGCAGAAAGGGCATATGACCAACCATTTTTTAATACTCCAGAAGAGTAGGTTGCCATAATTCTGTACTGGTAACTTCTATTTGATGAGGCAAAGGAAAGACTCCCTCCAGGTGAAATTTTAGAAGCCCTAACATTGATGTTTGTAGCACCTAATACACCACCAAAAGTAAAACTAGAAGCCGCTAAACCTGCACTAAATTCTTGTTCTCTGGTAACATTATTTAAGCCGCCCCAGTTACTCCATTGTGGTCTGCCGTCATATATTTTATTCATTTCAATACCGTTAATTAATAACGGGGCATTGTCAGAATCTAAACCTCTTACTTTAAAAAAAGAAGAACTAAATTCAAAAGCAGCGGTTCTTAAATAAACATCTTTTGAAGACTGTAACAATCCAGAGATGTTATCTGCAGCATTGCTGTCACCATTTAACTCATCTTCAGTAAGTGTAATGGTGCTTAAATCTTGATCTAAAGAAATGTCTTCGTAAAATAAAATAGTTCCTAAATCAATTGTTTTCCCGGTTAGTTCTATCGGAAAATTTTGCGTTTCATAGCCTTTATGTTTCAGGCTTATGATAAATTTTCCATTAGAAAGATTGTTTAAAAGAAAGGTTCCGTTTGTTTCTGTGTTTACAGTAGTTGTTTGTAAAGTAATAGAAACTCCTTTAATGGGTTTTTCGGAATTGTGATCCACAACAACTCCTTTTACAATGTTCTGAGCAGTGATTTTCGGGCAGAAAATAACCGTCAAGAACATCGTTAAGATGATCTTTTTCATAGCGTTTAATTTTTTATTTAAAGATATAAAAAATATTTAATAGCTAGATTTTCAATTTGTTACACGATTTTAAAATTGTTTACATTTGTAATAAAAAACTTGCAAAATGAAAAAAACACTTCTCTTAGGGGGCTTTATGTGTATGTCTATACTCATAAATTCACAAACGAAAACCAAAGAATACAGTATTAGAACTCTTGCCTTTTATAATTTAGAAAACTTGTTTGATACGATTAACGACCCAACAAAAAACGATGAAGCAAGTCCGATGATGAGCTTGAAAGGAAATAAATCGAAAGTGTATTGGGATAAAATAGATAAGTTAGGTAGTGTTATTTCTCAAATTGGATTTGAAGACACAAAAACAGGTCCGGCAATCATTGGCGTTTCTGAAGTTGAAAACAGAGCTGTGTTAGAAGATTTGGTGAAATCGAAATACCTGAGAAAAATGAATTATGACATTATTCATTACGAATCGCAAGACAAAAGAGGAATAGACGTTGCGTTGTTGTATCAGAAAAAATATTTTAAACCGATTCATCATGAAATATTTACCCCCAACATTTTTAGAGATAATTATAGAGTGTATACTAGAGATCAATTATTAGTTTCGGGATATTTAGATGACGAATTAATTCATGTACTAGTAAACCATTGGCCGTCTAGAAGTGGCGGAGAAGCAGCTAGTAGAGCATTACGAGAAAAAGCAGCCTATCTGAACACAAAAATTATTGAAAAAATTAGAGAAGCAGAACCGAATGCCAAAATATTTGGCATGGGAGATTTTAATGACGACCCAACAAATTCTAGTTTTAAAAAAGTATTAAAAGCAAAAGGAGCAAAGAAAACAGTTAAAGAAAACGATATTTACAATCCGTTTGAAGAGATGTACAAGCGAGGTTTTAACACCTTAGGGTATAGAGACAACATCAATTTATTTGATCAAATATTTTTTACTTCATCAGCATTAGACAAGGGAGAAAAAGATTTTTCCTCATATAAAATGTATAAAGCGATGATTTTTAATAAGCATTTTTTAACCACAAAAAAAGGGCGCTTTAAAGGATATCCTTTTAGAAGTTTTTCTAATGGGGGTTATACAGGTGGCTATAGCGATCACTACCCAGTATATCTTTACTTGATAAAAGAGAAGAACTAAAAAAACTACAATTTACAGGCTTTTTTATTTTATTCAGTTTTATTCTTCCTGATAACCTGGCCCCTTCACAAACCTCCCAGGAAATGCTCCAGTATGTTTTTCATTAGAAATCACTTGAACCCCATTTACAAACACATCATTCATACCATTTGCAAACTGAAGCGGTTCGTCAAAAGTAGCATTGTCGCCAACAGTTTCTGGATCAAAAATGACCACATCAGCAAAATAATTTTCTTTTAAAAATCCACGATCTTTTAATCCAAGGTTCGTTGCAGGAAATCCACTTAATTTACGAACAGCTTCTTCCAATGAGAGCAACTTTTCTTCTCTAGTAAACTTTCCTAAAACTCTAATAAAACTTCCAAAAGCTCTTGGATGCGTTCTAAAATCTTTCGATAGGTCAGAATAAGACCCTGCATCAGAACAAAAAGACAGCCAAGGAATTTGTATTTTTTTACGAATATTTTCTTCAGACATACTAAAGTAAATACATTGGATTCGGCTATCGTCTTCTATAATCATATCAATAATGGCATCGGCAGGAGATTGATTTCTCATTTCAGCAGCTTCTGCAACTGTTTTGCCACGATATTTTTTTGCCATTTCAGCATTTTTAAAACCAACCATTAAAATTCCGCTTGGAGGTTGATGAGCCAACTCTTTTCTAATATCTACTAAGAGTCTTTTTCTTGGTTCTGCTTGTTTCATTCTTTCTATCCAAGCTTTATGACCGCCTTCTTGAACCCAGGTTGGAATTACTCCAGTTAAACCTGTTGAGCTAGCATTATAGGTATACATATCTGCAGTAATTCGAAGTCCTTTTGCTCGTGCTTTTTCTACGCGTGTAATTACAGTGTCTAATAAATGCCAATTGGCTTTTCTAGAAGCTTTTAAATGGTAAATTTCTGCTGGTATCTTTGCTTTTTCTGCAATTAATAGTAATTCATCTAAAGCATCTAACAATTTATCACCTTCACTTCTCATATGAGAAATATACATGCCTCCAAACTTAGAAGCTATTTTATTAAGTGCAATCAGCTCGTCGGTATCTGCATAATCTCCAGGTGCATAAATTAAAGAAGACCCAATTCCCATGGCCCCTTCTTTCATAGCTTTTTCTACAGAAGCTTGCATTGCCAATAATTCTTCATTTGTCGCTTTTCTATTGGCATAACCAACATGTTGTATTCTAACAGTTTCTGCACCTAAAAAAGAGGCAATATTGGTAGATATCTTGCTTTTTACCAATGTGTCCATAGCACCACCAAACGACATATATTTTTCATCACCAGGCTTTCCTTCTGGGCCAGGAGAGTTTCCTTCTCCAAAAACCTCAAGTGTTACACCTTGTTTCAAATCACTCAAAGAACGACCATCGTTCATTAAAGTTCCGTATGCCCAACTCAGCATATTTATAAATCCAGGTGCTATTGCTTTTCCTTTTGCATCAATTACGTTGGTAGCTTTAAACTCTTTGTGTTTTCCTACATAAATAATTTTATCTCCTTTTATGGCAACAGTTCCCTTAAAAGGAAGTTCACCCGTTCCATTATAAATTATTCCATTTTGTATTACAGTATCACAACTAGGTGCTTCTTTTTGACAACCAAAGGCAAAAATAAATACGGCAATTGTTAAAAGATAATGTTTGTATTTCATGATCGTTTATTTTTTCTTTTTTAAAGTTGGATAGCTTACTCCTAATTGTTCTAAATAGGTATCAAATTCTTTTTCGTTGTAATAAAATTTTTCTAGCTGAGATCTAAATTGTTTTTGTTTGTCTGTATTCAAATAGATGGGAGGTAAATCACTTTCAGTAATCATTGGTTTATAGGAAGTGTTTTTACGTTGTTCCTTATTAAAATAGTCTTTAGCTTCTTTTAATAGGTTTGGTTTTAATAAAAAATCAATAATTGTCATGGCTTCTACTTTAGCACCGGCAGTAACTCCTTTATGTGCAATCGGAGTTGCCATAGCAATGGCGTTACTCCAATGATGTCCTTGTAAACCAGGAATGTTAGAAGGGTATCTTAAGGTTACTGTTGGAACCGTCCAAGAAACATCGCCAATATCATCAGAACCACCACTTCTAGGTGTTTTAATAGGTAACCCTAATGGAATTAATTTTGTGCTTAAACCAGTAATTCTAGATGATTTTACTTCCGTTTGCACTGCTTTTGCTAGTGTTTGGTCTTTTTCTGACCATTCTGGCAATCCAACAGTTTTGATATTTTCATACATGGTTTCCGCAATGGTTTTATTAAAATGTCTTGGCCAAGCAGTTCCTAGTATTTTTGAAGTTACTTTTGTTTTTGTCATTAATGCAGCACCCTTTGCCACATCATTCGCTTCTTGATACATCTCCATAATTCCTTCATAGGTAACATCTCTAAAATAATACCAAATTGATGCTTTAGAAGGAACCACATTGGGTTGATCACCTGCATCAGTAAAAATAGAATGCGATCTTTTTAAAGGGTGTAAATGTTCTCTTTTATAATTCCAACCCACACTCATTAATTCGGCAGCATCTAAAGCGCTTCTTCCGCGCCAAGGCGAACCAGCAGAATGAGCAGATTCTCCTTCAAAAGTATATTCTACAGAAATTAAACCAGTACCACTAGCCGCCCCATACGAAACACCTAGATTACTACTTACGTGCGTAAAAATACACATGTCTATTTTATCAAAAAGTCCGTCTCTAGTGTACCAAGCTTTTGCAGCAACCAATTCTTCTGCAATTCCCGGCCATAAAATAAGGGTTCCACCAATATTTTCACGTTCCATTATTTTTTTAACGGCTAAAACTGCAGTAATGTTTAAAGGAATCCCAGAGTTATGACCTTCTCCATGCCCTGGAGCTCCATCAACAATTGGTTTGTGGTAGGCAACTCCTGGATATTGTGATGCTTTCGGAATACAATCTACATCGCTTCCTAGTGCAATTACAGGACCTTCTCCGTTTGACCATTTGGCAAACCAAGCCGTTGGAATTCCAGATACAGATTCTTCAATTTCAAATCCGTTTTGCTTTAAAATTCCGGTTAAATATTTAGACGATTCATATTCTTGAAAACCAAGTTCTGAAAAACTAAATATTTTATCAACCATTACTTGAGACTGTTTATGGTTGGCAGTTACAATTTGTGAAACTTCTTTTTTTAAAGCCTCCACTTTTCGTTTGCTCCATTTTTTTTGAGCAGATGAAAATTGAGAGACTCCCAAAAAAAAGAAGCATAGAATAAAGGCGATTTTTTTGTTAAGACTTGTAAACATTTGGTTGTTGTTTTAATTAGTCAAACAATATTATTAGTTAAGATATTGTTTGACTGAGTTTTGCAACCAAGTTACTAAAAATTTGAATATCAATTTTTTTCTATATTCAAATACGAAAAAAAAGTATACTGTTTTTGAGAAGAAATTTTAAAAAGTATCTTAAACACCTTTTTTCCTTAAGGGACTAATGTTAAAAAAAGCGAATTTCCGCTTTTTTTAATGTCTGCCAACGGTTAGTATATGAAAAGTAGGCGATTTAGAAGCACTAAACTTTCGGTTAAGTACAAAGTTTGATACGAGCCACAAGCCATTAATTTACTACTGTTTCGCCTATTTTTTATATACATTGTTAGCACAAGTACATCTTTATTTGTCAATTATAAAGTCTGCACCAACTGAAACTATATGTGCATTTAATCCATTACTCCGATTATAAT
>JALQYN010000038.1 GCA_023254055.1 Polaribacter sp.
ATCAGAAAAGCATTATCAGAAAAAAATATAAAAACGGCTAATAAATATTTGGGCTATAATTTTATGTTAAGCGGAACGGTAATAAATGGCAAACAACTAGGAGGTAAAATTGGTTTTCCGACTGCAAATTTAAGTATCAAAGAAACATATAAGTTAATTCCAAAAACAGGTGTTTATGTAGTAAAATCAATTATTGGCACAAAAACTATTTTTGGCATGATGAATATTGGTTTTAGACCAACTATTGAAGGAAAGCACCAAACTATAGAAGTTCATTTTTTTGATTTTAAAGAAAATCTTTATACCAAAAGTTTAACTGTAGAAATTTTATTTTTCTTAAGAGATGAAGAAAAATTTGACTCAGTAGAAAAGTTAATCTTGCAACTAAAAGAAGACAAAAAAATTGCACTAAACTACATCGAAAACTATCTCTAAAAGGCATTGGTAAATTGTTGTACTTCCTGTATCTTTGTCACTCTTAAAAAATTTAAAGATGTTACAGGTTCAGTTTATTAGAGACAACAAACAAGCTGTTTTAGAAGGTTTAGCAAAACGGAATTTTACAAATGCAGAAAGTATAATTTCTGAGGTATTAGCTACTGATGAAAATCGAAGAAATACACAAACTTCTTTAGACACTATTTTAGCAGAATCTAATACCATTTCGAAAGAAATTGGGGAACTTTTTAAATCAGGACAAGCTCAAAAAGCAACCTTATTAAAGGAAAAAACCACACAACTTAAAGAGCAGTCTAAGACATTAACTGAGCAATTGAATGCTTTTTCAAACAACTTGCAAGAATTGTTATATCAAATTCCGAATGTGCCTCATGCATCTGTAAAAGCTGGAAAATCTGAAGAAGATAACGAAATAGTTTTTTCTGAAGGTACAATTCCAGATTTAGGAGAAAATGCACTACCACATTGGGAGTTAGCAAAAAAATATGACATTATAGATTTTGAATTAGGGACCAAAATTACGGGCGCAGGATTTCCTGTTTATAAAGGAAAAGGGGCCAGATTACAACGTGCTTTAATTAATTATTTTTTAGATAAAAATATTGAAGCAGGCTATAAAGAGTACCAGGTTCCGCATTTGGTAAATACAGAATCCGCAACTGCAACTGGCCAATTGCCAGATAAAGAAGGGCAAATGTATCATGCAGCAATAGATGATTTATATTTAATTCCAACTGCAGAAGTTCCAATAACCAATATGTTTAGAGGAAACTTAATTTCTGAAAGCGATTTTCCAATTACTTGTACCGGGTACACACCTTGTTTTAGAAGAGAAGCAGGAAGTTATGGTGCACATGTTCGAGGCTTAAACAGATTACATCAATTTGATAAAGTAGAAATTGTACGAATAGAACATCCAGATAATTCATACCAGGCTTTAAATGAAATGGTAGAGCATATCAAAAATATATTAAGAGACTTAAAATTGCCTTATAGAATTTTACGTTTATGTGGAGGTGATACGGGGTTTACTTCTGCATTAACATTCGACTTTGAAGTGTTTTCTACAGCACAAGATAGATGGTTGGAAATTAGTTCAGCTTCAAATTTTGAAACCTATCAAGCAAATAGATTAAAGCTGCGTTTTAAAAATAAAGAAGGGAAAAGTCAGTTAGCACATACATTAAACGGAAGTTCTCTTGCGTTACCTAGGGTTTTGGCGGGTATTTTAGAAAACTATCAAACCGAAAATGGAATCAAAATTCCGGATGCTTTAGTGCCTTATTGTGGTTTTGATATGATTGATTAAAAACGACAATCAATATAAAGAATATTCAAGTAAGTTTTGAGGCCTCTTAAAACTTACTTTTTAGTTTGCAACAACTGCAACCATTAATCTTTTATATTTATTCATTTCTAATAATGCATTTAAATACGCACCTATTTGTCCGTTTTGCATAAACACTTTAGAGTTGTTTTTTGCTTGTTCGTATTGTTTAGTTAAATCGCTCATAATTTTAATTTTTGTTAGTTCTTATATCTAATAGACAAGTTTTGTGCCAAAATGTTACAATGCATTTACAGAAATCATTTGATTTAATAAAAATTTAACGTTCTTGTTGTTATCTTTGAATACCATGAAAAAAGCCATTATTCTATTTTTTATCTTCATTAGCTCGTTAAGTTATGGGCAAAACGACTACATGTTGGCAGAAAGATATTATAGAGATGGCGCCTATGAAAAAGCGATACAAATCTTTAAAGTTCTTTATGCTAAAAACCCTTACAACACTACCTATTTAAAAAGACTAGTTAGTTCTTACCAAGAAACATCGCAATTTGAAACGGTTGAAAAGTTATTAAAGCAACGTTTAATTACAAACCCAAAACATTCTTATTTAAATGTTGAGTTGGGTTATAATTACGAAAAACAACAACAAAAAGAAACCGCAAAAATATATTATGATAAAGCCATAAATTCTATAAAAACAAATAACGGAATGGGTGGGTTTATTGGTCGATTGTTTAATGATAATGCTTTGTTGGATTATGCAATTTTAGCGTATCAAGAAACAATGCGCTACAATCCGAATGCAAATTATCAATTTCAAATTGCTCAGATTTATGGTGAAAAAGGAGCATTTGAAAAGATGTTTACCTCTTATATCGATTTGATTGATAAAAATGAAGATTATTTAAATACCGTACAACGTTTTACTAGCAGGTATATTACAGACGACCCATTAAACAACAACAATATCCTGTTTAAAAAAGCACTGATTAAAAAATCGGTTAGCAACCCTAAAAATGTTTGGAATCAATTATTAAGTTGGCTTTTTATACAACAAAAGGAATATGAAAAAGCTTTCATTCAAGAAAAAGCATTGTACAACAGAAATCCAGCATACATTGTAAACATTATTGATTTAGGGTACAATTCTTTCAACAACAACGCATTTGATACCGCTAAAAAATGTTTTGATTTTATTTTAGAAAAAAGTCCGTTTATAGATCAAATTTTAATTGCGAATTTATATACAGTAAAGATTGCAATTGCAACAAATCAAGAAAATATTGAATCGCTTTTTGATGCTATTTTTACTCGTTATGGCAAAAATTCTGCGACATTAAAAATTCAGTTAGCATATGCAGAGTTTTTAACCTATAAAAAAAACAAACCCGAGCAAGCAATTACTGTGTTAACACATGCAATGGATATTGCAAAATCAAAATTTGAAAAAGCAGAAATTAAATTAAAATTGGGCGATGTTCATGTGTTTATTGGAAATTACAACAAGGCATTGATTTACTTTTCTCAAGTACAAACAAGCATTAAAAATCATCCGTTGGCTCAACAAGCTCGATTTAAAGTTGCGCAAACTTCATATTTTAAAAACGATTTTAAATGGGCATTTGCCCAATTGAAAGTGTTAAAAGCATCAACTACACAACTAATTGCAAACGATGCATTGGATTTGTTTTTAATCATTTCAGACAATCAACCCAAAGATTCGCTAGATATTGGTTTACAGTTATATGCTAAGGCAGATTTATTAGCCTTTCAAAATAAAAACACACAAGCTATAGACACCTTACAAAGGGTAATTAGAGATTATAAAGGGCAAAAAATTGAAGATGAAGCATTGTTTAAACAGGCAGATTTATTTTCAAAAACAAAACAATTTCAAAAAGCAATCAACAACTATACTCAAATTATTGCATTAGATAAAGAAGGAATTTTTGTTGATGATTCTATCTATCAAATTGCAGAAATTTATCTAAATCAATTAATTAATACCAAAAAAGCTTCTGAATACTATCAAAAGATTATTTTTGAGCATCCGTCGAGTATTTATTTAGTTGACGCTAGAAAAAAATACAGAAAACTCAGAGGAGATATTGTTAATTAACCACCATACAAATGTACATTTACAACGTAACTTTAAGCATAGACGAAAGTATTCATGAAGAATGGTTAGAATGGATTCATAACCACATTCCAGAAGTTTTAGCCACCGGAAAATTTACCTCAGCAAAATTAACGCAGGTTTTGGTTGAAGAAGATATGGGCGGAATTACATATTCTGTACAATACAGTGCAAAAACTCGCGAAGATTTAGACAATTATTACAAAGAAGATGCCGATAGATTGCGTATTGGCGGAATGCAAAAGTTTGCTGATAAAATGTTGGCTTTTAGAACAGAATTAAAAATTGTAAACGAGTTTTTCTCTAACGAAGTAAAAAATTAACATGAGCGTTAAAGCCAAAAAACATTTAGGACAACACTTTTTAACCGATGAAACAATCGCTAAGAAAATTGCAGATTCTTTAACCGAAAAAGGATACAACAATGTGTTAGAAATTGGTCCTGGAATGGGGGTTTTAACAAAATATCTCTTAGAGAAAAAAGCAGTAGTAACTGTCATGGAGCTCGATTCTGAATCTGTAACCTATTTAAAAGAAACATTTCCTTTAGAGCACCTAAACTTAAACACAACTTCAGAAAAATTTAAAATCATAGAAGGTGATTTTTTAAAACAACAAATAACACAGCTTTTTAATAAAGAACAAGTAGCAATTATTGGTAATTTCCCTTATAATATTTCTACACAAATCGTTTTTAAAGCGCTAGAAAATAGAGAATTTGTACCAGAATTTTCGGGTATGTTTCAAAAAGAAGTTGCTATGCGAATAGCAGAAAAAGAAGGCAGTAAGGTTTACGGAATACTTTCTGTTTTAACACAAGCTTTTTATGATGTTGAGTATTTATTTACGGTTCCGCCAACTGTTTTTAATCCTCCTCCAAAAGTAGATTCTGGTGTAATTAGGTTGGTCAGGAAAGAAAACTATACGTTACCTGTAGATGAAAAATTATTTTTTAGAGTTGTAAAAACGAGTTTCAATCAACGAAGAAAAATGTTGCGTGGTAGTTTAAAATGCTTCAATCTTTCGGATACCTTAAAAGAAGACCCTATATTTGCTAAACGTCCTGAACAATTAACTGTTCAAGAATTCATTAAATTGACTGCAAAAATCGCAAAAAATGGCATTTGAAATTACTCCTTATTTTTTAGAAAACTTAGTCGGTTTTATTTACGAAAAAAATGATTCTGAAATTAAAAAAATATTTTCAGAAATTCATTATGCTGATATTGCAGAAGTATTAGACGAGGTAACTTTTGATGAAGCTATTTATATTATCAAACTTTTAGATAGCGAAAAAACATCTGAAATTCTAACTGAATTAGATGAAGATACTCGTGAAAAAATACTTGAAAACTTATCTGCTAAAGAAATTGCAGATGAAGTTGGTGAAATGGATTCTGATGATGCTGCAGATATTATCGGTGAACTTTCAGAAGAGCGTCAAAAACACGTAATTAAAGCTTTAAACGATGATGAGTTAGCTGCAGACATTAAAGAATTACTGTCTTACGAAGACAATACTGCTGGTTCATTAATGGCAAAAGAATTGGTAAAAGTTTATGAAACCTGGACGGTTGCAGGTTGTATGCGCAGAATAAGGGGGCAAGCAAAAGAAGTTACAAGGGTACACTCTATCTACGTTGTAGATAAAGAAGATAAATTAGTGGGTAGGCTTTCTTTAAAAGATTTAATTATTGCAAAGTCTGACCAAAAAATTGCAGATATTTCAAAACCAAAAGTCGATGCAGTAAACGTAAATGAAGATGATGAAGAAGTTGCTAGAATTATGGCTAAATATGATTTAGAAGCAATACCTGTTGTAGATGATAATGAGGTTTTATTAGGTAGGATTACCATTGACGATATTGTTGACGTCTTAAAAGAAGAAGCTGATAAAGATTACCAAATGGCTGCTGGTTTAACACAGGATGTAGATTCTGATGATAGTATTTTTCATTTAACAAGAGCACGTATCCCTTGGTTGTTTTTAGGTCTTATAGGTGGTATTGGAGCTTTCTTAATTATGGAAGGTTTTCAAGATTTATTTAGCGAAGATGCTATTCTATTCTTTTTTACACCTCTGATTGCCGCGATGGCAGGAAATGTTGGAGTACAATCTTCTGCAATTATTGTTCAAGGTTTGGCAAACGATGATGTAAAAGGAAGTATCAATAGTAGATTGATTAAAGAAATGCTGCTTGCTGCATTAAACGGATTAATTTTAGCCCTCTTTTTATTTTTATTTATTTGGCTATATAGCGGAGAGCTTCAAAAAGGTTTTGCTATTTCGGTTTCTCTAATTGTTGTAATTATCGTTGCTGGGTTAATTGGTACATTTATCCCGTTATTTCTAAATAAACGTGGTATCGATCCTGCCATTGCAACTGGACCCTTTATTACAACAAGTAATGATATTTTTGGAATTCTAATTTATTTTTGGATTGCAAAGCTAATTATTGGTATTTAAGAGCAATTTATTTTAGCTTATTAAATAAATCCCATAATACAATACCACAACTTACAGATATGTTCAAAGAGTGTTTGGTGCCTAATTGTGGAATTTCAATACACAAATCTGAAGCAGAAACCACTTCTTGTTGAACGCCTTTTACTTCATTTCCCATTACTACAGCATATTTTTGATTTTCATCTGGAATAAATTCGTTTAGCATGGTGCTGTTTTCAGCCTGTTCAATGGATAATACTTTTACATTTTCTTTTTTTAATCTTTCAACTAATTCTAAAGTGTCTTTTACATATTCCCACTCAACAGATTCTGTTGCTCCTAAAGCTGTTTTATGAATTTCTTTGTTTGGTGGAATTGCCGTAATACCGCAGAGATAAATTTTTTCAATTAAAAACGCATCACTCGTTCTAAAAACAGAACCTACATTGTTTAAACTTCTAATATTATCAAGCACAACAATTAAAGGGGTCTTAGAAACATCTTTAAACTCATCCACAGAGATTCGTCCTAACTCGTTATTTTTTAGTTTTCTCATAAAAAGTTCTATCTTTATATACGAATAATTATCTTCGCAAAACTAATTTAAAAATTCCGAAAGACTTGGCAAAAGCAACCACAAAAAAGGTTACTCCGTTAATGAAACAATATAATGCCATTAAGGTAAAATATCCTGATGCCATGTTGTTGTTTAGAGTGGGAGATTTTTACGAAACCTTTGGTGAAGATGCAAAAAAAGCCGCGCATGTTTTGGGAATTATTTTAACCAAACGTGGCGCTGGAAGTGAAACTGAAACTGCATTGGCCGGTTTTCCGCATCATTCATTAAACACCTATTTACCAAAATTGGTAAAAGCCGGAATGCGTGTGGCTATTTGTGATCAATTAGAGGACCCGAAAATGACAAAAACCATCGTAAAACGTGGTGTTACAGAATTGGTTACACCTGGTGTTGCTTTGAATGATGAAGTCTTACAGTCTAAAACCAACAACTTTTTAGCTGCAGTTCATTTTGATAAAAAACAACTCGGAATTTCATTTTTAGATGTTTCTACTGGCGAGTATATAGTAGCGCAAGGAAATGCCGAATACATCGATAAATTATTACAAAATTTCAATCCGAGTGAAGTCTTAGTTGAAAAAAGACACAAACAACAATTTTTTGAGTTGTTTGAAAATCGTTTCTATACATTTTATTTAGATGATTGGGTTTTTCAATCTGAATATGCACAAGAAACTCTGCAAAATCATTTTAATGTAAAAAGTTTAAAAGGTTTTGGAATTCAAGAATTATCTAGCGGAATTGTAGCTGCAGGTGCTGTATTGTTTTATTTATCGGAAACACAACACAAACAATTATCGCACATTCAAAATATTTCAAGAATTGCTGAAGATCATTATGTTTGGATGGACAGATTTACTGTCCGTAATTTAGAATTGTATCATGGAACATCTGTAAATTCTGTTACGTTGTTAGATGTTATTGATGCAACCATTTCACCCATGGGTGGCCGTTTGTTAAAACGTTGGTTGGCATTGCCTTTAAAGAATATTGAGGAAATTCAGCAACGGCATGAAACCGTTAATTATTTAATCAATTCAGATGATTTCTTTAAAACCGTTACCTATCAGATCAAGCAAATTTCTGACATAGAACGTTTAATTTCTAAAGTGGCAACAGGAAAAGCTTCGCCAAGAGAAGTTGTCTTGTTGAAGGATTCTTTACAAGCAATTATTCCGATTAAAGAAGCTACAGAAAAAAGCAGTAATGTGTCTGTAAAACAAATCGGAAAGCAATTGAATGATTGTTCTGTTTTGATTTCAAAAATTTCTGAAACGGTTTTTGATGATGCGCCAGTAAACATCAATAAAGGAAATGCTATTGCAAAAGGAGTTTCACAAGAGTTAGATGATTTACGCGCCATTTCAACTTCTGGAAAAGAATATTTAGACAATATGTTGGCTCGTGAAACCGAACGAACAGGAATTTCTAGTTTAAAAATTGCGTTCAACAATGTGTTTGGATATTATATAGAAGTTCGAAATACTCATAAAGATAAAGTTCCTTCAGATTGGATTCGTAAACAAACCTTGGTAAATGCAGAGCGTTATATTACCGAGGAATTAAAAGAATACGAAACCAAAATTTTAGGAGCAGAAGAAAAAATTCAACTTTTAGAGCAGGAAATTTTCTCTAAACTGATTCAATACATCATCAATTTTGTACAACCTGTACAGCAAAATGCAAACGGAATTGCACAATTAGATTGTTTGTTGTCTTTTGCAAAAACCGCGATTGACAATAATTATGTACGTCCGGTTTTAGATGAAAGCACCGATTTAGAAATTAAAAATGGGCGTCATCCTGTTATAGAAAAACAATTGCCAATTGGCGAAGAATATATTGCAAATGATGTAGTGTTGAATAGAAATCAACAACAAATTATTATGATCACCGGACCCAACATGTCTGGTAAATCGGCCATATTACGTCAAACAGCTTTGATTGTATTGTTGGCACAAATGGGAAGTTATGTTCCTGCACAAAATGCAAGAATTGGTGTGGTAGATAAAATTTTTACACGTGTTGGTGCTTCTGATAATATTTCGATGGGAGAATCTACATTTATGGTAGAAATGAATGAAACTGCTTCTATTCTTAACAACATTTCTGAACGTAGTTTGGTGTTGTTAGATGAAATTGGACGTGGAACTTCTACCTATGACGGAATTTCTATCGCGTGGGCAATTGGAGAATATTTACACGAACATCCATCACAAGCAAAAACATTATTTGCTACGCATTATCATGAGTTAAATGACATGACCGAAACTTTTAGTCGTGTGAAAAACTTTAATGTTTCTGTTAAAGAACTGAAAGACACCATTATTTTCTTACGAAAATTAGTTGCTGGTGGATCAAACCATAGTTTCGGAATTCATGTTGCTAAATTGGCTGGAATGCCAACACAGGTAATTCATAGAGCGAATAAAATTTTACAGCAACTAGAGAAAAATCATTCGAATAAAGAAGTAAAGGAAACTTTAAAAACCGTACAACACGAAGAAATGCAGTTGAGCTTCTTTCAACTAGACGATCCTTTATTAGAAAACATCAAAGAAGAAATTTTATCAACCAATATTGATACCTTAACTCCGATTGAAGCCTTGATGAAGTTGAATGAGATTAAGCGGATGTTGATTAAAAAATAGTTAATAGTGATCTCGCAACCATTCAAAAGCGATTTGCATTTGTGTTCTTACTTCATCATTCGTTTTCTTAAAATGGTTGTTCATAAAACTAAATACCAAAACCTTTCCCGAGTTTGTCAATAAATAACCACTAACATTATGGTTATTACCAACCGTTCCGGTTTTGGCAAACACATAAGGTTTGTCTTTCCCTGCATACCAGTTTTTTATCGTTCCGAATTCTCCGCCCACTGGAAATAAACGGAACAAACGTTCTTGCGGAATCATTTTGTACATTCTCGATAACACATCTACCAAAGACGCTGGAGAAAATAAATTATATCTGCTCAATCCAGAACCATCTACCCAGCGCGGCTGTTGTTTTAAGTCTTTTAATTGATTTTCTAATACGTATTTTCTAACTCTAGAAGAACTTAATGTGTCTGACAAGGTAGAAGAAGCCAAAATTAAAATTTGTTCTGCTAAAAAGTTGTCGCTTACTTCCATCATACGTCTGTATAAAGTGTCAGACGGAACACTAAACGCAACAGTTGATGGTTTTAAAGCAGAGGATGTAATGATAGAAACTTTATTCGGAGCAATGTCATTCCATAATTTTGCAACAACGGTAGAATCTATCAAAAAGGGTATCTCTGTTTCACTTTTTCTGTCTTTTTTAAAATAGAAATTGTTTTTGTATTCATCTCTTCCGTAAAAATCTTCTGTGATTTTTATTTTTTGTTGATAATAAGATGGTTGCACTACAATAGAATCTTCGTTTTGAACGGTAACTACATTTCCATACATCGGAAAAGCACTTCTTTCTGGACTAAAATAGGTATCATAATCTTCCCAAGCCCAACCAGGTCCATAACGCTTGTCTGTGGTGTTATTGATAATGATTTTTGCTTTTGCATACTTTTTTACCATTTTTAAAGCAGTACTATCTTTAAAATAATTGTGCAAAAATGTTGGGTCTCCAGTACCTTGAATGATAATAGTGTCTTTATTTACAGCGAATTTAAAAGCCGGAATGGAGTCTGGCAACATGGTTAGCCCTGTAAATAAGGTGAAAAGTTTTGTATTACTTGCTGGAGTAAAATACTTGTCTCCGTTGTAATTATAGACCTCTTTGTTAGCCTTTATATCATAAATATAAATGCCTGTAAATTGATTTTTATAAAAAGGCGTATTTACTTTTTTAGAAATGGTTCTGTTGATTTTTGCCGTTTTACAATTGGCAAAAAAAGCTAGTATCAAGAGGCTAAAGAATACTTTTTTGAGCATCGTTTTAAAATAGTTTGGTTAGCGATTCTAAATTACAATTTATTTTTAGAATCTAATAATAGAAATGGTTAACTTTGCATCTGTATGAATGCACATTTTTTATTTATTGGTGGTCCAGAAATAATTGTTATCGGTCTGATCGTAGTGATGTTGTTTGGTGCAGATAAAATTCCGGAAATTGCTCGTGGTCTTGGAAAAGGCATGCGTCAATTGAAAGATGCTACCAACGATATCAAAAGAGAAATCAACGAAACTGCCGAAAAACAAGGAATTGATACAAGCATTGCAAAAGATGTTGCTGAAGAAATCAATAAGGTAAAAGAAGATATTACGGGTCCTGTAAAAAGGAATATGTAACGTCATTACGAGGAGTTTTTCGACAAAGTGATCTCTTTCTAATAAAAAGATTGCTTCACTAAGTTTGCAATGACAACTACTTTACTCGACTAATTGTCAATCCGTCTCGTATCGGTAACAAAACAGTTTCTAATCTTTCATCAGAATTTAATAGTGTATTGTATGCTAGCAATACTTTAGTATCCATATCTTTTTCGTCAAGCTCTTCTATTACTTTTCCACTCCACAAAACATTGTCGGATAAAATAATTCCGCCAGAATTCATCTTCTCCATAATCAAATGAAAGTAATTAATATAATTCGATTTGTCTGCATCTATAAACACCAAATCAAAGGTTGTATTCATCGTTGGAATAATGTCTAATGCATTTCCAACATATTGTTGAATCTGATTCTGATACCCTGATTTTTTGAAATATTTTTCTTGTAAACTATATAGTTCTTCGTTTTTATCTATGGTGTGTATGATCCCTTCTGGATGCAGTCCTTCTGCAATACACAATGCAGAATAACCAGTATAGGTTCCGATTTCTAAAACGCTTTTAGGTTGAACTAATTTTGAAAGCATAGACAAGACTCTGCCTTGAAAATTACCACTTAACATTCTTGGATTCAATACTTTTTGCCAAGTTTCTTTAGATAATTCTTTTAAGATTTGAGGTTCATTTTGAGTATGCTTTACAACATAGTCCTCTATTTTTTCGGGTAAAAAATGCATTCTTTCTATGCTTCTAATTCTTGAAGTTCTTTTTTCAACTGTTCTTTTTCTTCTATAGATAAACAACGATGTTCTTTTTTACAATCGGTTGCTTTCATCTTATAAATTTTGGTCATTTTAGCATTTTGCTTCGAGTACAGCCCGCATATTTTGCATAAAAGAAAGTGAACGTTTAGTTTTATTTTTTCTAAAAATGTTGCTTCTCCATATTGACTTTTGTCGCAAATGGTTGTTGCTTCATCACAAGTTATACTAAATTTTGCCATTTTATATTAGCTATTAAACCAGTTGTCTTCCATACATTTTCTAAGTTGCGTTCTCGCTCTATGAATGATAACCCAAAGATTTGACGCAGTTATATTTAACTCCTTACAGATTTCTTCTGTTTCAAATTCTTGAATCGTTTTCATTCTAAAAACGAGTGCATATTTTTCTGGTAAATTATCAATACATTGATCTATTGCCGATTTTAATTCTGTAGTTTCTATCAGCTTATCTGCATCATTACCCCAAGTTTGAGGAACGCGTTCTTCAATCCAACTTCCTTCATTTTCACTATCTTCATAAAAATTCATCCGAACTTCGGCTTTTCCTTTTTTAGAATTTATTTTACGATAATAATCGATTATTTTACGCTTCAGTATTGCCACCAACCAAGTTCTCTCAGTTGCTTTTCCTTCAAAATTTTTGGCTGATTTTAATCCTGCAAAAAAAGTTTCTTGCACCAAATCTTTTGCCGTATCATTATTATTTACACGTACAACTGCATAATTAAATAAATAATCGGCGTATTGATCAATCCAAGTATTTGGATTTAAAGTATGTTTTGTTGGATTTTCTGCCATTCTGAACTCTGAAAATCAAAGATATTCAATTTAAAACTAAAGCTGGGTTTTTGTTCACCTCTATTTCTGAGGTGCTTTACAATCGCTTTTTCTACGTGTATCTACTATATAGATAATTTCCCAATTGCCATTATTGTTAAAAAGCTGAAAAGAATTGGCACCACAATGACTAAATTTTTGGTTGTTATAAAACTCATAGGGTGTCCATACAGAAGCTAAATTACCATCAATATGAATGGTATAAGAGAGAATTTTTTCAAAATAATTATCTGTTGGCTTTACTTTTTCTGCAAAAGCGACCAAACTTTCATATGCTTTTGCATCTGATCGTAAAATACTTTCACCTTTACCATTAATAAAAGTGGTTTGTGAGTGTAAATCTTTATGGATTGTCGTTTTTAACAAGGCAACATCCCCTTTATGAAATCCCTTAAAAAAGTTTTGTACTGCTACTCTAACGGCTTTTGTTTCTCCTCTTTTTTGTGCATTCAATGAAAAAGTAAATGTTGCTAAAAGCAAAAAGATTATGATTTTTTTCATGATAAAATATGATTAGTTACGTAAATCTATTTAAAAAAATGAAGATTTAAAATTCTTTCTTAAAGATTAACAGAAGATTAACTAGGAGAAAAAAAGGGTTCTTGAAACGAATATTTACGTATTTTTACACAAGATAAAACTATTAAAAATGTCTGTTGCAAAAAAACAATACAAGAGAGTTACTACAAAATCATTAGTAGATATGAAAGCTAATGGTCAAAAAATATCAATGTTAACTGCCTACGATTTTACCATGGCAAAAATTGTGGATGGTGCAGGAATTGATGTCATTTTAGTTGGTGATTCTGCCTCTAATGTAATGGCTGGTCATGAAACCACATTACCCATTACCTTAGACCAAATGATTTATCATGCAAGTTCAGTGGTAAGAGGAATTGAACGTAGTTTGGTGGTGGTTGATTTGCCTTTTGGTAGTTATCAATCAGATCCAAAAGAGGCCTTGCGTTCTGCCATTAGAATTATGAAAGAGTCTGGTGGACATGCAGTGAAATTAGAAGGTGGAAAAGAAATAAAAGAATCTATTAAAAGAATCTTAAATGCTGGTATACCAGTAATGGGGCATTTAGGATTGACACCACAATCTATTTATAAATTTGGGACTTATACCGTTAGAGCAAAAGAAGAAGAAGAAGCAGATAAATTGTTAGAAGATGCTTTGTTGTTAGAAAAAATCGGCTGTTTTGCCATTGTATTAGAAAAAGTTCCTGCAAAGTTAGCTCAGAAAGTTGCTGAAAGTATTTCAATTCCTGTAATCGGAATTGGTGCTGGTGGTGGTGTTGATGGACAAGTGTTAGTAACGCATGATATGTTGGGAATGACCCATGAATTTAATCCGCGTTTTTTACGTAGATATTTAGATATGTTTGAAGAAATGACTTCTGCTTTTAAAAAATACAATGCAGATGTAAAAAGCAAAGATTTTCCGAATGAAAGCGAGCAGTATTAAATTGAGTAATTGTCATTCCTGCGAAGGCAGTAAGTTATAAAATAACAATCTTTTCTTATGAAAATCCTTCACTTAGATTCTAATCATCCGTTATTATTGAATCAACTCAATGAGTTGGGTTTTACAAATGACAAAGATTATACTTCTTCAAAAGATGAAATTGAATCTAAAATTGATCCTTATGATGGTATTGTCATTCGTAGTCGTTTTACCATAGATAAACAATTTTTAGACAAAGCAACAAGCCTAAAATTTATTGGTAGAGTTGGTGCAGGATTGGAAAATATTGATTGTGACTATGCAACCGAAAAAGGAGTACATTTAATTTCTGCTCCAGAAGGAAATAGAAATGCAGTTGGAGAACACGCATTGGGAATGTTACTTTCTCTTTTCAATAAATTAAATAAAGCCGATAATGAAATTAGAAACGGAAAATGGTTGCGTGAAGAAAATCGCGGAATTGAATTAGACGGAAAAACGGTTGGAATTATTGGTTATGGCAATATGGGGAAATCGTTTGCTAAAAAACTCAAAGGTTTTGATGTTGACGTTTTGTGTTATGATATTCAATCGAATGTTGATGATGAAAACTGCAAACAAGTATCGCTTGAAGAAATCCAAGAAAACGCAGATGTATTGAGTTTGCATACACCTCAAACTTCATTAACCACAAATATGATAAACACAACGTTTATCAATCAGTTTAAAAAACCGTTTTGGCTTCTTAATACGGCAAGAGGAAAATCTGTTGTTACCAAAGATTTGGTTGAAGCTTTACAAAAAGGTAAAATTTTAGGTGCTGGATTGGACGTGTTAGAGTATGAAAAAGCCTCCTTTGAAAATTTATTTACAACTGAAATGCCAAAAGCATTCAAGTATTTAATTCAGTCTGAAAATGTAATTTTATCTCCTCATGTTGCAGGTTGGACTGTAGAAAGCAACCAAAAACTAGCACAGACAATTGTTGATAAAATAAAACAAAAATTTTGCTAACTTGTAACATCTCAAATTTTACAAGATGAAAAAAGGAAAAGTAACCGGAATTGGTGGATTGTTTTTTAAAACAGCAAATCCTTCAGAAACAAAAGATTGGTACAAAAATCATTTAGGCTTTAATACTGATGATTGGGGCTGTACGTTTTGGTGGAAAGATGAACATGGAAATAAATGCTCTACACAATGGAGTCCGTTTGCAAAAGACACTACTTATTTTGAGCCATCAAAAAAAGACTTTATGTTTAATTATAGAGTTGAAAATTTAGTTGAATTGTTGGAGCAATTAAAAAAAGATGGTGTTACTGTTATTGATAAAATTGAAGAATATGACTATGGAAAATTTGGCTGGATTGTAGATTTAGATGGAAATAAAATTGAGCTTTGGGAACCAAAAGACGCTTCTTTTTTGTAGTTTTATATTTTAATCATTAAAAAGAAACACATGCAAGTTATAGATGAAAACGGAAATTCTGTTCCAAATGAATCCAGTAAAAGAGTTATTGCTGGTATTTTAGCAATCATTCTTGGTCCGTTAGGAATTCATAAATTTATTTTAGGATATACTCAAGAAGGAATTATCATATTAGTTTGTACTTTTATTTTAGGGGTTATTACCTGTGGTATTGCTGCTTGGGCAATGGGGATTATTACGCTAATTGAAGGAATTATCTATCTAACAAAATCTGATGAAGAGTTTGTTTACATGTATCAAACGAATAAGAAAGGTTGGTTTTAAATTAATTTTTTAAACGTATAAAAAAAGCCAAACACATTTGTTTGGCTTTTTTTATTCTCAATAATATTATCGAAGTCTTAATGGCTCAATTGTTTTTATCTTACCTTTTTTCTTGATTGTTTTATTATTAGATAAAATAATCACTAAAACTTCTTCTGGCTTTTTAATATCTCTACTATTTTCTAGTTTAAAGCTTATCGTATATTTTCCGCTTTTTAACAAATTAGCACTACTGATAGATTTTCTTGTGCTTTCATCATAAAGTGAAAATTCTTTAATCTCGTTAGTATTTAATTTTAGAGCGTCAATTTTAAAATCACTTGAGCTTTCAAAACTAATTTTATATTCAACAGATGGTGAAAGGCCAACAACTCCTGGGTAAACAATTCTTTTTACTGAAGAGTTAATTGTGAGTGTTTTTTGACTACAGCTAAACAATACAATCGTAAAAATTAGAAATAGATATTTCTTAAAATCCATATTTATTTATTTGAAACTAAAAACTTAACAGTTGGAAAAACAATTCCATCTTTATATGCTTTTAACATATAAATTCCTGTATGTAATTTAGATACATTAATGGTGCCAGAATTTGTGTCTTTCTTTCCTTCAGCTACAATTCCACCTAAAACATTATAAATTTTATATTCAAAATTAGCATTGGCTTGATCTACTTTAAAATTTAACTTTCCATCTAAAACTGGACTAGGGTATGCAGAAAAAGGAGAAACATTAAATGCTGTTCTCTCAAGCCCTAAAGTACTATCAGCAATGTTAATATGCCATAAACCTCTTCCAAAACTGGCAGCAACTAATTTATCTTCTGTATAGTTAATGTCTATATCTCTTACAATAACATTAGGTAAATTATTTCCTAGTTTTTCCCAATTTCCTGATCCATATTTATAATATACACCTAACTCGGTTGCTGCAAATAAAATTTCTGTTCCAGCATTTTGCTTAAATACAACTTCATGCATTACAATATTTGGTAGACCAGTAGAAATGTTTGTCCAACTTGCTCCACTATCTGTAGATTTAAAAACTTTATTTCCATCTGAATACCCAGAAACAGTAACATACACCGTTGCCGTATTCGCTTGATCAAAATCAACAGAATTAATCCAACCTCCTCCTGGCTCTGTTAATGTTAGCCAATTTGCACCTGCGTCTTTAGAATATTTTGACGTAGCATTTCCAACAACAGCAATTCCATTACCTTGTGTAGAGATTTTTTCTATTAGCCCTGCTCCAGCATTTAATTTTAAAGCATTTGTAACTCCTGTTGCTATACTTGCTGCAGCATTTGGGTCTGTAATCTTATACACATCATCTCCACCTGCATATAGTATTGTTGGGTCTGTAGTGTGAATTTCTAATGGCCAAAGTTGCCCTGCCCCTGGAATTGTTCCATTAGTCTCACCATTATATTTCCCAGTATAACCAGTTCCAGTTTTATGAAAATTACCATTAAATCCACCTAAGTATCTAATTGAGGGGTTGTTATAATTGATAGCAACTGTAACTCCATCTCCTGCAGAAGCAGAAATCCATTGTCTTGTGCCGTTATGCATTTCTTTACTAAAGCCATCATTATCTTGTAACCCTAGCATGTAATCTCCTTGAGATAAAGTAGGAGTAATAGCAACATCATATATTTGAGATACAATTACACCATTTGATTTATAAACTGTGGTTGGTTTAACATCGTTTATAGAACTAAATGTTGTAAAGTTTAATCCACCATCATTTGCGCTCCAAAATTCATATTGCCCATCTAATGTCCCCATAGCATGATGATCTGAATGTACATAGGTTCCTGGATCTGCTACGCTTCCCCAGTACCCATTTAAAGAATTATTCCAGCTTGCTCCATTATCTATAGACGTATGACCATTTACTTCTCCTGATAGAAACATTCCGTCTTTAAACAATAACGTTTGATTATAGCCTCCTTGAGAATCATAACCTCCTGGTTTAACACCAATTGTAGAAAAAGTATTAGCTCCTATGTTGTATTTTTTAATGTCACCTGTTTGATTTTGAATGTAAAAACTTCCATCAGAACCTACAGTAACAGCACGTCTATTATCAGTATTAGGCGCAATAGCAACCGACCATGTACCTCCTGAATTTGAAGAAAAGTAAACTCCCTTAAGACCGGTAAACATTATATTCTTTAACAATCAGTTAATTACACAAAAACTAAAAAAACAGCTTCTATCTAAAAAATCTTATTCGTTTGCAGGCTTATGTTGCTCTTGAAGCTCTGTAGCTTTGCGCTCCAATTCTGCCTGGAATTCTTCCATAACAGGTTTTACGGTACTGTCTGGAATGTCTGCAACTCTAATATACATCAATCCGTCTACAGCATTGTTAAATTTAGGATCTACGTTAAAAGCAACCAAACGTGCGTTTTGTTTTACATATTTTTTTATCAGAACCGGAATTCTTAATGCTCCTGGTTCAATTTCATCGATAATTTTATCAAACTTTTGCATGTCTGCTTTGGTGGCATCAAAAACAAAGTCTTTATCAACGTCTTTTAGTTTTACTTTGAACTCTTTTTTAGGAAAAATATATTGTGCTATGTAAGGATCATAATAATGAGATTTCATAAATTCTATCATCAACGATTTTGAAAATTCAGAAAATTGATTGCTAATACTAACGCCTCCCATTAAGTATTTATATTCAGGATAACGCAATGTAACATGCACAATTCCTTTCCATAATAAAAATAAAGGCATTGGTTTTTGCTGATACTCTTTTACAATAAATGCTCTTCCCATTTCTATGGTGTTTTCCATCATAGAATACAATTCTGGTTCAAAACGAAATAAGGTATGAATATAAAAACCTGCAATACCATATTTTTTGTAAATGTCTTTTCCAAGTCCCATTCTATAGGCACCAACAAGCATGTTTGCTTCTCTATCCCATAATAATAAATGCTGATAGTATTTATCGAATTTGTCTAAATCTATCGATTTATTTGTGCCTTCTCCAACATCTCTAAAAGTAATTTCTCTTAATCTACCTACTTCTTGTAGCAAATTTGGTATTTCTTTTGCACTTGCAAAAAAGACTTCATAATTTTTACTTTCAAGCAACCTCTTATCATTGCTTCTTAAATTTTCTATCTCTCTAATAAAATATCGAACATTTTTTTGCGAAATAATTTCTTTTGGAGCTTTGGGTAGCTTTAAGTTTTTTGTAGAAAGAATTTTTTGCGGTTTTTTCTCGAAAGGATTTGCCAGCATATAGGTTTTCTTTCTAATAAACTCATAGAACGAAGTAATATCTTCATAAGAGTCTTGGTCTTTCACAGAAATTGGTTTCCCTATTCTTACCTTTATAACTCTACGTTTTTGTGAGAGCAATTCTGATGGTAATTTTGCTGTTCTAAAGGTGTCACTAATTTTAGACAACACATAAAATAAATTGCTGTTTTTTGCATGAAAATAAATAGGAATTACAGGAACTTGAGCTTTTTTAATTAATCTAACAGCACCTTCTTCCCATGGTTTATCTACCAATAATTTACCATCTCTATAAGTAGAAACTTCTCCTGCAGGGAAAATTCCTAATGGATTTCCGTTTTTTAAATGCAACAATGCACTTTTAATTCCGGCAACACTAGACTTTGCGTCTTTATGTGTTTCAAAAGGGTTTACTGGCATTACATAGGGCTTTAATGGCTCTATTCTATGCAATAAAAAATTGGCAATTATTTTATAATCTGGCCTTTCTTGAAGCAGTAGTTTTAATAACAAAATTCCGTCTATTCCTCCTAAAGGATGATTTGATACTGTTATAAATGGCCCTTCTTTTGGAATTCTTTTTAAGTCTTCGTCAGGAATTTCAAATTCAATTTGAAAATCCCCTAAAATTCCGTTTAAAAAATTTAGGTCTTTTTTGTGCTTATGGTTATTATAAATCCTATTGATAGCAGAGATGCTTAAAACCCTCATCAAAATCCATCCAACAAAAGTTCCTAAAAACCCGTACTTGGATATCCCTAATACATTTGCAATTTCTTTAGATGTTACTAAACTCATTCGCTAAAAATTGACATAACCACAAACTTAATGTAAAAATATTAGTTAGCATAATTAATTTTTTTCATCGATTACTAACTGAACTGTTTCTCTACTGGTTTGTTGTAATAGCAAGATTCCTTTTTTTTCAATTTTTTTTATCGACTCTGAATTAAAGTGCCTAATGGTAAACATGGTTACGTTTTCATTATACTTAACGTTAAAACTAGGATTTAACTCTTTGTAAAAATGAGTGAAATTAGAGTAGTTATCTTCTATACACACCGAAAAACTAATGGCCGAATTCTGAATTAAATTCACTTTGATTTTATACTGGTGTAATAATTCAAAAATAGAACTCAAATTCCTTTCCACCATAAAAGAAAAATCTTTTGCCGAAATAGAAACTAAAATTTGATTTTTCTTTACAATGAAACAACTCGTTTTAGGCACTAACTGAGCTCCTTTACTAACTTTTGTGCCTGTATTTTCTAAATTTAGAAAAGACCTAACATATAACGGAATTCTTTTATTTTCTAATGGCTTTATAGTCTTTGGATGTATAACCGATGCGCCATAAAAAGCCATTTCAATGGCTTCTTGATACGAAATTTGTTGTAGCAATATAGTGTCTTGAAAAACTCTTGGATCTGCATTTAAAACACCATCAACATCTTTCCAAATAGTTACACTTTCTGCCTCCAAACAATAGGCTAAAATTCCGGCTGTAAAATCAGATCCTTCTCTTCCTAAAGTGGTTGTATTTCCTTTTGCATCTTGGCTAATAAACCCTTGTGTAATATATAATTCTTGTTGATTTAATTTTTGTGTATTTAGTTGTGTTTCTTCCCAGTTTACAGATGCATTTCTAAAATTAGAATCTGTTTTAATAATTTCTCTAACATCCAACCAATTATTTTTAATTCCAGAATCTTTTAAAAACTCACTTACAATTTTAGTGGCTAATAATTCTCCATAACAAACAACCTGATCATAGACATAACTATACTCCTTGTTTTTATTTTGAATTAAAAAACCTTGTAATTGTCCAAATAATTGAGTTACCTGATTGTGTATTAGATGCTCACTTTCAAACAATTCTGATAAAATATCTTGATGAAAAAGCTGGATTTGGTTTATTGAATTTTTTAACTCAGAAGTATCGTTTAAGTAGTAATAGACAACTTTTTCGAAAGCATTTGTCATTTTTCCCATTGCAGAAACAATCACAAATGTGTTTTTAGTTCCTTCAAAATTTAATACTCGAACTAAGTTTTTAACCCCTACTGCATTTTTTATAGATGCCCCTCCAAATTTGAAAATTTTCATTATTTGGTTTCAATAAATTTCTTCAAAGCATCTTCTCTCATATGAACAACTTGCCAATCTTCTAAAACATTAGCCCCAGTACTTTTGTAAAAATCAATTGCATTTTGGTTCCAATCTAATACATCCCACACAACTCTTTTTGCACCCATATCATAAGCATATTTTAATATGGCTGTGTACAAAGCCATTCCAACACCAAAACCTCTTTTTTGTTCGGTTACAATTAAATCTTCTAAATGAATCACACGACCTTTCCAAGTAGAATATCTTTCATAGAATAATGTTGCTCCAATAATTTCATGATTTTCTTCTGCAACAAATGTCATAAATTTCGGATGCTCAGAAAATCCGTCTTTTATTAAATCAGCTTCTGAAATTTCTACTTCATTGGGTAATTTTTCAAACGCCGCAAGTTCTTTAATTAACCTCATCACATTTTTCATGTCTTCTTTTTCTCCTTTTCTAACGATAAAACTCATAATATTTATTTAAGTAACGCAAATTTAAACGATATTTGTAAACCATTTACATTTTATTGACATGAATCAAGCTCATACGACTCTCGGAGAATTTATCATCGAGAATCAAATGCATTTTAAGTACTCTTCAGGAGAATTATCTAGAATTATTAACTCTATACGATTGGCTGCTAAAGTAGTAAATCATGAAATTAGAAAAGCAGGTTTAGTAGATATTACAGGTGCTGCAGGAGATATTAACATTCAAGGAGAAGCGCAACAAAAACTAGATGTGTTGGCTAACGACTTGTTTAAGCAAACCATTATCAATAGAGAAATTGTGTGTGGTATTGCAAGTGAAGAAGAAGATGATTACGTTGTGGTTGAGGGAAGAAATAAAGCAAATGAAAATAAATATGTGCTTTTGATGGATCCTTTAGACGGTTCTTCTAACATCGATGTAAATATTTCAGTTGGAACTATTTTTTCTATTTATAGAAGAGTTTCACCTACTGGAACACCCGTTACAAAAGAAGATTTTTTACAGAAAGGAAGTCAACAAGTTGCCGCTGGATATGTTGCCTACGGAACCTCTACCATGTTAGTGTTTACAACAGGAAAAGGTGTAAACGGATTTACATTAAATCCAGCAATTGGAACTTTTTATTTATCGCATCCTAACATCACTTTCCCTAAAATTGGAAAAATTTATTCTATCAACGAAGGAAATTATGTGCATTTTCCAAAAGGGGTAAAAGAATATTTAAAATATTGTCAAGAAGAAAATGAAAATAGACCTTATACTTCTAGATATATTGGTTCTTTAGTTTCAGACTTTCATAGAAATATGTTAAAAGGCGGAATTTATTTATATCCTACTAGTAAAATTGGTCCTAAAGGAAAATTACGTTTGTTATACGAATGCAATCCAATGGCTTTTTTAGCAGAACAAGCAAATGGAAAAGCTTCTGACGGATATCAAAGAATTCTAGATTTACAACCTACAGAGTTACACCAACGTGTTCCTTTTTTCTGTGGAAACACAAAAATGGTAGAGAAAGCAGAAGCGTTTATGGCCAAGTATCCTGAGGATGCTAATTATTAGGCTATAATTTTTCTTTATAACCACATAAAAAATCAAAACCAATACTAGTTGTTGGTCAAAGATATTTCTGCTAAATTTGTGAATACAAACATTCAACATAGAGTTGATAAACAATAAATTTAATCACAAAAACAAATAATTATGGCTTTTCAATTACCAGAATTAGGATACGCATACGATGCGTTAGAACCACATATTGATGCTAGAACTATGGAAATTCACCATAGCAAACATCACCAAGGATATACAAACAACTTAAACAATGCAATAGCTGGAACTGATTTAGAAGGAAAATCTATTGAAGATATTTTAACGAACTTAGACATGAATAACAAAGCTGTTAGAAATAATGGTGGTGGTTTTTTTAATCACTCGTTGTTTTGGTCAGTTATGAATCCAACTAACAAAGGAGAATTATCTGGAGAATTAAAAGCTGCTATAGAAGCTGAATTTGGTTCTGTAGAAGGTTTTAAAGATGCTTTTTCTAAAGCAGCAGCAACACAGTTTGGTTCTGGTTGGGCATGGTTGTGTGTTCATGAGGGAGGCAAAGTAGAAGTTTGCTCTACAGCAAATCAAGACAATCCTTTAATGTCTAACGGTTGTGGAGGAACTCCAATTTTAGGAATAGATGTTTGGGAACATGCATACTATTTAAATTACCAAAATAGAAGACCAGATTATATCAATGCATTTTTTAATGTAATCAACTGGAATGAAGTTGCAAAAAGATACGCAGCTTCAAAATAAAAATATCTTTTTTGAGTATTTCACTCAATTAAAAAAATAAAAAAAGCATCTCAAATGAGATGCTTTTTTTATGTGCTTTAATGCTATTAATAAGCTCTTTCATTATTGCCTTCGTAGAAATTAATAAACGCCTGGTTGACAACTCTGTGCCCACCATCTGTTGGGTAATCTCCTGTAAAATACCAATCTCCTAAGTTATCTGGACACGCAATATGTAAATTGTCTACCGATTGATAAATTACCTCAACGTCTGCATTAATATCTGATGTTTTCAGCATTTGAGCTGTTTTTTTAGAAATTTCTTCATCGGTAAAAGGAGCGTAAATTTCTTTTACATAGTTTACAATTTCACTATCCGGTTTATTTTTTTGTGCAATTGCTTTGTTGTACACCTCATCAACTATATGATACTGATTTGTTTCTTTTAACAATTCTAAGGCAGCTCTAAAAGCAATAAAATCTTCAATTTTAGCCATATCAATTCCATAACAATCTGGATAACGAATTTGAGGCGCTGAAGAAACCACCACTATTTTCTTAGGTTGTAATCTATCTAAAATTTTAATGATACTTTTCTTTAAAGTAGTTCCTCTAACAATACTATCGTCAATAATTACTAAATTATCGGTAGGTTTTACAACTCCATAAGTTACGTCATACACATGCGCTACTAAATCATCTCTACTATTATCATCAGCAATAAAGGTTCTTAATTTTGCGTCTTTAATCGCTATTTTTTCAAAACGAGGTCTTTCAGATAAAATTTCTGTTACTTTTTCTGCCGAAAGAGATTTTCCTCCAGCTAAAATTTTTGCAGTTTTTTGTTGGTTTAAGACATCCTCAGCAGCTTCTGTCATTCCGTAAAAAGAAGTTTCAGCTGTATTTGGAATATATGAAAAAACAGAATTTGTAATATCGTTGTTTATGGATTTAAGAATTTGAGGAAAAACTAATTTTCCTAAATTTTTACGTTCTTCATAAATAGAAGCATCACTTCCTCTGGAAAAATAAATGCGCTCAAAAGAACAGGCTTTCTTTTCTTTTTGTTCTAAAATAGATTTTATATCAATTTGACCATTTTTTTTAATAATAAGTGCATGACCTCTTTCCAATTCTTTAACCTTATCAATAGAAACATTAAATACAGTTTGAATAACGGGTCTTTCTGATGCTACAACAACAACTTCATCATCTTGATAATAAAAAGTAGGTCTAATACCTGAAGGATCTCTAAGTACAAACGCATCTCCATGGCCAACTAAACCTGCCATAGCGTAACCTCCATCCCAATTTTTAGAAGAACGTTGTAATACATTTTGTAAATCTAAATGCTCCTCGATATAAGGTGAAGCATCTTTTTTAGTATATCCTGTTTCTTTTGCTTTTAAATATAAATTTGCAACTTCTTCTTCTAAGAAATGCCCAATTTTTTCCATTACAGTTACCGTATCTGTAAACTCTTTGGGGTGTTGCCCTAACTCAATCAACTCTTCCAATAATTGTTTAGAGTTGGTCATATTAAAATTCCCGGCAACTATTAAATTTTGGTGTTTCCAATTACTTTGACGTAAAAATGGATGTACACTTTCTATACTATTTTTACCAAAGGTTCCGTAACGAACATGGCCTAAAAATAAGTTTCCTAAATAGGGCATGTTTTCTTCTTGCCAAGCAATGTCATTTTTTTTATCTGGGTTTTCTTCTAATACTCCATTTAATCTGTCATTTATTTGAGCAAAAATATCTTGAATAGGTTGTGATTGATTTGAACGAATTCTGCTAATATATCTAGTTCCAGGATTTACATTAAACTTTACACTTGCAAACCCAGCACCATCTTGACCACGGTTGTGCTGTTTTTCCATTAACAAATACATTTTATTAATTCCGTAAAAAGCGGTTCCGTATTTGTCTTTATAATATTGCAATGGTTTTAACAATCTTACCATTGCAATTCCACATTCGTGTTTTAAAGCGTCACTCATTTTCTTAGTTGTTGTTTGTTTTAAGTGATAAAAAAATCCGCAGCAAAAAGCGCGGATTTATATTTATGAGATTTCTATATCAAATTGTGTTAGTTGCTTAAACGCCTCTAAGCGTTTTGTAACTTCTTCTTTTGTTAACTCTTCCATTCTTTGTGTACCAAATTTTTCTACACAAAACGAAGCCAAATTAGAGCCGTAAATAATTGCGTTTTTCATGTTTTCAAAAGAAATGTCTTCTGTTTTTGCTAAAAAACCACAAAAACCTCCAGCAAATGTGTCTCCTGCTCCTGTTGGGTCAAAAACTTCTGCTAATGGCAATGCCGGTGCAAAAAACATATTTCCTTCATTAAATAACAATGCGCCGTGTTCTCCTTTTTTAATGACCACATATTTTGGACCCATTTCATGGATTTTCTTAGCTGCATTTACTAAAGAGTATTCTCCACTTAACTGACGAGCTTCTTCATCATTAATAGTAATTACATCTATTCTTTTAATTACATTGTGTAAATCTTCTAGAGCAATATCCATCCAAAAATTCATCGTATCTAAGACTACTAATTTTGGTGTAACCTCCATTTGATCCAAAACCGAGGCTTGTGTTAAAGGATGTAAATTACCCAACATAACAACTTCTGCATCTTTAAACTTTTCTGGAACCACCGGAGAAAAATTCTCTAAAACATTTAACTCAGTAATTAACGTATCTCGAGAATTCATATCGTTATGATACTTACCGCTCCAGAAAAAAGTTTTGCCTTCTTTTATAATTTCAACTCCATCTGTATTAATCCCTTTAGAGTTCATCATGTCTAAATAAGATTGTGGAAAATCTCCCCCAACAACAGAAACAACACCTGTTTCAACTCCAAACTGACTCGCTGCTAAGCCTACAAAAGTTCCAGATCCGCCTAATATTTTATCTGTTTTGCCAAATGGTGTTTCAATAGCGTCAAAAGCTACCGTACCAACTGCTAATAATTTACTCATCCCTTAATTTTAACTTTCTGTTTAGAAAGATTTATTCTTGTTCTTGGTTTAAATCTATGTTAAACCTTATTTATATTTAAACTAAATAGGCATTAAATACCTTTTTTATCGTAATTTTGTCGCTTACACAAAATCTGTTTTTACGAGTACAAAAATAAGTTTAAAAAATGACTATCAAAGAAATACAAGAAGAAATTATTGATGAGTTTTCGATGTTTGATGATTGGATGGAGCGTTATGAATATATTATTGATTTAGGAAAGTCATTACCTCTAATTGATTCTGCCTTTAAATTGGATGAAAACTTGATCAAAGGATGTCAATCTAAAGTTTGGTTACATTCAGAATTACAGAATGAAAAACTTGTTTTTACCGCAGATAGTGATGCTATTTTAACCAAAGGAATTGTTGCTTTGTTGTTGCGTGTTTTTTCCAATCAAAAAGCAGAAGATATTTTAAATGCTGATACCAATTTTATTGATCAAATTGGATTAAAAGAGCACTTAAGTCCAACCCGAGCAAACGGTTTGGTTTCGATGATAAAACAAATTAAAATGTATGCAATTGCTTTACAAGCAAAATAAAAATAATACTATATATTAATGAACGACGCAGAATTAGAAGAAATTGGAGATAAAATTGTTCGGGTTATAAAAACTATTTACGATCCAGAAATACCCGTAGATATTTACGAGTTAGGATTAATCTATGATGTTTTTGTAAATGAAAATAATGATGCTAAAATATTAATGACTTTAACATCACCTAATTGTCCCGTTGCAGAATCTTTACCAAGAGAAGTAGAAGACAAAGTAGCATCATTAAAAGAGATTAACAATGCAGAAGTAGAAATTACTTTTGATCCAACTTGGACACAAGAAATGATGAGCGAAGAAGCTAAGTTAGAATTAGGAATGCTTTAAATAGTTATGAACATTAAGTTTTAAGTGATTAGTTAAAGGTGAAAACTTTGAAACTTTGAAGCTTAAAATCTTTGAAACTTAAAAAATGGCAGAAGAAATAATCAATAGAGTTGCAAATAGCAAATTAGTTACTATAGATCTTGAGGATTATTATCCTGAAGGAAGTCGTGTATTGATTGATATTAAAGATTGGTTGTTTGAAGAAATCATTTTAAAAGAAAAAGATTTTAGAGTATTTGTAAATGCGCATGATTGGAGTCAATATAACAATACATTTGTTGCTTTAACTTGTTCTTCTGATGCCATTATTCCTTCTTGGGCCTATTTATTAATCGCAACAAAATTATCGCCATTTGCAAAGAAGATTGTTGTAGGTTCTCTAGAAACATTAGAAACTGTTGTTTTTGAAGAAATCATAAATCAATTAAATGTTAACGATTTTAGAGACAAACCATTAATTCTTAAAGGATGTTCAAATAAACCGATTCCTGCTTCAGCCTACACACTTTTAATTCAAAAAATTCAACCAATAGCAAAAACGATTTTTTTTGGCGAAGCCTGTTCTACGGTTCCTTTATACAAAGCTTCTAAATAATTTTTTTAGTTATTTAATTCCTAGTACTTTTGCAGCTTAAAATTATTTAATAACTAATGAGAAAGTCATTTTTAGGTTTTCTTTTATTATGCTCTATCTTAAGTTATTCTCAAGAAAAGAAAGATAGTATTGCTCCTGTACCTCCAAAATGGAAAGTAACGGGATTATTTACTTTTTTAT
>JALQYN010000056.1 GCA_023254055.1 Polaribacter sp.
ACTAAAGTAATCATTTATTAATCGATACACAAACGATTCGCTCACTTTATGACCAGTTTTAGACAAAATTAACATCTCTTTATCATTAATTTGCTCTAAATTATTTCTTTGGGTTTTATAAATTCTATATAAGTTCAAAGTACAATCTAACATAGGAATAACCCGCTCTTTATTTCTTTTTCCAACAACTCGAATTGATTTTTGAATCTCATTAATACTACTCAGCTTTAAATTAATCAATTCAGCCCTTCTGATTCCGGTAGTATAAAAAAGCTCTAATATGAGTCGATTTCGAATGCCTTCAAAATCATTCATACAGTCATTATCCAAAAAAACATCATTAATTTCTTTTTCCGAAAATGGAATTTGAACCTTTTTTGCAGTCTTTAATGATTTGTGTTTTAGAAGTGGATTTACAGAGATTTGCTTAACTTTTAATAAAAATTTATAAAAAGATTTTAATGCTGATATTTTCCTATTAACAGAAGTAGTTGACATGTTATGTTCCATTAGAACAACTATCCAACTTCTAATATTTGGATAAACAACTTCTTCAAGATTGATAGATTGCTCTTTAAGATACTCTTGAAACGAATTAATATCATCTAAATACGCTCGAACCGTTAAAGGAGAATAATTTTTCTCTTTAACCAAATAATCTTGATATGCTTGTAGATTTGTAGCCATAAAAAAACCGCTAAAAACAAAGTTACACTTTATTATTTAGCGGTTAGTATAGTTTATTCAAAAATATTAACTTTCTAATGAGTCTCTCAATCCTTGAATATAAGCTGCTTTTTGAATTTTTGCTCTGTTTAAAACAGATGGCTTAATGAAAGCTTGACGTGCACGCAACTGACGACCAGTTCCAGTTTTATCAAATTTTCTTTTATAGCGCTTTAATGCTCTATCGATATTTTCTCCGTCTTTAATTGGTATAATTAACATAATATAGACACCTCCTCTCGTTAAGGGTGCAAATGTAGCAATTATTTTTCAATTACAAAACATCTATTTGTCAAACTTTTAAAGAAAAAGATTTTATAAAACAAGAACTCCTATCTATTTAGACAGGAGTTCAACATTATTTACTAAATTTATTTAACCGCTGGTTTGTAATTTTGATTATCAATTATCATTTTTGATAAAATTTCTTTTAAAATTTCAGAAGTTCCTCCACCAATTGGACCTAAACGACTATCTCTCAACAAACGGGCTAATGGATACTCTTCCATATAACCATAACCACCTAACATTTGCAAACAATCATAAATTGCTAAATCTGCAACTTTGGTCGATTTCAATTTTGCCATGGTTGCTTCTTTAACCACATATTCTCCTTTATTTAATCTTGCTACAGCAGCATAATTAAATATTTTACAATGTTCCACTTCTGTTGCATGTTCTACCATTGTATGTCTTAAAGCTTGGAATTTATTAATTGTACTTCCGAAAGCTTCGCGTTGTGACATATATTCAATAGTATATTCAATTGCATATTCTGCTCTTGCATGAGCATTGATTGCCATAATTAAACGTTCTAAAGCAAAATGTTGCATGATATACGGGAAACCTTTTCCTTCTTCACCCATTAAATTTTCTAATGGAATTTCCACATTGTCAAATGCAAGCTCTGCTGTATCTGATGCTCTCCATCCTAATTTATCTAACTTAGTTGCTGAGATACCTGGTGTTTTTGCATCCACCAAAAAGATACTAATTCCTTTATTCCCTAATTCTGGATTAGTTTTAGCTGCTAACACATAGTAATCCGCATAAACACCATTTGTTATAAACGTTTTAGAACCATTTATTATAAATTTATCACCGTTTCTCACAGCAGTTGTTCTCATACCGGCAACATCACTTCCCCCAAATGGCTCTGTGATGCATAATGCTCCAATTTTTTTTCCAGCAATACTTGGCGCTAAATAATCCTTTTTAATTCTTTCATCCCCTTCTGCATTTAAATGTGTCATAGCTAAATAAGCATGCGCCCACATAGCAGCCGCAAAACCAGAAGATTTTACTTTTTGAAGTTCTTCCAAGAAAATAACCGTATAAAATAAATCCAAAGCCATTCCACCATAAGCTTCTGGATAATTCAATCCAAAAAAGCCCATTTCACCGAATTTCTCCCAAATAAAACGCTCAATTGTTCCTGTTTTTTCCCATTTTTCAATGTGAGGCACCACTTCTTTGTGTAAAAAATCTCTAAAACTTTGTCTGAATAATTCGTGTTCTTCTGTAAAATACATTGAATTCATAAATCTATAATATAGGTTGTTTTATTGGTATTGTTTTAAAAATTCAAATATAAGGCGATTATATTTATTTTTTCATTAGGCATTCCCTTAATTTTTGTTAAATCGTCAGTACTTTTAACCCCATTATTCATAGTTCGATAAATAACTATCTCTTTAGCTATTGAATAATTAAAATAGGGAAATTTTGCCAATTCTTTTTGAGACAAATCGTTTATAGCAATTTTCTTTAATCCGGTTTGTGTTTTAACTGCAAATCGTTTTTCTAAATCTGCTAAAGCCTCTGGACTAATTCCCCATATAAATTGAAACTGCTCCATACTAACGAAGCATCCTAACTTCTCTTTCTCTTGTAAAATCTTATCTGCTAATTTTTCTCCGATACCGTAAACCTCAATTAAATCTTCTCTTGTTGCACTATTGATATCTTTTTGAACTATTTTTTCTTTTTCCTTTGGTAAAAACTTATGAAACTTTTCTGAAGTAACATTTGTTTTGTTTTTAACCCAATCTGGAAATTTGAAGTACGGACTAATCTTAGAAAGAAATACATCTGAAACTTGAGTCACCTGCTGAAAATCTTCTGCAGAATTTACAAATTTTCCTTTTTTTCGATAAGCATGCAAACGATCAATTTCCTGAATTGACATTCCTAATTTATAGCCTTTATAATCGGAAATATAATTGGGATTAAATGGATAAATCGTATCTTTTTTGGTTGCTTGACTATTTTTTAAACTGTCAATTTCATTTTGCACTGACAACCAAGCTTTGTCTTCTGAATTACTATTTGCAGACACGAAATTATCTTTAAGAAAAAAATAACCTAATTGCACTAAAATAATAATGGCAAACAACAAAAAAATCCCACTTCTGTGTTCTCTTGAAAACAGGAAGTAGGATTTTAGTTTATTCATTTATCTAAATATTATTCTGGTTGACGAACAGTTTCATCATCGTTTTCACAATACGAATCCTCTTCTTGTTTCGGCGGCGTACTAAGTACTAGGTAGAAAAAATATCCCGTAACAGCTGTTACTGTTCCAACTGCTGTAAGCATTGTAATTAAAGCTTCTGTTTTCATGATTAAATTCTCCCTTCTTTTTTACGTTTTTTATATGCAACAAATACTAAGTATGAAATTCCCAAAAATACTAAAAGCAGTAACAATCTTGAGGCGTTCACAAATAAAATTGTTTCATTTAATAGTTCTAATTCTTTAGGATCTGTTGTAGTAGCAATTTTTTGATAAATATCTTTATTGATAATTTTATCCCATACTCCAGGCAAACTTGAGAAAAAGACAACTCCTAAAAATAAAGGTGTAACATATTTAATAATAAATTTATATACGCTAGGAACTTTAATATCTGCACCCGTTGTAATTTCTTTCCAACCTTTATCCATACCAAAAATCCATGCGAAAAGTATAATTTCAAAGAAAGCAAAAACAACTAATGAAAAAGTTCCTGCCCAGTAATCGTATTCGTCAAAAACTCCGTAATTGAAAAATAAAACTGTTGGCAAACCTAATAAGAAAACTAAACCTCCAAAAGCCCAAGCTGAATTTTTATGTTTCCATCCGAACTCATCTTTCAAGAACCCCATTACTGGTGTACCCATTGCTAATGAAGAAGTAATTCCAGCGAAAAACAATAAACCAAACCAACATACTCCACATAAAATTGCTAAAACAGTTCCCCATTGTTCAAATAAAAATGGTAATGTTTTAAATCCTAAACCTAAACCACCTGTTTGTGTCATCTCTAACACTTTATCGACACCTAAATACCCAACAGAAATCGGAATAATGATTGCAGCACCCAAAACCACCTCTACAAACTCATTCATCCAACCTGCACTCATAGCATTCAAAGCAATATCATCATTTTTCTTCACATAAGAAGCATAACATTGAATAGAACCCATACCTACAGAAAGTGTAAAAAATATTTGTCCTGCAGCTGCTAACCAAATATTAGGAGACCAAATAGTTGAAAAATCGGGTGTCCATAAGAAATTTAATCCTACTGAAGCATCGTTGATAGCTCCAGCAACACCTGCTTCAACATTAAAAGCCATAATTGCTAAGAAAACACCAAATAAAATCAATAATGGCATCCCCACTTTTGCTACTTTTTCAACGCCTCCACTTAACCCTTTTGATAAAATCCAAGTATTTAACAACAAACAAACTAACCAAAAGAAAATAGTTTCGAAAGGCATTTCTAATCCTACATAACTATTAAAAAAACCAGCTACTTCATCCTGAGATTGTCCAGCAAAAGTTCTTGAAATACTATGCCAAACCCAACTTAAAGTCCATGATTCTAGGTAACAATAATATGCTGCCACCGCTAAATTGGTAAAAATTCCGAAAACACCAATGTATTTCCAAAATTTCCTTTTATCCATACTGTCTAAGATAAATGGCGTACTGTGATGACCGTATTTTCCACCAAATCTTCCCATACTCCATTCTACGAATAACAAAGGAATACCCATTAATA
>JALQYN010000074.1 GCA_023254055.1 Polaribacter sp.
CGTTTATACAGAAATGCAACACCAAAAACTAAAAAAGGAGTTAGATAAAAATATGGAAATCAGATTTAGAATGAGAGATTTACCGATTGTTGGTGGCGAGAAGAAGGACGAATTGAAGGAGTTAGTAATTGATATATCGGAAACATCGCCTCACTACACAAATGCTCACGAATAGAAGAACGCAAAACCGCTAAACCATCGGCATTTCTAGAATAAGGTGTTTCACCTGCTCCTTTTAATTGTAATGCCCAACGTTGATTTTTATGCAATACTTCAAACAAATTAATCGCCCTTCCATCACCTAATTGTCCTGCCCAGTTTCCAAATTGGTGTCCGGCATAGGCCATAGCATAAGGTTGGGTTTCAGGATACACTTTACCACCAGAAACTATGTCTAAAAATTTAGCTGATGTTACCGCTTCCTTAGACAAACCAATTAAATTGGCTACCTCATCAGCAACATGAAGTAATTTGGGATTGCTGGGAACTCGAGGTGTTACATAGGAAAAACAAGCTCCAAAAACTTGTCGTCTTGTGTTTGAAGTATCAGTATCAGACTGAAGTTGTTTGTTAAATGTGTCGTTTAGGTTTAATTTCATTATAAAATGCTTGTTATCTGCAAAGTTACTGATTGTAAATTTGTAATAATCTTTACTAATCTTCAAATTTTGTTAAAATTTATTACAAAGTGTAATAAAAAAATCATTTGTGCTACTAACTAATTATATTTGTTTTAGAATTAGAAACCAACAAAAACTTTTTATGAAAAAAATATTTTTTTCAGGTGCTGTTTTATCTTTGATTTTGATGAGTTGTTCGTCAACAAAGGTAGCTACAAAAGCAGATGCAGGCACTTACATTAACACCATTACGGCTCCTGAACTAAGTAAACACCTATACATTGTAGCAGGTGATGAAATGCAAGGTAGAAACACTGGAGAACCTGGACAAAAAAAAGCAGGTGAGTATTTAATTAACGAATACAAAAAAATGGGCATCAGTTTTCCTCCTGGAGCGACTGATTTTTATCAAAAAGTACCTTCTGAATTCATGAAAAAAGGATTTGCTCCTAAATTAAATGATTCAGAAAACATTTGGGCTTTCATTAAAGGTTCAGAAAAACCAGATGAAGTTTTAGTTATTTCAGCTCATTACGATCACGTTGGAATGAAAAACGGAGAAATCTACAACGGAGCTGATGATGACGGTTCAGGAACTGTTGCTTTATTAGAAATTGCACAAGCATTCAAAGAAGCACAGAAAAAAGGACATGGACCAAAACGTTCTATCTTATTTTTACATGTTACTGGTGAAGAGCACGGCTTACACGGTTCAAGATATTATTCTGAAAATCCTTTATTTCCATTAGCCAACACTATTGCAGATATTAATATTGATATGGTGGGAAGAAGAGATACACTTCACCCTGGAACTAATAATTATATTTATGTTATCGGTTCTGATAGATTAAGTAGTGAATTACACACTATTAATGAAGAGGCTAATGCTAAATACACCAAATTAGAATTGGATTATAAATACAACGATAGAAAAGATCCTGAGAGAATTTACTACCGTTCTGACCATTATAACTTTGCTAAAAAAGGAATTCCAGCAATTTTCTTCTTTAACGGAATTCATGCGGATTATCACTTACCAAGTGACACTCCAGATAAAATTGAATATGATGCTTTAGCGAAACGTGCACAATTAGCCTTTGCCTTAGCTTGGGAATTAGCGAATCGTCCTGAACGAATTAAAGTAGATAGAGACGGAAAATAATTACGAATAAGAAAATTACGAATTACGATATCAAAAAAAATCCGAGCATTGCTCGGATTTTTTATTTATTTTTAATTAAAAGATTAAAATACAAACATCGCTCTTTCGCTCATTAAATCATT